>JAKMEW010000180.1 GCA_022425745.1 Rubripirellula sp.
ATCGCAGAAGATTCGAAGCCTCAGTCAATGATGAAGTCCTTCAACTCACCAAGAGCGAATTCAAGCTTCTTGAAACCCTAATTCGGCAACCTGGCCGAGCATTCACACGAGCCGAACTAGTCGATGCAGCTTTGGGTGAGGACACCTTCGTCCTCGATCGAACGATCGATGTTCATATCCGTGCACTGCGTAAAAAGATGGGTGAAGCTGGTGACTTCATCGAGACAGTTCGTGGTGTGGGATACCGTTTCAAAGAGTGAAACTCGCTTCAACGTTCGGAGTCACTTATAAGGCGTGTAGAAGACAAATAAACCGAGACGAATCTTCTGATTCATCTCAAGCGGTCGCTTTCTGATCGATGAATTCTTGAAAAGCGGATTCCACGCAATCCATCTCGATCACTCGCGATTTCAATTCCTTCATCTCATCGCAATTCACCTGGTGGCCGATCTCGCCAAATAGGTCTGCCAGTTGCTCGAGTGTCAATCGCTGCACCAAGCTCTCGGGGGTTAAAAGCTTGTGATCTCCACTATCTTCCATTGTCGAACCTCACCGCTTGTCACCCTCTGAAACTTGATGTGCAAAAAAACCGGCAGGTCAATAACCTACCGGTTTCGTTCTTTCGTGGGAATCCGCTCCAGTCAATCTGGACGCGGCTGAGGCATTCTCTTAGTTGAGGATTTTTTTCAAGTCACCGAGAACGGTAGCGACGTCAAGTTCGTCTGCACTGCCGGCAGCGTGAGATGCCTTGACACCAAGTTCGCTGGCCATGGTTACGGTGATTGCAGCCTTAGCATTGATACCATAGTTATCAGGGCCATTCTCGAACTCGTTAGGAACGACGAACGGGATATTCTTCGCTTTGGTGGACGATGCGAGGTTCTTGGCATGTTCGGTAGCATCCGCTTTGTCCTCGCCGAGAACGTTAACAAAAACTCGAAGCTTTGAATCAGCGTTTGCTGCAACTGCTTTGTCGAGCTTTGCCACGAGTTCAGCCACTTTGCCGTCTGCAGCTCGAGTAAAGACGATCACCTGAGGACGTCGTCCGTTACGGCAGCGGTAGCAAAGGTTTGCGTTCTGATCGACGCCGTCGTTTTCTGCACCTGCAACTTTGGTCACGTAAAACGCGCCGAGGCTATCGCCAGCTTGTGGACCACTTTTCACGGTGGGTTCAGCCGTCGCGACACCACTAAATGCCAGAGCTGCCACGAGCCCCAGGCTGAGCACACATAGATTCTTCACTGATAATCCCTTCAAGGAGAGGAGTTGGGCGGGGGAAACGCGATGTGCGGTTCCACCCATAGTCTAACCGCTCGGAAAGCTCAGGGAGATATCCCCTAACCAAATAATGCGATAACAGTTTCTGCGGTTAGACAGGACACCACAGCCGGTCGTTACACTCACGAACCGTTAAGATAAACTGGGCGAAGGACACAGGTGCCCAAATTGAAGCAATCGCCCTAACACCCCACTTCCGTTGTCCTCGGCTGCTTTTCCACTGGTTTTTTCCATCTCCACCGGGTGAAAAATGACAAGACAGATCTTCGCCTTGCTTTTCGTGATTGGTTTCATGGAGTCTTTGCACGCCCAGGCCAGCAAGACACTGGGAGATCCAGCAAGTAATTCAGATGATCTAATCCACAACATTCCGCACGACTTGGATCGATCACCCTATGATTTGGCCATCTCACCGAGCGAGATGTACGCAGCGACCGCAAACCAAATCTCAAATAGCGTTTCGTTGATTCGCTTATCGGACCACAAATTGGTGGATGAAATCTCATGTGGAAGCCAGCCGACGGACCTCGAATTCTTGGATGATCAGCACCTGCTCTTGACCGCAAAATGGCAGGGCGAGTTGCAGCAATTCGAAATTCGAGACGATCAAATCATCTTACAGCACCGATGGAAGATTGGCGAACATCCTCACGGGCTAGCCATTGATCACCAACGTCATGTGGCATTCGTTGGCTTAGTCGCGACCGATCAGATCGCGCAATTCGATCTCAAAAAACAACAACTGACTCGAAAGATCACCGTTGGAAAATGGCCAAAATACCTGACTCTGCAGCCCGGAGGTAAGCGACTGGCTGTTGGTTTAGGCGGAGAATCAAAGATCGCGATTTTGGACATTCCCTCCGGAGAGACCCTCTACACAGAGCCATTGGCTAACGGCACAAACTTGGGTCAGATGCGATCATCCGCGGACGGTCAGTACGCCTACTTCACGTGGATGGTCTACCGCACCAATCCGATTAATGTTGGCAATATCCGTCGCGGCTGGGTCCTTGCAAGCCGAATCGGACGAGTGCGTTTTGACGGTCCTTCGTATCGCGAAGCCATTTCGCTGGACGCTCCCGGTAAAGCAGTCTCCGATCCACACGACTTGTCGATCAGCCCCGATCAATCAACCTTGATCGCTACAGGTTCGGGAACTCATGAACTGTTGATCTATCGCCTACCGGATCTGCCCTTTGTTGCGCAAGGTGGTCCGGGAGATCTGATTGATCGTTCGCTGCAGTATTCACCTGAAAGATTTAAGCGACTCTCGGTTGGAGGCCGTCCGATGGGGATTCACTTCGGCCAAGATTCCAAGACGGCGTACGTCGCCAACTATCTACTCAACAGCGTCCAAGTGGTCGACTTGGAAAGAGGCGACATTACACACACCATCGCTCTCGGTGGCCCTGAAGCCAAGACGGACGCACGTCGCGGGATGGAGATTTTCTATGATGGCACTCGGAGTTTAGATCAATGGTACAGTTGCCACTCGTGCCATCAGGATGGCGGCACCAATGCTCGGCCGATGGATACGATGAATGACGGGACCGAGATGACACTTAAAACCGTCTTGCCGCTTTATCATGTCACTAAGACTTTTCCTTGGACTTGGCACGGTTGGCAAACCAGTCTGATGGACTCGATGGAAAAATCCGTAACCTCAACCATGCAAGGCGAAGAGCCATCCGAGCAGGACAAACGTGACCTGATTGCGTTCCTCGCGACACTCAAAGCGCCAGTCAATCCATTTCGCAATGCAGATGGCACCCTGAGCGATGAAGCCAAGCGTGGCAAGGCGATCTTTCACGGAAGAAAAGCCGCCTGCATTGATTGCCACAATGGTGCCTACTTCAGTGATAGCAAAATCCACGACGTAGGTACGGGTTCCGAGTCTGATTTTTATCGTGGCTACAACACACCGTCCCTTGTTGGTGTCCATGAAAAAGTCCGACTATTGCACACCGGAAGAGCTCGCGATTTGCATCGCGTGATCACGGATCTCCATCGACCAGAGGATGTCAATGGCGAGGGTGAGCTGTCAGAGCAGGAGGTCTCTGACTTGATCGCTTACCTACGCGTACTCTGATCAGAGCCACGTGACTACCTCCCAACACCCGGCGATATCACCTTCTAAGATCCTGCGTCAATCATTCACCAAACAGCTCCCAAATCCGCTCCACTCAACTCGACAATCGGTCGCTAAAGCATGGCAAACTGGTATGACCATCCTCAATATTTTGACATGGTCTTTCGCGATGAAACACCCGCTGAAATCAACTTCTTCCAGCAGGCATTTAAACAATATGCCACGCGACCCATCCAATCGCTGCTTGAACCGGGGTGCGGAAGTGGGAGATTGGTAGCAGAACTTGCTGGGATGGGATATGAGGTCACCGGTCTTGATAATAGCCAGCCGATGCTAAGTTATCTTGCTCGACGATTGAGACGCCGCGGGCTCAACGCCAATCTGGTGCTTGGGGACATGACGGCAATGAGCTTCCCAAAGCTGTTTGACGGGGCGTTTTGCACCTTCAACACCTTTCGTCATCTTCTATCGGACAAAGCGGCAGTTAAACACCTAAAGAGCATCGCTAACCATCTTCAGTCAGGTGGAATCTACATCCTCGGATTTCACATCATCCCGCTTGATGCGGATACCGACTGCATTGAACGCTGGCGGGCATCTCATGGTGGGACGGATGTCAGCGTGACGCTCAAAGTGATCGACTTTCAACGCAGAAAACGTCAGGAGCAGCTCCGAGTATCGATCAAAGCGACTAAGAGATCCGGCAAAATCGAGAGGATTCGCAGCGAGTTCCCGCTGCGACTTTACACACACGTCCAAGCAAGAAACCTTCTTGAATCCGTTGCCGACCAACTTGAGATTGTCGGGATCCATGACTTCGATTACGACATTCAAGAACAACGTGAGTTCGACGACGATTTGACCGATGCCGTCTTCGTCCTTCGCAAGCGGTAATCACTCTTCGAACTCAGACATAGGAGTGCAACTGCAAATGAGGTTTCGATCGCCATAGGTGTTATCGATACGGCCAACAAATGGCCAAAACTTTCTATCTCGCAACCAAGCCAACGGCCAAGCGGCTTGCTCCCTTGTGTAGGCATGCGGCCAATCATTGGCACCAATGATTTCCATGGTATGCGGAGCATTTTTCAGTGGATTATCCGCTTGGCACCAATTTCCGCATTCAATCTCCGCGATCTCTTTTCGGATTGAAATCATCGCATCACAGAATCGATCCAGCTCCGCCATCGACTCACTCTCGGTCGGCTCAATCATCAGAGTTCCGGGGACGGGCCAAGACATGGTTGGTGCGTGGAATCCGTAGTCCATCAAACGCTTGGCAATATCATCGATCTTTACCCCTGCAGATTTTTCAAAACTTCGACAATCCACGATGAACTCATGTGCGACTCGACCGTTGACATCGGTGTAAAGAATCTCGAAATGTTCTGACAACCGCTTTGCCATGTAATTCGCATTCAAAATCGCCATCTGCGTTGCACGTCGCAAACCTTCGCCACCCATCATGCTGATGTAGAGGTAACTAATGGTGAGGATGCTGGGGCTACCATAAGGAGCAGCAGATACCGGCCCAATTGCAAACTCGCCTGCGGTATCAGGTCGCTGTACCGAGTGACCGGGCAGGAAAGGTTCAAGCTGCGGTGCGACGCCGATCGGCCCCATACCCGGACCACCGCCACCGTGCGGAATGCAGAATGTCTTATGAAGATTCAGGTGGCAAACGTCCGCTCCGCATTCAGCAGGAGTGGTCAGCCCAACCTGAGCATTCATGTTGGCACCATCCATATAGACTTGGCCGCCGTACTGATGCACGATCTCGCACACCTCGCGAACCGTCGGCTCGAAAACCCCGTGGGTCGAAGGGTAGGTAATCATTAATGCTGATAGATCATCCTGATGCTTGACCGCCTTGGCGCGTAGATCCTCGAGGTCTATCTCACCTTTCTCATCACACTTAATCGGAACAACTTTCATACCTGCCATCACCGCGCTGGCGGGATTGGTGCCGTGAGCCGAAGTGGGAATCAGGCAAACATTACGCCGGTTAGGAATCCCCGCATCCTTAGCTAGGTGCTCCTGATAAGCGGCAATCACTAAGAGTCCCGCGTACTCCCCTTGCGCTCCGGCATTCGGCTGCAAGCTGACCGCTGCAAACCCGGTCACCTCACACAACCAAGATTCCAATTGGCGGAACATCTGTGTGTAACCTCGCCACTGAGTATCGGGCGCGAAGGGATGAACGTTCGCAAATGAGGGCCAAGTCACCGGAATCATCTCCGAAGTTGAATTCAACTTCATCGTGCATGAACCGAGCGGAATCATGGATTGAGCCAGCGATAGATCGCGACTCATCAACTTGAAAATGTAACGCAGCAACTCAGTCTCGCTGCGATAGCGATGAAAGACCTCGTGCTCCATGTAACTGGAAACTCTCTCAAAAGCACCTAGATCCAATCGCCCCTCACAGCGTGCTTGATGTAGCAATTCATCGATATCGAATCCGGTGTAGTGCCCAAAATTGAATGCAGCAAGCAGGTCTGCGACCAAGCGTCGGTCGACGGTTTCATCAAGCGTGACGCCCAATGAACCATCCTCATATTCGCGGAGGTTAATCTGTCTCTCTCGAGCGGCATCAGCAACCTGTCGCGCTGCGTGGATCCTTCCCTTACCCAGTCGGATTCGGATGGTGTCAAAGTAGGGTCCTTCACCAAGGACATGATGCCCGAGTCGAGTGAGTCCTTCAGCCAATGCTGCCGTGTAAGCACGAGTCCGATCAGCGATTCGGCGCAGCCCCTCCGGCCCGTGATGGATACCATAAAAGGAGCTAATGATTGCCAAGAGAGCTTGCGCGGTGCAGATGTTGCTGGTTGCTTTATCGCGGCGAATGTGCTGCTCGCGAGTTTGAATCGCCATTCGCAAAGCTCGATTACCGTGCACGTCTTTCGAAACA
The DNA here is from genome assembly GCA_022425745.1 of Rubripirellula sp. Lineage (GTDB taxonomy): Bacteria > Planctomycetota > Planctomycetia > Pirellulales > Pirellulaceae > Rubripirellula. The sequence goes on from JAKMEW010000180.1 coordinate 6,279, forward strand.
CCAATGATCCTGCCTGGTAACTTCCTCGCAAACTCCTGATGGGTGGAAATGAATGCGGCATGCGGCCCACCAAGCCCCATTGGAACACCAAAACGCTGCGCACTGCCGACACAGATATCTGCGCCCCATTCTCCGGGAGGTGTTAGAACGGTCAAAGAAAGTAGGTCCGCGGCAGCGACGACCAAACACTTGGCATCCTTGGCTTGCCGCACCACCTCGGAATAGTCAACGATCCGTCCATCGGTAGTGGGATACTGAAGTAGAACGCCGCAGAGCCCCCCCTCGCCAGCATCAAAGTCGACTTCGCTGAGCGGTCCCACAAAAAGGTCGATGCCCAATCCCTTCGCTCGTGTCTCGAGCAGTGCGAGGGTCTGCGGATGACAGGAGTCACTGGCGTAAAACCCTTTTGCCCGATGATTAGCAAGCGACAGACACATTGCCATCGCTTCGGCTGCCGCGGTCGCCTCATCAAGAAGGCTCGCACCCGCGAGCGGCAAGCCCGTTAGATCCGCAATCATGGTCTGAAAATTCAGCAGTGCCTCAAGACGGCCCTGCGCGATTTCTGCTTGGTAGGGAGTGTACTGCGTGTACCAACCGGGATTCTCTAAGACATTTCGCAGCACCACCGGAGGCGTCACCGTGTCGGTGTATCCCATGCCGATGCACGAGCGGTAAACCTTATTCTTGCCCGCAATCACCGCCAGAGCCTGCAACGCTTCGCTCTCCCCCATTGGCCCTTCAATCTCCAGCGGTCTTGCCAGCTGGATTTCCCTCGGTAGCGTCTTAGAAGATAGATCGTCCAGTGAGGTAAAACCAAGTGATTGCAGCATCTGCTCGACTTGATTCCCAGAGGAACCGAGATGTCTCCTTTGAAAGCCATCCGCGGCATCCAAGATCGATGCTTCCTCTTGACCCTTGAAGGAATAAACCGAATCAGCAAGAGAGGTCTTTGTAGCGAGACTCATGGCATCCACTGTGAACAGAGAAGGAAAAAGTGGGTGAACCGTTTCATAAAATGACGTCGGCACGAGTGTCGTTCATTCAGCACCGCACCACTATGTCATCGTACGCCACCCACTCGTCGATGTCAGCGACCCAAACGAGCGAATTCGGGGGTTGGAACGAGAAAACGCGAGTCACTCAATCGCCGCTTTCTGTCATCCAACAGTCCCACGGGAAGAATCCGCAACCATGATATCCCCTACGGGCAGATCGCTTTTGAGTCGGCTATAATTCGACGGGAAAAGTCAGCGACCGTGTGACCGTTTTCCACTGCGCTGCGACTTGAGTCTGACCGTAAATTTGTCTCGGCAAGCAACCCATTCGGTGCCGTTTGCCGACCCCTAACCGACCTATTTTGACTGAACGCCATGATTGACATGCTTCGCGTGATGCCATCGAAAAAGAGAATCCTTGATTTGCTTTTCTTGACTTGCATCGCAACCTTGGCACTCACTCGCTCCGTCACGTCGCTCGATGCCGCAGATGTCGATGCCGCAGAGGTCGATGCCGCAGAGGTCGATTTTTCAAAAGACGTCCTCCCGATACTGGCCAACAAGTGCTTTGTTTGCCATGGACCCGATGATCATCCAGAAACCGATCTGAAACTCGATAACCTCGGTGCTGCCTCAGAGGACCGTGGCGGGTATCAGGCGATCAATCAGGAGCATCCTGAAGAGAGTGAGCTACTGAAGCGGATTCTAGACACCACAGATCCCATGCCGCCGATGGAAGCCGAAAAGCAACTCTCTGAGAGTGAACGGGAAACACTCGTTCGCTGGGTGAAGCAGGGTGGTGATTATGAAAGTCACTGGGCTTGGATATCCCCACTCAAATCGCAACCGTACAGCGAGGCGACGACTGCGATCGACACAATGATCACAACCAAACTTGAAGAGCGAGGCTTTGAACTTGCACCCCAAGCTACTCCAGAACAGATTGCCCGGCGGGTCTCACTAACCTTGACCGGCTTGCCGCCGGAGCCTCAATCGCTAAGCGAATTCCTCGAGAATCCAACAGCGGCAGCCTACGAACGGTTCGTCGACCACCTTCTCTCAAGCCCTCGTTATGGAGAACACCAAGCAAGATACTGGCTTGACGCAGTCAGGTACGGGGATACCCACGGTTTGCATCTAGACAATCGACGCGGCATCTACCCGTATCGGGACTGGGTTGTGCGTGCCCTGAACGAGAACTTGCCGCTGGATGACTTCATCACTTGGCAACTTGCCGGCGACCTTCTCGATGAGCCAACAATGGAACAGCGACTCGCCACAGGCTTCATCCGCATGAACCCGAGCACGGGTGAAGGGGGAGCGATCGCGGAAGAGTTTCAAATGAAGAATAATTTCGATCGCGTAGAAACCTTCGGGACAATCTTCCTCGGGCTGTCGCTCACCTGTGCAAGGTGCCACACCCATAAATACGACCCAATTAAACAGACCGAGTACTATGAACTGCTCTCCTTCTTCAATAACACCAATGAGTCTCCGCTCGATGGAAACTCCTATACCTACGGGGCCACCATTGCTGTTCCAGCCGATCAACCAGCCTGGCAGCGTTGGAAGCATCTACAGAATGAAGCGTCCAAGTTGCTTCGCGAACGGACTCTCGAACTGACCGGAACGACTCTCAAGGATTACGCCAATGCAACGGGCAAGTTGAAAATCAGTCAGTGGAAAGGTTCCTTCACACAACCAATTCGGCCGGGAGACACTGCTGAGCAAGTAGACGCGGGCAAGCAGGAATACTCGGGGAAAACAGCTCCCTCCGATGAAACAGCAACGCTTCAAAGCATATCGGGCTTTCCAGGTACGATCACCTCCAAACAGGATGCGAAACTGCTTCCCTCCGCCGGGCAAACCACCAAGATCTCGGTATTGATTGAAAGTGTGATTCCGCAGACCATCGACATCATTTTTAGCGGTGGCGACCAATCAACCGTTTCCATGAAATCCATCGATGCCACCACCAGCGTGACAGGTGATGAGCGATCCGCTGCACCAGCGAATGAGGAAGTGGTCGCAACCAAAATCGGCGACGCGGGAGCAACCATCAAGCGACTCTATTTACCAAAAGGCCAACATCAACTCACTTTTTCAATTCGAGGATACGAGGGTTTAGAAAGTCTGACTATTGGAATGAAGAACCCTTGGGCGCCGCTCGCGACCAACTCGTCGTTTCAGGATTGTGACCCGGTGGATCAACTCAAGATGTTGGGCGATCCCAGCGGACCTTTTCACCGCGAACTCGATTCGGAAACATCAAGTTCTCTCGAATCCCAAACCGACGACCTGGCAAACCGCATCACCACAGACCGTTCAGCGTTTACAACGAGTTTGGTTGCGATCGAACAACCCAATCCTCGCGTCACACGGTTACTTCGACGAGGAGAGTACGATCTTCCCGAAGGTGATCCGCTAACTCCCTCCACTCCCTCGGTACTCGGCGGTTGGTCGCCGGAGTTACCAGCGAATCGGCTCGGACTGGCACAGTGGGTGACCTCTAAAAACAATCCTCTTGTCGCCCGCGTGCTCGTCAATCGAATTTGGCAGCGAGTGTTTGGCTCGGGATTGGTTCGTACACCAGAAGATTTTGGTGTTCAAGGCGAACAACCCACTCATCCTGAACTACTCGACTGGCTTGCGGTGGATCTTATCGATTCGGATTGGGACCTCAAGGCGATGCTCAAAGCCATGGTCAGCACACGCACCTTCCGCCAATCTTCACAGTGGCGTGATGCGATTGACGATCCCGAAAATCGATTGCTCGGACGGGCTTCTAGCTACCGTTTGGATGCGGAGGTACTTAGAGACTTGGGGCTGTGGGCAAGTGGTTCACTCGCGACGACCATGGGCGGCGAAGGAATCAAACCCTATCAACCAGATGGCATGTGGGCCGCATTGGCACACCCTGCAAGTAATACCAAGAGCTACCAGCGTGACACCGGCGAGCGACTTAACCGCCGCAGTCTCTATGTTTATTGGAAGCGAACAAGTCCCCATCCGATGATGACCTTATTTGATGCACCGGATCGTGAATCAAGTTGTGTTCGTCGATCGCGAACCAACACCCCACTTCAATCACTCGGTATGTTAAACGAAGTGCAACGCATCGAGATTGGTAGAGCGTTTGCATCCCAACTACTCAGCCAGCCAGGATCCGACGCTGACAGAATTCAGAAAATGTTCGCGGGCATCACTTGCCGCCAACCAAGTCCAGCCGAAGAAGCAGCTTGTTTGAAACTGTTGACCCAAATGCGTGAACGCTACCAAGCCTCGCCTGAGGACGCCAAGGCACTACTCTCAGTCGGTGAGTCATCCCACCGTGAAGATTTGCAACAAGAAGAAGTGGCCGCTTGGTCGATCTTGACCACGACTTTTCTTGCCAGCGACGCCGTCATTATGCTGTATTAGCTTCACCGAGGTCAGTCTTGCAGTGAAGCGCCCCGCATCATCAACTAGCATCATCAACTAGCATCATCAACTAGCATCATCACCACGAACGAGACCTGACCTTCTCCGTAAGTTTTTCATGGAGTCTTACTCTTACTCTTACTCAAGAAGTTGAACCTGGACGCCCTTGATGTTTCCTTCAAATTCAAACGGACGCCGTTCGTAATAGTCTAAAGCGACGGTTGATCCCAGATCGACCCCGACGTCGAATGTTTCGCTGGCGGAGAAGGCAGCGGGTACCGTTCTCAGCAAATCGACCTTCGCAACCTCTTTCCCATCAAGCCTCACCGATACGGTTCCGGGCTTCCCTGAGCCGTCAATTTGCGTGACAATCTCAACTCGATGGTCACCGGCAGTCACTGGCTTTTGGGATCGACCACAGTATTTTTCAATGACCATCATGTTGTAGAAATAAACAAGATGCCCCTGATCCATGTAAACCGTTAAACCACCGCCGGCCCCACCTAGTGCGTAAAGAACCCCGTTGGCTTTGTCAGCACATTGAAAGTCGACGATTACTTGATTGCTTTGGCGACCGATTCCTGGCGCCGTGAATTCAGGCATTCTGCGAGTCGCCTCGGTAAACTTCCAACTCGTGTAGGGAGTTGAAACCCGATCCTCTGGATGCAGCCGAAGCCAGTTACCAGCGCCGATGGGGAACCCGCGATTATCTTCGGCGATCTCGAGGAACTCTTTCTTCATCCGAGCAAGTCTTGACGCCTGATCTGCAGCAAGATCATGCGTCTGTGAAAAATCTTCGGTGATGTGATACAGCTCCCAATTGTCGGTAGCCGAATCCCAACTGGCGATTCGAGGAATGGAGGCTGGTGTATCCCATGGCAACAATGGACCAAAGGTGCACGCAAGCCAGCCGTCACGATAGATACCGCGACTACCGTTATTGTCGAAGTACTGCACCGTCTTCCTTGACTCAGCACTTGCGTCTTTGAAGGTGTATGCCAAACTCGTCCCGTCAATTTGCATCTGCTCGAAGCCATTGACCACTTGAGGCGGGCTGATCCCAAGCACTTCATAGATGGTGGGAACAATATCGATCACGTGATGAAACTGCGACCTCACCTTACTGTCGGGCTTAATCCCCTTCGGCCAAGAAACCACCATCGGATTTCGCGTCCCGCCGAAATGTGATGCTACCAGCTTGGTCGCCTTGAACGGTGTTGAACCAGCCCACGCCCAACCGGAGTGATACATGTTATCGGTCTTGGGTGATCCAAGCTCTCGGATTCCACCTAGATCATCCAGTGCAGCGATCTGCTGCTCGACGGTACTCGGTATGTTGTTCTGGGCCAGTAACTCACTAATCGTCCCTTGCTGCCCCTCGGCGGAGGATCCGTTATCGCCCCAGATGTAAAAGACAAGCGTGTTCTCGCGGAGGCCCCTCTCTTCAAGGCTATCGATCAGTCGTCCGACCTGTGCGTCAGTGTGTTCCACGAAACCAGCAAATACTTCCATCCCGCGGCGTTGAAAGTCACGTTGCCGCTCCGGAATCTCCTCCCAAGCTGTCATCGTTGGATCGCGTGGAGTTAACTGGGTGCCCTCGGGAATGATTCCCATCTCAAGTTGCCGCTTGTGAACCCGCTGGCGATAAGCATCCCAACCATCGTCGAATTTCCCTTTGTACTTATCCGCCCACTCAGGAAAGATGTGATGAGGACCGTGTGCAGCACCGGGAGCCCAATACATCAGAAAAGGTTGATCCGGTGAAAATGACTGCCGCTGATCCAACCAACTCAATGCCTTATCAACCATATCTTCGGTCAGGTGATAACTTTCGTCCGCGGGAGGTTCGACGGTGTTGTAGTTTTCAACCAGTCGAGGTTCCCACTGCGAGGTTTCACCAGCGAGAAAACCATAAAAGTATTCAAACCCGTAGCCGTTTGGCCAGCGATCCTTGGGCCCAATCGATGTGGTCTCGGTGGCGGGTGTGTTATGCCATTTCCCAAAGGCAGAAGTGTGATAACCGTACTGCTTCAGCACTTCAGCTACCGTGGCTGCTTCCTTGGGGATCACGCCAGTGTATCCGTCAAAAGCGACAGCTCGCTCCGCAATCGTACCTGACGAAACGCGAGTGTGGTTCCGGCCGGTAAGCAGGCTAGCCCGTGTCGGCGAACAAATCGCAGTGGTGTGGAAGCAGTTGTACTTCAAGCCCTCTTCAGCGAGCTTGCTAAACGTCGGTGTATGCACCTCTCCACCAAAGGTTTCGGAAACACCAAAGCCGACATCATCGATCAAGACGATCAGAACATTCGGGGCATTCTCCGCGAGGCGATGAGGTTGCTCGGGCCATTTCATGCTCGAATCTTGCAGCCGCGGCCTAACCACACTCTCGGAAAGCGGTAATGCAGGAAACGGTAAAACAGATCCGTCGGAGGTAAACAATCGCTTCCGCGAAGAGGCATCTGATGACGCCCTTTCGCGAGACAACCGACCTGAGACCTTCCCCGACAGAATGCCGCCCTTTTCGTCAGCTTGTAATCCCGTTGGAGTACTCGGGGTAAACAGGACAGCAAGCAGCACAACAGGAAGCAATGTTGATCTCTTCATTTTCCTACCTTTTTGATCGCTTTCCTTTGGAGAGCGAAACTTCAATCGTTCAGTAGTTCCGCACCACGAAATAATGATGCGGAATACGGATACCTACAGTTCGTTTTGGAGTAACCAATCAAATTCAGATGAGCCATCATCAAACACATCCTCCACATCAAATCGTTGAGTTGATGAGAAGATTTCATCCTTAGCGGCCTCTTCATACGCAGCCAAGTGATTTAGCGAATCTCCAAAACTCGCCTGCTTGAAACTGTTCGCTATCAATTCGAACGTTTCATCTATTTCATTCTCACTCGCTTGATTCCACATCGTGAATGGCTGCTGAAGGCTCAACTGGCCTCCAACAGAGTGCCGCTTGCTCTCGCCCTCTGTGCCGAGAGCATTGATCACCTGTAAAGCGTCGCGAGCAGTCACTTGCTGATCGGCGTTGACATCAAGGTAATACCACGACGATTCAGCGTTAACAGCATCAACCTGCTCACCCGAGACTAAACCGTTACCCGCTCGCGCGAGTGCATTAATCACAAGAAGTGCATCGTTTGCGGTAAGCAATCCATCATTGTTCGTGTCCACAGGTGATACTGGATTGGTGTACTCCGGCGGACCGGTTACCACCAGCGTATCACCCGTCCTAATCGCGGGCTTGCTAAAGTAACTTCCATAGCCGCCAAAGAGACTAACCGACCAAGACCATGAGCCTCCCAATGTGTAGATTCTTGCGTATTGCCCTCGCCAGTAATCTCCGCGAGCAAGTCTCCAGTCACCCTCGGCGATGACTTGCTCCCAGTCAACTACATCAACCTGAAGCGTTTGATCACCACTCTGAGCTCGCATCATTTCGTCCGAAACGATCAAATCGCTAGCTTCAGACTGCTTGAGGTCAATCACCTCGACATCAGCCATCACAAGATCCGAATAGCTGAGGATCGTCGGTTGCCCAGTCCACACAACTCGGTCCTGATGCCGACCTCCATTGATCGTGTTGTTCACTGAATCAACGAAGAATTGATCAGCCCCACTCCTTCCGCTCAGAACATTACTCCCGCCGTTGCCCTCGAGGATATCTGCCTTTGGTCCTCCGACAAGCGTATCGTCGCCGGCTCCACCAATCAAATGACTCTGGTTTCCACGGGTCGTTAGATGGTCCCGACCATCCCCACCGTTCGAGAGAACCCAGTGGTGTGTATTCATGTCAACAAGAAGCACATCGTCACCAGCCCCCAAATCAACATCGATCCACTCAAAGGTATTGATGCCATGACGTTGAATCGTGAAATTCGTCAGCCCAGCGGCATCAATCGTGGTTCCCTCACCATCGATCTCCGCGATAAGAACCACCACCTCGTCTTTTTCTTGAGTGATCAAGACGTAATCAGAATCACTCGACCCGACGACCACCAAACTGTCGTTCACGACATTGGTTCCGCGAGCCTGCACCCATAAGTTCTTCGTCAAGTAGTCGTTACCCAGTAACCCAGTGACAGTGGCAGTTACTTGATACCGTCCACCAGTTGGATAATCATGCGATGCGAGGAAATCATCGCTTAGCTCTGCGAGGGTCAAAATGGTTGGAGCGGAGCGATCACCCCAATCGATCACCACAAGATGCTGATCCGAGAGGCTACCACCTGAGAATTCCCCGGCTAACTGGACCTGATTGGGAAGCCCCTCGGTAAATGGCCCCTGTGAGATTCCAAAATCACTTAAACGTCTCCCAGCTACTTCGACCAACTTCTGATAATCGGTGGATTGGCCGTCTTCAAAGAGAACTCTGATGTAAACCGTATGGAGCCCCTCAGTGGGAAGGTTCAAAGAGGCGCTGGGAAGCTCAACTCCATCGGCGTACTCTGCATTATTTCGCTCAGCCTCAACGGTGGAATAAAAGTAGCGGATGCCCCGCGACTCACCCTCACCGGCACCGGCCGATGCCATTACGTTTGCGGGCGGTAGCCAATCGACCAGTGAAACTTCGAAGTCCTGACCTTCCACAATCACCCCAGAATCGTTCACGTAGAGATACGCGCTACCAGAACCTGACGGAATTGGCTGAGAGATCTTCAGTTCATCAGAACCCTCGTATAGATTGACGCTTCCGAGACCTGCTGAAGTGAAAATGGGTGAATGCACGCGAAGTTGCGATGGCGATGGATTCTCAAGCAGGTATGCGTAGGTCTCATCTCCCGATCGAGCCGTCCACAAGCCGTCACCATCGAGTGTGGCGCGGGTAAGCCCTATGCCGAGGGTTGGTGGTTCAGCAGCCCACTGGGCGGTATTAGAATCCAGTGGAGACTGGAGGGCTAAACCATCCGCTGTTGGATAGAGCCATGCCCAGTTGCCAGTAGCATTCACATCCGCAAGACCGATCCACAAGTCTTGTCCAACTCCGATGGATTTGACCGCGTCGATAACTTCGCTACTGGAGAGGTCAGCGAGTCGCCCTCCCCGCAAAACCGCATCTTGATAGGCAGTCTCCCAATCCTTTGCACCAGAGACGACTTCAAATAATTCTTCCGCTGTCACATCACTCTTAGCAAAGAGTTCGATGGACCCACCGGACAGATTAACCACAGGTGTGTTGGGCATCACGATCAGATCACCCGTCGTAACGACCGATAAGATCGACGAATCACGACTAACATCGCCACGATCTAGAATCCCTAATCCCGCAATCTCCAACAGGCCGCGGTCATGCTCATGCTCATGATCTTCATCATCATGATTGTGATCATCCTCTTGGTCATGTTCGTGCCAATGTTCGTAATCACCGTTATCAATCTCTTGCTCGAGTAAGCTAATCTCTCGAGGAATCGATTCCTGTGGTAGCCGCGAGTTGAGAAGAGGGAGATGATCGCGATCCACGTCAGATAGAAGATCAATGTGGCCAATCTCAAGATCACCAATATTCTCGATGTAGATATCACCCATGTTGGTGATTGCGGCCAAGTGACCTACTTCGGTTAACAACGGCGTTTCGCCATTTCCAATTCCGATTGACTGCACGCCAGACCGACCCTCAGCAATGAGGACAGCGGTGCTTGCAGTCACGTGCGTTGCATCGCCCACGGGCCTGATCCCACCACCATAGGTTGGACTCGATCCCAAAATACCGTCGTAGTCTGCAATGATCATTACCGAACCGCCCGTTATTGGGTGGTTGCTGGTGGAGATCTGGCTGATGACGACGTCTGCGGGTGCAGCAAGTTTGATGTCGCCCTGCTCACTAACAATACGGCTGCCCACATCCATAATGATGCTGGATTCACGAGCGGTTTCCTGAACGTAGAACTCAATCTCACTGAGGCCGACCAAATTACTGTCAGCCCCTGGGAAAGCAACAATGTTATCGAAACGGATGTACCGAGCCTCAACACCGCCCATGTCAATCAGTTGCGAAAAGTCGTCAAAATCATTTCCCGGCGCTTTACTGAAAAGCTGTTGGGAAATGGCTAATTCAAAGACCTGATCATTTCCGGCGACATAAACATCTGCAGACTGAATGCCGCGGTCCAGCAACTCAGGTCGCCCCGCGAGCGATTCGTTGTAGTTCCAAACCTTGAGATGATCCAACCTTTGAACAAAGCCAAGATCGAACTGGATAAATGGATCGATATCGTTTCCAGTTAACGTCCCTTCGCTAAGCCACATGTAGCCGTCAGGGCTGATTACATGCGAACCAGAATCGGACAACCCTGATCCGTCTATCGCGTGAATCGCATCCCTCGACCAAGGATCGCTATCGAGGGAGCTAGACGCGGTAACATCGACGACCTGAGCCCTTTGAACAGGTAACCCACTAGTATCACTGTACCTCGCAAAACCATCGGCCAAGCGACCGTCTGCATACTTGCTACCAGAGCTCAGGACAATCTGCCCAGACTCGGTGGTCGAAATCAGAGTCTCATAATCGCTACCCTGAAGGTCAATCCACTTCCAGTATCCCTCATGCTGAGAGTCAGTCGCTCCAAACCATAGATTCAAACCTAGCCCCTCGATCACCTCTTCGGCTCGCAACTGAGCGGCAGCGTCAACGATCACCGCTAGGTGACCGCCTCTTTCTCTCGCATCGATGAACGCTTCGCTCCACGTGTAACTGCGATCATTAACGACTGAAAAGTCTCCATCAATCTCAAACAGATAGCCTGGCAAAAGATCATCACCCGATAGATCATTCCATTCCCCGCTTGGACGAATCATTCCATAGTTTTCGATGCCTTGATAATTGTCAGGCTGGTTCTCACCCCAATTGACATAATTATCACCAACAACCCATCTCCATTGCCCTTCGATCGTTCGATCAGTGGCTCCTATCCAGACGCTGGTTCCATTGGTGTGGTTCTCTGCACGTAACTGATCCTGCTCGCTGTCAATTACCGCCAGACGCCCGCCGCGTGACTGGGCATCATAGGACGCTTCATGCCAGGTGTAGCTTCCGGGGATAAAGTGGAATTGATAACCCAGCTCAAAGATGTACCCGTCTAACTCTGTATCTCCTGAGGCATCATTCCATGTGCCATCGGAATACATCATGGCGTAGTCTTCTCCAGAACCGAAATTGTTCGGCTCTCCACCAGCCCAATTCGAATACTGATCACGGCTAAGGGTAAACGGTTGCTCATACTGAATAACGGTTCGGTCACTATGAACCACAATCCCCGACTGCCCGGACAACAGGATATTGCCGTCCCCACCGCTGGCAGAAACTGCTGCGCCGATTACCAGACTTTCCGAATCCAGCCACAACCAGGTGCCTGGATTCTGAACATCCGTAGCGCCAATCCACAACTGCCTACCATTAGCGATACCTTGAGCGCGAAGCTGGTCTTGCTCGCTGCCGATCGTCGCGAGCTGACCTCCTCGCGAGATTGCATCCTGGTTCGCGTCGAACCAAGTAATATTTCCCGCAAAGGTTCCACTATTATCGCCCGTGATCGCTGTGTAGACACCATCGACCTCGAGAAGATATCCCTCGATCTCACTATCGCCTGACAGATCATTCCAAGTGCCGTCAGTACGAAGATGCGCGTAGTGTTCTTCGCCGTAGTAATTATCGGGTTGATTCAGTGCCCAGTTCTGGTACTGCTCACGCTGAACCCACTTCCAAGTCCCTTCATGACCCTGATCTGTCCCACCAAGCCAGATATTGAAGCCCTGAAGTAAAGGCTGTGCCCGCGTCTGATCATCGGCATTTTGGATAGACGCCATTTGTCCGCCACGCGACTGCGAATCCAATGCCGCCTCGTACCAAGTGAAGGGACCTTTGACCAATTCGTAGCGACCCCCAATCTCCAACAGATATCCGCCAAGCGAATATCCACCCCACAGATCGTCCCACTTTCCATCGGTATACATCTGCAAATAATTCTGGTCACCTCCTGAATTATTCGGCTCACCAGCACTCCAATTCGTGTAGCCGAAGTTTACCTGTCGCTGAAACACCTGCTTGGTGACTTGACCCAAGTTCGTCGA
>JAKMEW010000252.1 GCA_022425745.1 Rubripirellula sp.
GCTTCGCGCTTTGAAATTGACGAGCGTCAACGGTCAGTTGATCGCACCCTTCGCTGATTCATCGATCAAAGCGATCTCGCTGATTTTTGTCGCCGACACTTGCCCGGTCGCCAACGCATTCCAGCCATCACTGGCGGCGTTTCACAAAGCGTACGCCGACCAGGGCGTGGTATGTGTCCAAGTGCATTGTTCTTCGTTGGTCACGGCCGACGAAGTCAAAAAGCACGTCGTCGATTTTGGCATCACGATGCCCGTTGTTTACGATCCCAAGCAAGAATTGGGCCGATTGACTGGTGCCAAGGTCACGCCTGAAGCCATTGTCATCGACCGCACGGGAACGGTTCGCTATTGCGGAGCGATCAACAATCTTTACGCAGGTTATGGTAAGAAGCGGCGAGTCGCGACCGCGCATTATTTGCAAGACGCGGTGGATGCCGTGCTTGCCGGTGAGACAGTGAAAACACCGAAGACCGAACCGGTGGGGTGCTTTATTCACTACGTGGAAAAGTAGCTTCCGCTGTCCCCTTGGAAATGGAGAATAAGGCATGCGAAGAAAAGGCTTCTGAGCTGTCCAGGATCACCACCTCGCCCGCTGCACACCCCATTCCATCACCCGAGCGATCCGCCGCAAATCAATCTCCTTGACCGTGTCCGGCCCTGACTCGACGCGAGGCAGAAACAGAATCGCCTCTTGGATCTCAGGGGTCAGGTTGGTCAGCCACATGATGTGCGTCATGCGGGCGGTCGTGACCTGAGCGTAGTGAGCAAGCTCGGATTGGTTCTTAATCACGCCATCACGAATCAACTGGTCACACTGAATGGCCAGCATTCTCAGTCGCTAAGGTGTATTTTTGCAACGGTATCAAGATGGGTGCACTATTGTTCGTCCAAACGCTGCCGAATCCATGACGGTTGACGACGACAGTCTAGCACCGCGATCACGATCACTATTTCATTTGATAATAAATTGCAAACGGAAAACGTTTGGACAGGGCTCGATGAAAACCGAATGCTATTTCATGAGTACCAGCATAGAAAACCAGTGAGTCGATATCGGAGATCAAGCAGGAACGAAAGTAAGAACCAAGATGAGGTGCCTGACTTTCATAAAACCAAAATCCATCGACAAGATCAGACTCAGCTTCTGCTGTAATGTGGATCTTCATTGCCCGAGGTTTGATAACCTTCTTTTGGCGTCATCCCATGACGATACCTTGGCATCGCCAGCTTCGAGTCTGCTTCGACGTTCGGAGAGAATATTTTCGTGCCAGTCTGGTGACTGAACATCCTCTGACTTATCGCAAAGACTCCTCCAAAGAGACTCCATCAATTGCAGCTTCTCTGGGAGTGACAAGGATTCAACGGACAGGTCTTGTGTCATCTTGCTTAGCTTCAGAATTGTCAGGCGGGTACCGGCGTGATCTTAATTTAACAGGTTCAGGTACGGAAAAGAATCTAAAAACGGGGCTAGTGTTGATAGAGATAGACTTTGCAGATCAACTATGAAAGTTCGAATCCTTTTCGGTCTCCGTGACACTGGAAGCAACACCCTCGCCACAACTCTCAGTCAACCAAGGGTTTGCGACGAACTTCCGAAATAGACATGGTTCGAGGAGGGTTGCTTTGGGCGTGCTTCCTCCGGTCACCGCTTGACCAAGCACCACGAGTTGACTCTCAACTGGGGTTATAAAGCCTTCTTTTAAGCCGCTTCTTAACGTGCTTTTTGGTAACGACTTACGTCGATGAATGATTGAGCGAGACTCTCTTTGTCGATCGCCACATTCGATTATCAACGCATGACTGAAGCCAAAGTTCGAACTCGGTCGACTTCACTCTCAGACTCTCACCGCGTTCGGCCCCCGTAAGTTAGAGATGTCGCTATTGGGTGGGGCGGACGAGATTCGAAACTACGAGTTTGATGGAATGAATCAGTCACTCTGAATAAAATCCAAGCCTTGGTGGCTAGCGTATCATTGCAAAAATGGTGCATGTGTGAAGCGACCGAAGCGACTTGCATCCCAGCCGAAATCTGGTCGGGTGATGCATCGTGAGTTGCCAAGGTGTTAAGCTAGGCTCGGTATTGAGATAGTAGTTGGTTTCAGGCCCACGGACACGTTTTGAACACTCCTTCATCGCATTATGAAAACGCAAACCCGGGCTCAACCGACAACGGTTTGGTCAGGGGAATTCGTGCGCACGATGAGCAAGCGTGGGCTCGGTTTGTTAATGAATATGCGCCATTGATTTATGCGTGGTGTCGAAAATGCGATCTGCAGTCGGCAGATGCTCGTGACGTGTCACAACAGGTTTTTCAAGCGGTAAACCGATCAATAGCGACCTTCACTCAACTTGGTGGTGACGGCAGTTTTCGAGGTTGGCTCTTCACCATCACGCGGAATCTAATTCGCAACCATCTTACGCGAACGCTTCGTGGACCACGGGCGGCAGGCGGCACATCGATTCAGCTGCGGCTCTCGCAGGAGCCCGATTTGGTCGACGAGGAATCGCTTTCTGGAACCTCGTCGGTTGTCCGTGATTCTGCGATGCAGATGGCACTTGATGCCGCCCGCGACAACTTTGACGATCGCACCTGGAAATGCTTCTGGCTGGTCGTAGTCGAGGGGAATCCCGCCGTTGAAGTCGCCAAACAACTCAAGATGCGGCCCGGCGCCGTTCGTCAGGCAAAGTATCGCGTCATTCAACGATTGCGACGCGATCTGGGAGATTTCCAGTAACCTTTAAATGCCTACTGCTTCAGTGTTTATGACGATGGAAAACGGCTGGGAGCAGACTTTTTCGCCTGTAGGTGTGACGCTGCTGTGTTGTTCATGTAAATGACTCGAATAACACAACTTTCTGGATTGGCTCCATGAACTTGACATGTCCTTCCCAAGATCGGATTAGCGAGTATCTCGAAGGATCGATGAACGACACCGAGTCTGAGAAGATCTTGGACCACATCGAGGGCTGCTCGAACTGCGATCACGTTTTGACGACGATGGAGGGCGAGCAAAACCATTTGGTGAATGAGGTGTGCGAATTTGTCCGTACCGAACGCCTTCTCCAAGAGCCAGAGTTCGAGCAACTTCGCAATGCTGTACAGTTCAGTCAGGCGGACGCGATCGCCTCTGCTGATGTCGAGTACCCTTTGGAAATGGGCATGCGGCTGCGCGATTACCGCCTGGTGAAGAAGATCGGCGCAGGGGGAATGGGGACGGTCTATCAGGCGGTTCATATCCATTTGGCGAAGCATGTCGCGCTCAAGATCCTGCCGAGCGATAAGTTGCGGTCCAAGCAATCCGTGAGCCGATTCCGACAGGAAATGCGAGCCGTCGGAAAGGTCAATCACCCGAACGTCGTTAGTGCATCCGATGCTGGCACGATCGACGGCCACCACTTTCTCGTCATGGAACTGATCCACGGAGCTGACCTTGCCCGGATTATCCATGCCCGGATTATCCATGCCCGAGGGCCTCTCAACGTAGCCGATGCGTGTGAAATCGTGAGACAGACGGCAATCGGACTGCAGCAGGCACACGATAAGGGACTGGTTCATCGCGACGTTAAACCATCAAACATCATGCTGGCACTCGATGGAAGCGTGAAGTTGCTCGACCTCGGTTTAGCCAACCTGAACAACTTAGAATTTGAATCAACTGCGAATGTCGTCGTCACCGACCAATTGACCTCGGTTGGGCAGATCATGGGCACTCTGGACTACATGGCTCCGGAGCAGATTACGGCGAGTCGGGAGGTCGACCGCAAAGC
>JAKMEW010000294.1 GCA_022425745.1 Rubripirellula sp.
CCCTCGTCCTTCCTTTCTTCTCCACCTTGGCTAGGTAATGTGGGTAGACGGACGAAAAGGTCATCTTGGCGATACGCTCATCTTGAGTCAATTTTGCACCCATCACGTCATCCTACTCAAGGGCTCCAATAAGTCTATTTTCCCGTCATCAAGCAACGTCGAATCAGGTTACGAAATTCAATCGCCGGCCATGCGTTTTCCGGCGATACTCGTGTAACAAAACACTCGCACCTTGGCTAGATCGCCCAGCGGAACTCCCAACCAAGAATAAGAGAATCTTTGGTAAGATAGTTGCCGTGCAATATTCGCATGCACCTGCGATTCGGATAAGACAAGCGGCACTGTCTCGTGCGGTACATTCTTCCGCCACCCGTTCGCAGGCAAGCTTTACGGCCAACGCTTTTCCCGAATCGAACATTCGAATGATGTCTATAAAATCACCGTCGATCCTACTGATCCGACTCTTCTTGCTGACACTTATGATACCTGTGCTTGGTTCACTCGATGCGTCAGCAGAAGAGGAGTGGTGGCAGTTTCGAGGCCCCAATGGCAACGGCCATTATCGATCCGATCGTCTCGTTGAAAGTTGGACTGAAACAGAAAACGTGGCGTGGCGAACTGAAATCCATGACCGCGGTTGGTCATCGCCGATCATTGTCGGGGATCATATCTGGATGACAACCGCCACTCGCGAAGGTCACAAATTGTTCGCGATCTGCGTTCACAAAGACAGTGGAAAGATCATTCACGACATCCACTTGTTTGACGTCGATTCACCGCAACGCATTACTGCCGAGAACACCTACGCGACCCCCACTCCGGTCGTGGTCGGAGAGCACGTGATCGTCCATTTCGGAACCTATGGCACCGCCTGCCTAGATGCTCAATCAGCGAATGTCATTTGGAAACGCCGTGATCTCAATTGTGATCATGAAGTCAACGCTGGCCCCGCTAGCTCACCAACCGTCATCAATGGACAGGTCATCGTTCATGTTGACGGTCGAGACGTCCAATACATCATCGCTCTCGACCCTAAAACGGGCGACACCATTTGGAAAACGAACAGGAGTCGGGACTTCTCGGACATTCCGGTCAATCAGCGTAAAGCGTTCTGCATGCCCTACCTATTTTCAAGTGCGCGTGGACCGCAAATGATCAGCCCCGGCGGGCGGGCAATCTATTCCTATGATCTTCAAGGAAATGAATTGTGGCGAGTAGAACACAGAGGGTTCTCAGTGGCACCGAGACCCGTGGCCGGCTTTGGAATGGTCTTTTCACTGATCGACCGCGATAACCCTGAACTATGGGCGATACGCAGCGATGGATCCGGTGACGTCACCGACACACACGTTGTGTGGAAAGAGTACCGCAGTATGCCTCAGCGATGCTCTCCACTGCTGATCAACGACCTGCTCTATCTCGTCAACCGTGAAGGGATTGCGACATGCCTCGAAGCCAAAACTGGTGAACTTGCCTGGAGAGAGAGACTACCGGGTCAATTCTCAGCTTCCCCCATCTATGCGAATGGAAAAATTCACTTTTTCAATGAGGATGCGGAATGCTTTATCCTGAAACCGGGGCGCACTTATGAACTCGTGAGAAGAAACAAGCTCACACCGCAGCGGGTGTTGGCATCGCCTGCAATCGATGAGAACTCGCTAATCGTGAGGACTGAAAAGGCTCTCTACCGGATAGAGCAAGGAAAGACCAATGCGAATCCTTTTACGCCTGCACTTGCCAACGCGAACCTCAAAGACTTCGTCGGAAAATGGGATATCGGCAAAAATCCGCAGACGGGAAAAGTCGCTTTTGTGATGACTCTCAATCCTGACGGCACGGCAAGAAAAAGTCACGTCCCAACTTCCACTGGCCAGTGGGAAGTGGTTGACGGGGAAGCACGTGTGATCTGGAGCGAAGGATGGCGCGACATCATAAAAAAAGAAGGAAACCGCTATCGAAAAATTGCCTTCGGCCCCGACAAAGACTTTGACTCCGCGCCCTCCAATACCGATACCGCACAGCGGCAAGACTAGCCGTACCCGAAAAGGGGTCAGGACTCTTTTTTGCACAGGACTCCTTTTTTTGCGTGAAAGGGTCCTGACCCCTTTTTTGCCTTATCGGTGAAAACTCTCGCCAGCCTAAAAGCTCTAACCGAAATAATCCGAACCTGAAATGAGACGTTCTATTGCGACCTGTGACAAGCCAAATCAATCCGATAGCCCCAGAGATTATTTTTGAGGTCGGATCGGTCATCGACCGGCCGCCTTGGTGACCCTGAATCCTTAGCACTCAACTGTTATTGAACCTTGAAGATGATTCGCGCTGACGTCGAGCTTACTTTCTTCCGTCGCTTTCTTTGGATCGCAATCGCTTGCGTCATTGGCACCGGATGGTGCCTGCTTGACGCTTTGGTCACCTACCCGAGGAAGCTTGAGATCTCACAGGTCTATGAATCGTTCCCTCAGACAACTGCGGGAACCGAGCAATGGGAGGAAGAGGCACAAAAGCGAGGCTGGTTAGCAGAGGCTCCAGAAAAATCCGCCCACGAACTCGAAGCATTGATTCTCAACCAATACATCCTCATGGCTGGATGCGTGGTGGTTGGTTTCGTTATGTTCCTGAAATGGTACTTACCTCGAGGTTCATGGATCGAGGGTGATGAAGAGACGATTCGAGACAGTCATGGAAAAGAACACCTACTGGCCCAACTCGTTGGAATCGACAAACGTCGCTGGGAACAGAAGGGTATCGCGGTTCTCCATTTTCGAGACAAAGATCGCACCAGCAAATTTATTTTAGACGACTTCAAATACAATCGAGAAAACATGGGCAAGATTCTATCCTTTGCTGAAGCCAAGTTGCAGACAATCATCGAGGGAACACAAACAGACCAACCACAGAACTCCTGAGCCAACCTTACCATGCACTTGATGTGGTTCACGTCTCAAGGATAGAGCATTCCCCAGCGGCCACCGGTAAGCAAAAATATTTCAGCACCAAACTTCAGTGAACCCATCGTCCCAGCAAGCAATTGAGCGACACTTCTGATACCACCGCATCACCATCTGAATGGCAAGAGTGGGTAACCTACGTTGGGCCATTAGTCGCCTACATGTTTCTCGCTTCTTTCATCGTGGCGATCTGGGAACGAGTAAATATCCAACTCGTTGCCAGCGATTCACCTCAAGTTGCACTCACGGTTGCTTGGGCGCGAACTCTTGCCATAGCGGCGATCCTCATTTGGGGAGGCAAGAACCTGCTTCGAAGATTTCCTTTTCGATTTCACTTATTATCGATTTGGTTTGGTTGCGTTGGCGCAGTGCTCTGGATTTCAATTTGCAACCTTCACCTTGAGACGAAGATATTAACTACCTTGGGGCTTTCCGCAGATCTTTTAGGATCGCGCGAATCCATCAACCCCTGGGATTTTTTCGAAGGATCGATCGAACGAGCTTCTTTTCTCTTCTCCCGTCTCAGCCTTTTGGTGATCGGAGTTCCACTCGCCGAAGAACTTTTCCTACGCGGATTCCTTCTACGGTATGTCAACGACACCGATTGGACACGCGTTAAGTTGGAAAGTCTCAATCGGACAGCGATCTTAATGACTGCCGTCTACGGTGTTCTGACACATCCGAATGAATGGATTGCTGCGGCAATTTGGTTTTCGATGGTAAGTGTTTTGATGCTGCGAACAAAAAACCTATGGGATTGCATCATCGCGCACTCAGTCACCAATGGCATCCTCGGTCTCTACATCATCCTTTATCAGGACTGGCGACTCTGGTGACGACACGTCACGTCTCTCAGTGCCACTCACCATACTCGACAGAGGATACAATGTGCGTGTCTGCGACACCGTTGTCGCGTTCTCACTCAACATCCCGTTGCAAGCCGCCCGAATCATGTTGAAGATACAGTGTGTCCTGTTGTGCATAATAACGGTCTTTCTCTCCGTCGCCGTTCGAGCCGAAACGTCGAGCACACCGAATATCGTGATCATCTACGCTGACGATCTCGGATACGGTGATGTCAAATGCTACAACACGGAAAGGGGCAAGATCGCAACACCGTCCATTGATCGCCTTGCTGATCAGGGTATGCGTTTTAGCGATGGCCATTCCTCCTCGGGTGTCTGCTCCCCCTCTCGATATACAATCCTCACCGGCCGGTACCATTGGCGAACTCGATTACAGAGTGGAATTGTCAGCCTTTGGGGTGCCCCAGTTATTTCAGCAGATCGTTTAACCATTGGCAGCCTCGCTAAGAAACGAGGCTACCACACCGCATGTATCGGCAAATGGCACTTGGGATGGAACTGGCCAATTGAGCAAGATCAAAAGGCTTTTTTTAAGACGACTGGATACAATGGAAAAAAAGATCTCGTGGCCACCGACGAGCATCGCAAAGCTTGGCGAGACGCCTTCTCCGAGCCGATTACCGACGGACCAACCGCCGTCGGATTCGATTACTACTTCGGCACCGACGTTCCGAATTGGCCGCCGTATTGCTTTATCGAAAACGAACGAACAGTCGGTATCCCTAGTGAGTACGCAGACTCAAAACTCTTTGTTAAGAACCAAGCGAGCCAGCAGGGACCAGCGATTGAAAACTGGTCACTTGAAGAAATCCTCCCGACACTCGCAGATCGCTGCTGCCAATACATTGAACAAAGAGCAAAATCCGATACACCATTTCTTCTCTATCTGCCACTCACCGCGCCACACACACCTCTGTCTGTTAACGATCGGTGGAAGGGAAAAAGTGAGTTGAACTTGTATGCCGATTTTGTGATGGAGACCGATGCGGTGGTTGGACGTGTCATGGACTCTCTAGTGCAAAACGACCTAGACGAAGAGACCTTAATCATTTTCACGAGCGACAACGGTTGTGCTCCTTACATTGGTGCTGCTGACCTCGAAGCGATGGGACATTACCCCAGCGGTCCGCTCAGAGGCTACAAAGCGGATGCGTGGGAAGGTGGTCATCGCGTTCCGATGATTGTGCGTTGGGACGGGATCACCACTCCCGGTACCGTTTGCAATCAACTTGTCCATCAAGCCGATCTATTGGCAACCTTCGCAGAGATTCTTGCTTACGATCTTCCCGAGAATGCCGGAGAGGACAGTGTGAGCTTCCTATCGCTTCTCAAGGGAAAAGATGAGGCAGTGCGTCAAACAGCCGTCAGCTGCTCGATTCGTGGAGTCCCCAGCCTTCGCATTGGATCATGGAAATACATTCCGGCCCCCGGATCAGGTGGATGGGGTAAAGGCGGTGATCAAAGCGAACCGCAACAGCTTTATGACCTGAGCGAGGATTTAGGTGAAACTCGGAACCTTGCGACGGAGCACCCCGATCGGATTGCAGAGATGAAGCGAACTTTGGAGTCGATCATCACAACGGGCCGCAGCACACCAGGTGATCCGCAAAAAAATGACATCAAGGTTAAAAGGCACATCGTCACCGAATCAATTTAACAACCATTCGGTAAACCCGGTGAAGTGTTGAGTCGGGTGACCATATCATGCTTAAAGAAGACGAATCTTCTTAAACTCTCGAAAGAGTACCGGTGTATCCAGCGAAGGTGTCAGTCTCAACTCCCATACGCTGAAGGATGGTGACAAACAGATGAGCCAGCTGTAGCTCTTCCGAATTCATATCTCCTCGCCAGCCAGCATCGGTAACGATTCCCGCTCCCGCTTGGTTATCATCGTTCCCGCTGCCAAATTTGAGATACCTTCCGTTCTGGAATCCTAAGTTTGATCCACCCGCTGAAATGATCGGGTAGTTCCTTGAAAGGTGAAAACTGCTCGAGGCTGATCCATGCATGGCGACAGTATTGTCGAGCAAGGTGCCGTTGCCATCCGGCTCCGGTGTCTCTTTCAAGCGTCGAATGAATCGACCAAACTCTTCAGCTTGGTAACGGTTATAGGTCCCTAAATTCTCCCATCCACCTGGCTCTTTAACAGCGTGTGTCAAACCGTGTGCGCCACCCAGACCCACGGCAAGTGAAAGCAGGTCGTGAGGGCCTTCTCCATTTTCTCTTCCCAACTGGAACGTGGCAACTCGCGTCGAATCACTCATGAATGCGAGGTAAATCAATTCGTACATGGTCTGAAAGTAGAGCCTTGCCTCCTTTGGATCAGCATCCAGCACCAATCGACTCGCATCGACGACTGGCACTGGTGTATCGAGCCACTTTTGCGCTTTCACCAATTTGACTTCGGTGTCACGCACCGAGTCGAGGTATTGATCCAGTGTTTCTCGATCTTGCTTTGAAAGCTGCCGCCGAAGTGACTGAGTATTCTCAATCAACAGATCCAGCGCACTCTTACTTCGAGCAAGCGTATCTGCGGCGTCTTTCCCGCTTGTTACGAATAACGCGTCAAAGATTTGCTTTGGACGATTCATGGCAGGAATCGGCCTTCCCTCCCGATTAAATGATTGAGTCTGTGCGCCGCGAGGCCCCCCCACACCTCCATTGGTTGACATCACCAGAGAAGAGAATCGCGTGGACTCACCCGCTACCTCAGCAATCACTTGATCCAGTGAAACCGTGTTCCGGTAACGTCCGTGACCACCGATATCGGCCCCCGTCAAATACTGATCGGCATTTGAGTGCCCATGCACTCGCCTCGCTGCTGGATGCGAAAGCCCAGAAT
>JAKMEW010000300.1 GCA_022425745.1 Rubripirellula sp.
GCATTCTGGCCTGCTGCGAGCCACGATGGAGACGTGGTGCTTTATCACGATGACAACCGCACCGAAGAATTAGCTAAATTCCACTTTCTCAGACAACAATGGGAACGAAAAGGGCAGCAAGACTTCCGATCATTGGCTGACTACATCGCCCCGGTAGATTCTGGGCGAAAAGATTACCTCGGCGGCTTCGTTGTGACCGCGGGAATTGGTGCTGATGCAATGGCTCAACAATTCAAATCCGAGCATGACGACTACAGGGCCATCATGGTTCAGGCTGTTGCCGATCGATTTGCGGAAGCATTCGCAGAACTACTGCACGAGCTCGCAAGAAAAGATTGGGGCTTTGGTACGGACGAAAGCTTGACGAAAGAAGAATTAATTGCAGAGGGCTATCGAGGAATCCGCCCAGCCGCTGGTTACCCAGCGTGTCCGGATCACACAGAAAAATCGACACTCTTCACTGTCTTGGATGCCAAAGCAAACACAGGCGTTGAGCTCACTAGCAGTTTCGCCATGACACCTGGAGCCAGCGTGAGTGGCCTCTACTTTGCTCACCCTGATGCAAGATACTTTGCGGTCGATCGAATCACCAAGGATCAAGTTGAGTCATATTCGGGACGCAAAGGTCAAGCCATCTCTGAAACAGAACGCTGGTTGAGCCCTAACCTAGCGTATGAGCCAGATATATCCTGATGTTCATCAGCCCGGAAAACAGCTCGCCGTCCGTGCAACTTCACTGACGACCATCGACCGGCAGGGATAGTCCATTAGCAGCATTTTTGGCGATACGCCTGTCATTGAGTGATCGCCAAGCCCCCACCCCCAGTGTTTGTGCGCATAATCACAACTTGCAGCGCAATCTCTCGACGGGACTAAGTCAAATGCACCAACGACAGTGGTTAGCACTTACAGTCAATGCTCTCCTTTGCTTCACCGCGACAAACGGTTTCAGCAACAATTCATTGACCGAAAACGGGCAACAGCCTACCAAAATCGTCAACGGGATTCCTTTTCATATCGCTAATGGACTTGACCTTGAGTTGGTTGCTGGCGAACCACTTGTGAAATGGCCGATCTTGGTTGACTGGGATCAGTCGGGACACTTAATCATTGCCGAATCAGCGGGAGTCACGAAGCCAGTCAGCGAGCATAACAAACTGGGCTTACATCGGATCGTTCGGCTGTTTGACAGTGATCAAGACGGGCACTTCGATAAAAGAATGGTTGCTGTGGAAGGAATTGGATTCCCTGAAGGGGTCTTATGTCTGGGAAATTCGATCCTTGTCTCCATCCCACCGCAAATCATGAAATTTACGGACACTGATGGCGATGGCAGCTACGAACAGCGTGAAATCTGGTTTGATGGACAAACCATCACGGGCTGCGCCAATGATCTTCACGGCCCCTATTTCGGGCTAGATGGGAAAATCTACTGGTGCAAAGGAGCTTTTGCGGAGCAGCAGCACATGCTCGCCAATGGAACAGAATTCATTTCCTCTGCTGCTCATATTTATCGATGCAATGAAGATGGAACCGAACTAGAAGTCGTCATGACAGGTGGGATGGATAATCCCGTCGAAATGGCATTCATCCCCGAGGGTGAAAAATTCTTTACAAGCACCTTCCTTCAACACCCTCATCAAGGCCTAAGAGACGGGATCGCTCATGCCGTCTACGGGGGACTTTTCGGCAAGGAGCACAAGGTCATCAATGGCCACCCACGAACGGGTGATCTGATGCCGATCATGACACAACTCGGCGCCGCCGCCCCAAGTGGCTTGATTCATCTCAGGCACAACTCCCTTAGCAGTCAACAAACGCTGAAGGATCGTACCCCCACACTCTGTTCAGCCCTGTTCAACCTACATCAGGTCCGGACTCATAATTTGAAACTGAACGGCTCCACCTACCAAACCGAGGATACCACCCTCATCTCAACTTCACGCGTTGACTTTCACCCAACTGATATTCTCGAGGATGCCGATGGCAGTCTCATTGTGGTCGATACGGGTGGGTGGTACGACCTGTGTTGCCCAACATCACGAGTTGATCAAAAAACAGCTTCCGGGGGTATTTATCGAATCACAAATCAAACGACACGCCGCCATCGGACCACTCTCACTCATCGTCCTGTCGCAACATCTTCGGCACTCACATTCGAACAACTCGAAGCACCGCAACCTTGGGTGCAGCGAGAGGCTCTCAGATCCCTCCGCGATACTGGTGAAACAGCGAGCGAATCGGCGATCAAACTGATCACCAACGACAAAGGCGCGGTCAACACAAAAACCAATTACATCTGGGGATTGTGCTGCATTGGAAACCAAGAATCACTCAGCATCTGCGAACAACAACTGCTTTCGCCCCACAAGGCTGTGGTGAAAGCAGCCTGCCACGCTCTAGCACTTCACAGACACGAGCCAGCGAGGGAAACGATTGAATCGTTACTGAACCACTCCGATTTATCAATCGCTCGCGTCGCAGCCGAAGCATTGGGGCGAATTGGAAACCCTCTTTCATCAACCGCGATTCTCGACTCTCCACACCTCCTGTCAGAAGATCGCTTCATTCAACATAGCTTGATGTACGCTTTGATTGAGATCACGCATAAATCTTCCCGCTTGACCGTCGACGTTGAAAACTTAAACGAAGTGCAACTGACCACCATCATCAACGTCGCAAAGGAAACCAATCTTCTAAACACCATCGACTCGAAGATTCTATTTTCTGCGTTAGGCAGCCAAAACCAAGAACTGCAGATTGCGACAGCTCGCGCTCTTAACACTCTTCCAGAAGTTGTTAATGATTCGACAGAATACCTAGCGGATATTTGGGAGAGCACTTACGACGCTCCAATCTCTCGGCATATAGCCGTCTCGCTACTTCGAGAACCAAGACATCAACCTGATGTGGAAGCATTCATTCTTCGACAAATCACAAATGCCAATAATCAAAATAAGGACTATCAGCTGTGGCTGGCACAAAATCTTCATGAACTCGCACCCACGCAATTGGACGCTGAATGGATTAACCAGCTACTCACGTGGCTACAACATGGACCTCAAGAATCAAGCGTACAGATTGCAAGAAGCATTGCAAAACTGAATGTCCCAACGAGTAGTGCCGACCAAATCTTGAACGCCCTTCTCACCTTGATTGATTCAACGAAAGACGTAAGAACGAAAATATCGCTTGCGTCAACGATTCCTCACACTGATTCAGTCATTGGTCATGAACTCGAGGTGCTTTTGGTAGATAGCCTAACAAGTTCAGATTCAACAATGATTGCAGATGCAATCGCTGCGTTAAGTCGCATTCATGTGAGCGAACAGGCTGCACGAAGGATAGTTCGTGATCTCGACGAATATCGACCCCAAGACCTACCTCTTCTCATCGAATCAATCGTTCGCTCTGGCCATGGTGAAACGACCACACAGCTCTTGATCAATCTACCCGACATCCGTGCTGCTAGAACACTTCCTCGCGGCTATTTAAAAAATGCATTTAGACTCAGTTCAGACGAGCACAAAAAGCGAGCAGAGGAAGTTGCGATCGCGTTAGAAATGCCAGACGAAGACGTTCGACTTGGAGTAGAAGCTAAATTAGGTGAGCTAGGGATCGGTGACCCAATCCGTGGCCTAGAACTTTTTCGGAATTCAAAATTAGCTTGCAGCAATTGCCATAAGATGGGCTACCTCGGAAATGAAATCGGCCCTGACCTTACTAGAATCGGTAGCACACGCACGCGAGAAGCGATACTCGAAGCAATCCTCTACCCCAGTAGTCGGATTGAACAAGGATATGAAACAACCAAGATCCTGACCTCCGATGGACTAATACTAAACGGAATGATTGCTTCCGAAAGTGAAGAGAACATCGCTCTGCGTCTCAGTGCCGATCGAGTAGAAGTCATTACGAAAGATGAGATCGAATCAATGGATCCAAGCAGAATTTCCATCATGCCAGAGGGTTTATCAAACTTATTGACGGATCAAGATTTAGCTGATCTGCTGGCACTCCTTTCAACAGCCAAGTAGCCGAAGAAACACCTCAATCACTTGAAAGTCTTGGTAGAAAAATCAAAGCCAGCATCAATAGCGCAGGGAACAACAATCGCTGGAAAAAGATATTCACGCACGATGCATCTGTCCTCGTCCACCACTCATTCTTTACACCGTAACCGACCTTCAAAGATTGCTCGAAGCGACTCCATTGCGGTTGTCAGCCCCTGTCCCTAGGTTACCCCCATCAGCTATCTTTTCCCTATGAAAATATCACATGAATTAGCTGATCGACTAATGAGATTAGTCGTCGCGACGGACTACCTCCCCAGCAAGCCTAAACAGATTGCGACCAAACTCAAGCTCGATCTCGACGAGACTCGCGAGCTTAAGAGAGTGATCAAGCAATTGGTACTCGAGGGCCGATTAATATATGGCTCGAACCATCTGGTGATGAGCGTGGGAGCTCTCGGTGGACCGAGCGACACCCTCAGGGGAAATTTTCGAAAAGCAATTGGTTCGGGGTTTGGTTTCGTCCGTCCGAACCACAGCGAGGAGGGAGAACACAAGGAAGATATTTTCATCCCCGAGGGAAAAACAAAAGGAGCCCTTGAGGGCGATCTCGTTGAAGTCTCGATTCGCGAATCGAGAAGAGGAGGTACCGAAGGTTCTATCTCGCAGATCCTCGAACGAGCAAGGCGTCAATTCACAGGTACTTTCCAGAACCAGAACGGTAAAGCTTGCGTGACGATTGACGGAGTGCCTTTTACAAATCCTGTTTCCGTTGGAGACGTTCGCGGACTACCTCTTGAAACCGACGACAAAGTTTTCGTTGAAATCGTTGACTTCCCAGGCGAGTCCGGCAACGGCGGAGAAGCCATTATCCTTGAGCGACTTGGTAGCAATAAAAATCCTGCTATCGATACGATCACGATCATGCGGCAGTATGGCTTACCAGAAAGCTTCCCAGAAGAAGTCATTCGTACAGCAAGGATCGAAGCAGATCAGTTCCGAGAAGATCAAATACCGATGGATCGGCGCGATCTCACCGATCTTCTAACGGTAACGATTGACCCGCATGATGCGAGAGATTTTGACGACGCAATCTCGATTGAACGAGAACAAGGGCGATGGAGACTTTGGGTGCACATTGCTGATGTCGGACATTTCGTCAAACCAAATTCGCCGATTGATGAAGAAGCAAAGAAACGAGCCACCAGCGTTTACTTGCCCGACCGCGTTGTCCCTATGATTCCAGAAATCATCAGCAACCATCTCGCAAGTTTACAACCCAACAAACAACGATTTGCCAAAACAGTTGAAATTGAAATCCTTGATGACCTAACCATCACACACACTCAGGTGCATCATACGGTCATCCGGAGTGACATGAGACTCAACTACGACCAAGTTGACCAGTACCTGGCCACACCTCAACTTTTTGTAGAAAAATGGGGTGAACCGATTTGCCAGCTTCTGGAACAAATGCATTGCCTCGCGATGCGTCTACGAGAATCTAGATTCAAACGCGGATCCCTTTCAATGGATCTTCCAGACATCAAACTCGATTTGGATCGATCTGGAAAAGTAAAAGGAGCCTTTCGTGTCGAGCATACCGAAAGCCATCAGATCATCGAGGAGTTTATGCTGGCGGCTAACCAAGCTGTCGCTACTTGGCTTGATGATCAGCAACTTAATTTCCTACGTCGAATTCACCCTGCGCCTGATCGCAGAAAAATTCGACAACTAGAAAACTTCATCAAAGATCTAGGGATCACTGCGGACTCATTAGAGAGTCGGTTTGAAATTCAGCGGGTGTTAAACAGAGTCAGTGGAACGCCGCTCGAAGACGCCGTCAACTTTGCGGTTTTGAAAAGCATGAGTAAAGCTGTCTATGCGCCTGAGAGTGAAGGCCACTTCGCGTTGGACATGCACCACTACTGCCACTTCACCAGCCCAATTCGCAGATACCCTGACTTGACAGTGCATCGACTGGTAGACAACCTGCTGAGCAACAAAGCGACACCCGATGACCCCTACCCCATGCTCGTAAAGATGGGTCATCATTGCAGTGATATGGAACGCAACGCAGCACTTGCTGAGCGAGAACTTATCCAACTTAAGTTGCTACACTTTTTAAATAAGCACATTGGTGAGTCACTTGAAGCGGTGATCAGCCGTGTTTTCGCGGATGGTGTATACGCTCGCTGCAGCAAAATGCCCGTTGATGGCTTCGTACCGGTCTCAGCATTACCATCCGACAATTATCGATATGAACGCCGTGGTCAGATGCTGATCGGCTTCCGCGAAGGCAATCGATTTCGTCTTGGCGACCAAATCACGGTTCGAATTTCGAAGGTTGATCTACAGGATCGTCAACTTTTCTTTCAGATCATAAAAAATCATTCCTCGCACCTCGAAGCGACCCCAGGGCGAACCAATCACCAGAAATCAAAATACAAAGGGAAGCGAAAAAAAGAGAGGAGAGACAAAAAGAAACGGCGACGACGTTAAAAGCAGTAAGTGAGGAGCGAAAAACGGTTTAAGTATTGGTGGTTGATGAAATAGACTGTGACAAACACCGGAAAAACTCTAACAACAATCGGCAGGTCACTCCAATTGCGTCAAGCACTACTCTGCATCGCGATCGTCCTCATTGCGATTAAATCCGTCGCGGTACTGCTCAATGGCCCAGTGCCCCTAGAAAGGGACTCGTTGGGATACTGGACACTAAGCACGTTAGTCATGAATGGTGACTTTTTCATGACGGATTCGCACATTTCCTACAGAACACCGCTTTATCCGTGGTTCCTAGCAGCGTGTCGTCTTCTCTATGGCAGTCACTCGTTTTGGTTTATCGCTCTAGTGCAAGTCGCGGCCTATGTTGGATCGATATGGTTCGCCTCAACACTTGCCTTACAGATAACGCGGCTGCCATTCTCAAGATTTGCAACGATAATCTGCCTGCTCCCAGCGATCTCAGCGACCCAATACAATGCTGCGGCGCTATCTGAGTCATTATTCGTGTTATTGTTAACTCTCCATTTGTGCGCGTTTATCAAATACGCGCACCACCCAAATCAAAGCCAAGCTGTTTTCGTCGGTCTCACGTTGGCAGCACTTCTACTCACCAAGCCGATCTCGCTGCTACTCTGGATCGCACATTTAATCTTGATTTTGCTATACGTAATGCGAAGAAGAAAACTTGAGCATGCGGATAAAATTCACTTCTACAAATTTTCTCACCTATTCACCGCGGCATGCGTGTTACTGCTCTTCATCAGTCCTTGGGTTTTCCGAAATCACCTCATATTTGGACGTCCTTCACTCACCGAATTCGCAGGTAGAAATCTGTGGATTGTGACATTCCAAGACGGATCTGGCGCAGGGCTCGCACTACCACGATCTTCGGCAAGCCAAGAGCTAACACAACGCTTGCTCCACTCGCCAACGCAGATCGATCCCACTGCGACTTGGAGTGTTTCAAATCAACTAACGCGCTCTGGGCTCAGTGACGCCCAATCTGATCGGCTAATGAAACAGGTTTGCATCGACGCTATTCAACAAGAACCACGTCAATTCGCAACAAGAATGCTGCGGCGAATTATCAATTTTTGGCGATGCGCAAATACCGATCTTTTGAAGCAGGGTATCCGTGGCGAAGGACTCACGCCGCTGCAAACATGGAACCAAGACGTCGTCTGGTCAAAGAGGTTGCTCGACGTTCGGGCCAGCCAGTCCGTCCTTTGCAACACTATCTTAGCCGTCGTCATTGGTCTGGCACTCGGCTGCTTGCTCTTGAATCATTCAACCCGTCCCGCCGCTATTTGGTTATCACTCATTCTGGCTTATTTCTCGGTTGTGACCGGCACGCTAGAAATTCCAGACTATCGATACCGCCTAATCATTGAACCAATTATCGGCACAACCTTTGGATCAGCGTGGGCCGTGCTGCTCTCGAAAAAAGAGCGAATCGCTGCGATAGCGGATTAAGTCACACATTCGCTCCAGTATGTATCTGCTTATACTTCATAAATCGTTTACTGCTACGATTGCAATGGAATCGCCGTAAGACCCTGAATAAATCGACCTCATCCGAGACGACAGTTTGCTAGCACTAAAATGAATCAGCACCCAGAAATCTCCATCGTGATGCCTTGTCTGAATGAAGAAGACACCATCGGCATTTGCGTTGAAAAGGCAATGACCGCGATGAAGGATGCAAATCTTAACGGAGAAGTCGTTGTTGCTGACAACGGGAGTACAGATCGATCAGTTGAGATTGCAAAATCATTGGGCGCTGTGATCGTTCCGGTACGCGACCG
Organism: Rubripirellula sp.; assembly: GCA_022425745.1. Classification (GTDB taxonomy): domain Bacteria; phylum Planctomycetota; class Planctomycetia; order Pirellulales; family Pirellulaceae; genus Rubripirellula. The sequence continues at coordinate 8,327 of JAKMEW010000300.1, forward strand.
AGGCTATGGCGCCGCATTGATGGGTGGCATCGAAGCATCACACGGTAACTTTTTGATCATGGGAGATTGCGACGACAGCTATGATTTTTTAGAGATACCCAAATTTATCAACGAATTAAAAAATGGATTCGACCTTGTCCAAGGTTGCCGACTACCGCGTGGAGGGGGACAGGTTTTACCAAAAGCAATGCCATTCCTACATCGCTGGTTCGGAAACCCTCTTCTCTCGTGGCTCGTGCGTCGAATGTTTCGAATCCCCATTCACGATGTTTATTGTGGTATGAGAGGGTTTACACGTGATCTATACAACCGTCTTGATTTGCGTTCACCGGGAATGGAGTTCGCAACGGAAATGATCATTAAAAGCGGTCTTTACAGCGCCTCGATGAGCCAGGTTCCTATCACACTACATCCTGATGGACGGAAGCAGCATGGGCCACACCTACGAACTTTCCGAGATGGATGGCGAACACTTCGACTTTTCCTCATCTTCAGCCCGAGATGGAGTTTTTTCCGCCCGGGCGTCACCCTATTGGCCCTTGCGGCAAGTGGCTATCTGCTTGCACTGCCGCAGTTTCAGATTGCCAATGTAACCTTCGACATCCATACGCTCTTGGTATCGAGCCTTCTGGGGATTGTGGGCTGGCAAGCAATTTTGTTAGCTGTTTTCGCAAAGCTATTCGCCGCCCGCGAAAAGATGATGCCACCAAACCCAAGTTTAGAGAATCTGTCTGTAGAAAAACTTATCGGACTGGGAACAATCTTTGTCATGATCGGTGCTGCGATGATCGCCGGTATCGCGCTCAATTGGTGGTCATCTAATTTCGGAAGGCTTAACTATCCGGAAACCATGAGATGGGTCATTCCCGGTGTCACACTAGCCGCCATCGGCTTTCAAACCATGATGGCCGCCCTAATGGTGGGAGCGTTAAAGATGCACCCGCAACGTGTAAATCAATCAAGTAATTCTGACACAAATTAACAACCGAGCCATTAATTATCGCCCTTAAACAGGGACCTCCAACTTCGATCTCGCGCGAATTGAATTGCTAATTCCTTTGCACGGTCTCTTATTTCTGGGTCACGATCTCTGGCCAATTGATCAACACACTCCAACAGTTCTAACCGAGGCTCAGTCATGGTCGCGATGATACTCAACGCTGCCATGCGAACTTCAGCATACGAAGACTCTAAACACTTTCGCATTAAATCTTCCTCCGCAATCTGGTCGCTCAATGCCACTCTAAATCGTTGCTGAACCCAATCCTGATAGTAGGTGAAGCCACGTTTGTCAGGCTCGACCATCTCATAACCCAATTCATCAACGGGATTTAAGTAAGCTGCTTGCCAGCGATGAATATCGTGCACAATTCGATAACCAAACGGCTGCCCATCTTCTCCACTCCACGGCCCAACCAACAGCGAACTTGCATCAATAAAATTGCCCGACACAAATGATCTTTCTCGCAACTTGCTTAGGTCAATTTGGCTGACATTTAATCCGTCAAATAGCAGCTCACCTTTCAGTTCAATGCCAAGGATGGCCAACAGTGTTGGCAGCAAGTCGCCGTGAAAAGTAGGAGCATCAATCACCCTAGGGTCAACACCTGGATAGTAAATCACGGCGGGCGTCATATTTTGATATCTCGAGAGCCTTGTTCCGTGCGATGCGGTTCCATCATCAAGAAATGGTTCTCCATGATCTCCAGTGATAATGACGACGCAATCTTCACGAAGCAATGGCGCTAAGATGTCATCCATGCTTCTGAGGCTGTTTTTATAACGGTTGTAAAAGTGTTGTTTGAGGTCTGGAGCATTTGCAATCAGGAGACCCTCATCTGCTTCAGGTGTAAAAACTCGATACGCTGGATCACTGTATCGAAAGCTACTATGCGTTCCGTATAGATAGCAGACTGCCGACCTTAGGGAATCACTTACCTCATGGCCTGGTTTAGCCTCATCTTGATCAGTGCGGTTAATGAAAGACAACGTTCTTGAAACTGCAGCCAAATCTGTCCGGGGAAGCTCGGGATCTTCGATATGGAAAGAATCGTAGTGCTTCTCGTTAATGAAACCATCCATTTCGTAGACTCTCCAATCCGTTTGCCCCCCATAAAAAGCGAGTTCATAGCCGGATTGATGCATCAATCGATTATAGAGCGGGGCGTCCTTAACCCCTCGACGAAACCAAATTGACTCCAATCCATTCAGCAGACTGAACATTCCCAAGCAGGTTGAATTGCCACCGGAAAAATGCCTTTTTAACAGCAATGACTTTTTTGAAAATGAATGTAGGTTCGGCATCAATTCCGGTGAAATGGATTCGGGTCGCAAACACTCAACGACAACCAAAATCACGTCAGTCGGGCCGCGCATTCCGTTACTTGGAGGCTTGAGGCTTGTCTCCAAGCCGTCACTCAACATATTCTGCTCTCGGCGATAAATGGCTTCATAGGATTCCAAAGCACGTAAACGATCACGGGGTGGAATGGCATCACCCAGCACAACATCCCCGACACCCCGAAATCCAACTACGTGGAATGCACAAAATGGATGTCTTGATGACGTATTTCTCATCTCCTCGTGAATCGTCGCCCAATTGATTCCCGGCATGACTGCCAGCACCAATCCCAACACTACCATGACAACTACAGCGCTTCTGACGCTGATGGAATCGTCGGACTTTCCCCACCTCCAAGCAAACCTGACTGACAAGCCAAATCCAGCGCCACTTAAAAGCAAACCGCCAATCACCACCATTACCGCCTGTAAAACCGCATATGCGGATACATGAAGAGACAACGCTGGCAAAAGTGATTTCGCAATATGGGCCATGGTCGCCGATAAGAAACGCTCACCAATCCAAGTAAATGCCAAAACATCACACAGATACAACCACGGCAACGTCATGATCGCAATAGTGCTGACCTTGACGAAGAATTTTGGGGCTAATGGTAGAATCGTGAGCGAGACTAATAACGTGGTAATTGCGACGCCGAGAGACTGGGACAACACCCATCCGTAACTCGAGGCAAATGGAAGTGAAATCACTTCGTCAACCGGACGGCCAGAAGGATAGAAAACCGCCAAACAGAATATCTCGCACGCCGATATTAGAGCGAGCAGCACGAGAAAACATTGCGAGTTCTTGAGTTCCTGTTTCTTGGAGTCGACTGACATAGAAAACGATCACCTTTGGGACGGATCCCCAACGCCAAAAAAACTTGAGAACAAAACGGGAGTAAAAACCTCAATCAGGCACCTTAGCAAATCGGTAATGATTTCGGTCAACTTTAGAATTCGATTCTCGGTAGCCAATGTTACAAAGAAGCAATGACCCTAGCTTCCAAGGATAAACCACTAATCAAAGAAGATAACTGACACCGTAGCGTATCCAACAATGGATCTCGTTGCCCTCGCGGCGCTTTCTCACTGGGAACATCGATCTCGTTCCCGAACTCAATCACAGCGTGCAGTGGGAAATCCTGAACAGCTCGGCCAAAGCTTACCTCCTGTAAACGCTGCAGCGTCTCAACAAGACGGGTGTCCGTCACCATCTCGCCTTCAAGATAATGATCCGTGAAAGTCATTAGTTCTTGACACAAATTGACATCCTTTGCAGACGAACTCAACTCGGCCAAGTCAGCAGATGAATCGCCAAACCTCTTCACAACGATTTCTGCACGCATCGCCCGAATTCTTGCCGGCATATCTTCTTGATCAATTTGCACACTCAGGCGGTCGCACGCCCTATCGAGCAATGATTTCGCCAATAATTTCCTACGATCCGAATTAGAACCGTCTTGTTTTGCGCCAAGAATCTGAATTTCATTCGACGCCAACCAGTGATCCGCAAGTCGCTGAACGCGATGCACAGCGTTCACACTATCCGCTGAATCTAATTCAAAATGCCGTTCTAATTGCGATGCTCTTTCCCTAATCCATGGCTGACAATCGACCTTACATAAGTACTTGATCGCTACTGGCAGCATCACGACTGGATTACCCGCACGCTTCAAACTCTTCTTCGCAGCTGATCGTGCGATAAACGCGATACCCTCCAAGAGATCTTTTAGATCATCATTCATGCGACTGGTGGTTCCCTCAGGAAAGAGAATCAACGGACGTTCTCCTGTCGCTAATATCTCAATCGCAGTTTCAAGTGACTGGCGATCGGAAGCCTCTCGGTGAATACTGAACCCACCCATTTTCTGGATCGCAAAACCATCTAACCAACTCTTATTAAAGAGGTGCCATGAAGCCATCGCGTAAACGTGCGTTTTGGCCAATCGAGCCGGCCATCCCATCACCAATGGATCCGCATATCGACAATGATTAGGAGCCAGAAGAATCCCTTTCCTTGCAGCCAGAGCGGATTGAAAAGCATCCAGATTACGAACCTCAAAAGAGTGAACACCCTCTTTCAAGCGTAAATAGTGATCGACGATACGAAACTTCTGAATGAACGTCGGCCACAAACTGCCTCGATGTGGCGGGATGAACTCGTACGGTCGTTGAAGAACAAGGCTCATGCGTGATCCAAGATAAGCTCCACCTAGGCAGGGTAAGATAGTAGATTACCAATTCAAACTATGATTAACACTTAGGTGATCCCGAGCACACATTTGCCGCGTCGCTCAAGGATAATATTCAAAAAGAGACAAAGATGGCAGACTCAGAGGATAGTCAAATCTAACCGACAACTCTAGCGAGCATGAACCCTAGTGCAGCAGCAATAATGAAGAGTGCTGCGACCAAAGCACCAATGAGCATTGGATCAAATCCACGTCTGCGACCTGAGGTGGATGAAATGCGACTGCTAGATCGCGTTGCGTCAACATTGCCACGATGAAACTCAGAAGACGAACCGTGAGTATCCGCGCCGGGGGTTGAGGCTTCACCCTTGAAACCAGATTCAACTTGCAGATCAATAAAACTGCCGTCCATCAAATCCGGGCGAGGCACCACACTGACCAACCTACCACTCTGGTTGCTAGTGAGTTCAGACACTTCGCGATCTAAAACATTCCCAGAGCTTGAAAGAGTGTCATCCACCCTGCTGCTTAATGTGTCACCATGCCCTGCATTAGAATCGCGAAATTCATCCAATGAAATGGAAGATGAATCACTTGTAGGTTGATCATAGGTCGCTTTGGAAACCGCACCAATACTGACAGGCTTGGGAGCATTTTCAGCATAGCGTTCGAGTGCGACAGCCACCTCTTCGGCACTTTGATAGCGGTACCTAGGGTCTTTCTGGATCATCTTGACACAGATACCTTCAAGCTCGCCTGAACAATCTTTCCGAATGGTTCGGATAGCTTTCGGCATCTCCTTTTGATGCCTCGCGATGCGTTGGGCAAGGGTACCATCACTAAACGGAGGTTTCCCAGTAAGTAGATAATAGAGCGTGCAGCCCAAGCCGTAGATATCAGCTCGATGATCAACCGAATGACTATTAAGTGCCTGCTCAGGTGCCAAATAATCTGCGGTCCCCAAGACATTCTCGTTATTGGCGACGGTTAGAGACTGGTCTTCTTCGGCATTAACAAGAGCCAGTCCCATATCAAGCAAACGCACCCTGCCAGTCTTATCAATCAGCAAATTGGCTGGCTTCACATCTCGGTGTATCACGCCGTTTTCGTGGGCGTGATGCAATCCGCGTGCGGCTTGTGCCACCATTTCAGCAGCAGTTTCAAGCCCAAGCGGCCCGTCCTGCTTAACCATCTGCTGCATGTCGATGCCGTCGACATATTCCATGACGATGTAGTGGACATCTCCATCATTGTCCATATCGTGGGCAAGAACGATATTGGGATGATGCAGTGATGCTATGGCTTTGGCTTCTAGCTGAAACCTAGCGAGATAGGTCGCATCCTTGACACGACTCTTCGGCAAAACTTTGATTGCACGCTTGTCGCCCATCCGAGTGTGCTCTGCAAGGTAAACACTGCTCATACCGCCGGTGCCGATATGTCCAAGTAACTTGTATTTACCAAGAAAAAAACCTTTGTACTTACCGCTCAGTAGCTTCTCCACGTGCCACTCGGTAAGGAGTTGCTTCTTAACAAGCAACCGAGCAATCTTCGCGGGATCTTTCGGCAAGCGACCATCAAGGTGTCCGCGCACGCGTTCTTCCAATGTTTCCAACTCAGCGGCATCAACGAGCCCACTGTTGGCAACAATTTCTAAGAACCGTTCAGATGAAAGACTCTTCGTCATAATGTGAAGACAAGAACCCCATGGAAATCGAATGATCGTTGTGAGAGGATAGCACGTCAAATCCGGTGTTGACGGTAAAAACTTACGATCACGCGATGATCCCCCAACGGCTGTCGATGCGACTTACTCTAATCCCACCTCAATAGTTTTGCCAACGGTTTTTAGCGGTCAATACGATCGAACCTTGTTTACCAGTTATGAGGATTTGAAAGGGTGAATACATCCCCCCCCCATTGTGGTAAGCCGTTGGAAGAATTAGCTATTTGTATCCTGACAAAATACTGGGATGCGGGGCAGGTGAAGACTCGACTGGCAAAAACCATTGGAAGCAGAGCTGCCGCCCTGATTCACAGGGAATTCACGATGTTTCTGTGTGAATCCCTCGCTCACTGCGGAAATCGCCGAAGCTTGAATCTAACGCCACCAAATCGGGCAACTAAGGTAAAATACGAACTTTGCCAACTGAGCATTCAAGATCGCTGGCAGATTGAAGATCAGGGCACAGGCGACTTGGGAACCCGCATGTTGAATTGGTTCAATCGACATGCAACCGCCAAGCAAAAAACACCACAATTGGCAATCATGATTGGCGCTGACTGCCCACTCCTAAACAACTCGCATATCGAGTCAGCAGCACAATGTCTAAGTTCGGTAGACGTCGTCCTTGGTCCCGCGAGGGATGGCGGTTATTACCTAATTGGATTCCGCAGTACACTTCGGGAAGAGATAAGGCGGATACTTTTCGAAAAGATGCAGTGGAGCACCCAGTCCGTGCTTTCCGAAACCCGCCAAAGACTTAAAAGACATGGAGTCGAATGGGAAGAGATTAAACAGGAAGAAGACATCGATACCGTGTTTGACTTGCGCCGCTTTATAAACTTTCTGAGGGACGCTAATTCTTCGCCAAGAAGTCAATCAGAAGCTCATCGCCAAAACCTGCTATATCAGCGTTTACAAACCATCATTTCAAACTGCTCACCAGCTGCGAAATTACTGATCTATGACCAACGAAACCAACTCTGATGATGTCTTTGTAGTTGGTGGGGGTATCGTTGGTCTCAGCATCGCCTGGCAACTGTCTCGAGAAGGTCGAAATGTCACAGTAATCGATCAAAAACAGATGGGAAAAGGCACCTCATGGGCCGGAGCGGGTATCCTGCCACCCGCTAATCAAAAAAACGCGACGGATCCTCTCGACCAACTGCGTGGCTTGAGCCATGAACTTTTACCTATATGGGCTGGTGAGCTAACCAACGAAACGGGTAAGGATGTTGGCCTGCGACGATGCGGTGGTTGGTATCTTGCTGAGAGCCCTGGAGAAATGGCGGCGATGATCGGCTTAGCTGATTACTGGTCCGATTTAGAAATCCAAGTCGAACGGGTTCCTTTGCAGGAAATACCTCGGCGGGAACCAATGCTCAGCCAATGGGCTAGAGGAGAGCAAGCGATCGGTGCTTGGTGGGCCCCCGATGAATATCAGTTAAGACCGCCCCAATACCTCAAAGTTATCCAAGAAGCGTGTCGGAATCATTCCGTACAACTTCGCGAAAAATGCAAGGTGACGGCAGTGCGAGAAAAACAGTCACGCCCACAAATCTGCATTAATGGAACTTGGCATTCATGCGAACAATTGGTTTTATGTGGCGGGGCATGGCTAAGCCAATTCACTCATTCACAAGGTCTGGGCAACAGCGTGATTCCAGTCAGGGGGCAGATGCTTCTGCTCAAAACGCAGAGCCCTCTTAGTGCTCGGGTCATCAATGTGGGTCATCGATACCTCGTTTGCCGTGAAGATGGCCACATTCTCGTTGGCTCCTGCGAGGAGGAGGTTGGCTTCCAAGAAGGCACCACGCCGAAAGTCATCCAGGGACTCCACCATTTCGCGTGCTCCATAGCCCCTGAAATTCGCTCTGCAACCTATGTCGATTGCTGGTCCGGTTTACGTCCCATGACGATTGACGGTTTCCCGATGATTGGTCGAATTCCTCGACTCGATCGCACCTATGTCGCTTGCGGACATTTCCGAAGCGGATTACACCTATCCGCAGGCACTGCAACCATCATCGCGGACCTTCTCCAAGGTAGAAATCCGCCGATTTGCATCGATTCCTTTCGGGTCGGCAAACAGATGGTGGAAACGCACCGCCGCTCGTGATGTATCCCGCTGTTTTCCACTAAATCATCAACATGTCCGATCTAGATCTCACATCATTTACACTTGATCCGCCCGGCAGAATCGCCGTAATTGGCGCCGGACCGCTTGGCGTCGAAACCGCTCTGTATGGTCGCTTTCTCGGATACGACATTAACGTTTACGAATCACGCGGCGTGGCAAGTAGCTTACTATCCACCGAGGATCGCGATCTTCCCTTGTTGCCCGATCGGTCGCTCTCGAACCTAGCAGTTCAAGCCCTGCTTACACAAACCGAAACAATCTCATTGACATTCCCTGTCACGCTGCATGAGTGGGCAAATAACTATTTAATCCAGCTAACACAAACTGATCTACTACAAGGCAGGGTTCATATTGATTGTGAGATCCGATCGATAGAAACCTGCCCAGTGGAAGGTGACGAAGAAGTAATCCCACCGGATTTCCAACTGTCCTTTGTCGACAGCAATGGCAACGCGAAAAAAGAGACACACGAATGCGTGATTGTGGCGACCGGTAGTGAAGTGCGTTTCGCGATGCCGGAACCAGATGTCACGCCTTACCTTTTTCGTGTAGGTGGAACAGGCTATGAAACCTGGGAAGAATCCCTCCAAGTCGGATTTCGCGAGATTGTAAGCATTTTCGCTGGATTGGGCGAAAGACCTGGCCTTGATCTCTACCGACCAAGGCGAGTCTAGCTTGACTTGCACTTTGCGAATCAAGCGAATCGGAAAAAGCTCTGTTGACTGACTTACACCCCATTTATCTATTCTATCCGAGACAAACCTTCCTGAACCAAGCACTGAGAATAAACCTCAAGAGATGGAACTTGATATGAATCGATCGCTTGAACAGGACCATACGAGAGTTTTAGAGGAAAAACAAAGCCATGCGACACCAATGCATCTCGAAGAAATCTCTCCTTCATTAGGCTCCAAATTCATCCATCCAAGTCATACCGACCTGAATGACTTGATGGGTGATATTGAGATTGAACTGGAGATTACGTTTGGCGATGTAACAATAAAACTTGATGAGTTTCTAAGACTCCGAAACGGAGCAGTCATAACATTGGATCAAGATGCCTCCGAACCGGTTGCCATACAAGCCAACGGAAGACATATCGCCAACGGTGAAGTTTTGATTTTGAATGATCGATTCTGTATTCGAGTGATCGAATTAGTTGGATCATCTTGTCCTTGATGCGCGGTAATCTCCTCAGCTCAGGAAAATGAGATGCCATTGACAGCGGACACACCAGGAACCCTGATGAACCATTTTGCAAGGGTTACGCTTTTACTTACCGCAGCACTGTCTGCAACAGCTTTTGGTGAAGGCCAAAACACTCAAGCCCAAGAGGCGAACGACCAAAATCGGACCGCAACAATCGTCAGACCAAGAAGCAATACAACCGGCCAGGCAATCACAAACCGAGAAGCAACCTCAGTTGGAAGCAACGGTAAATCAGCGGTAGATTTCCCAACCTTACCCCCGCGCACAAGCGAGAACCGTGAAACTTCTGCAGCAGAAAAAACATCGGGGATTACATCCGCCACGATCACCGTTGTTTCCAGTCTACTGATTGTGCTTGGTTTGTTTGCGGGACTTGTCTGGTTCAGTCGCAAGGTCAATGCAAAATCGCACGTAAGTACCTCCGCGGTGGCGGCACTCATTGAACCGCTAGGAAGTCACATCTTTGACCAAAAAACACAGATGCATGTGATAAGGTTTTCGAATCGAATCCTCCTCGTCTCGCAAGCCAATGGCGAGATGGAAACACTTTGCGAAATAGATGACCCAGCGGAAGTGCAAACCATTTTGAATACTTTTGACTGGGACCCAAATAATGAATTTGCAAAGGCAGTGAAACAATTTGAACCGCCAGAAAACGAGTGAGAAAAATTGCATCCTCTAACGCTGACGCCCGACCATCCATTGAAATTGGAAAAACGACACAACCGACGCTGATGTTCGGTTCTTTTTATCTTCACGGTTGCCTAGTTAACTACAATCAACATCATAAACGGCGACTTTCCAGCGATTCATTGCGGACATCGATTGCGATTGATACGCTTGCTTCTTGAGAGTGACCATGACGCTCAATCAAATCAGTCCGCACACCTACCTCTCCTTAGTACTTGAAGCATGTCACCGGCGCCATCACAGCTGCAATGGAAAATTTCATCTTGGGTGATGATCTTTCGTACAGCTCTCGAGGAGCGGCTTGTTTACCGCGGTGACTTCGCCCTTGGAACATTGATGCGATTCTTGCCAATCGTTACCCAAATATTCCTATGGTTCGCAGTCTTCGACGCAATTGAACGCAAAGGTGATAACACTGACGGCACCATCGGTGGCTTCAGCTTTCAAGAAATCGTTGCCTACTACCTCCTAACCATGTTGGGGCGAGCATTTTCCAGCATGCCAGGCCTAGCATCCGGTATCGCAAAGCAGATTCGAGAAGGAGAAATCAAGCGATATTTGATCCAACCAATTGACCTTATCGGTTTTCTACTTATCAATCGCATCGCACACAAGTTTGCCTACTACGTCATTGCGGCGGGACCATTTGCCTTAGTTTTTTTCCTCTGCCGCCATTACTTCATCTCTGGATGGCCAAGCCTGACGACTTTATTTGCTTTCACTTTGTCACTCGTCATGGGCTTCCTCATTGGATTTTTCCTTGAGGCGTCAATTGGCATGATTGGTTTTTGGTTTCTGGAAGTCTCTTCTTTACTATTCGTTTACATGCTATTTAGCTTTTTTCTTTCTGGTCACATGTTTCCGCTTTCTCTACTTCCAGATTCAATTGAATACTTCGTGACGTTCCTTCCACTAAAATACCTCGCGTATTTCCCCGCCGCGATTTTCCTCGGAAAAATCCCTCAGGAAGAACTTCTTTTTGAATTAGCACTGGAAGCAATTTGGCTCCTTTTTTTCATTGCGCTTTGTCGAGTCGCTTACTCGCGTGGAGTGAAACGATACAGCGGATATGGCGGTTGAGGAAATCCAAGAAATGACCTTGAAAGACCTGCACCCCAATTACTTCAAAGTCTTCTTGACTTTCGCAAAAAACAGTCTCATTCGAGACATGACCTTTCGCACGAACTTTGTTCTGCAATGCGTCAGCAGTGTTGGCTGGACGCTGATGAATGTCGGTTTTTATCTAATCCTATTTCAGTACACCGACAGCATTGGCGCGGACTCAGGCTGGGATCGTGATAAGTTTTTTCTTTTCTTAGCAACGACTTGGTTTATTAACAGTATTGTCCAAGCCTTCTTCATGCCAAACGCAGAAGAGTTCAGCGAATTAATCAGAACAGGAGGTCTGGACTTTGCATTACTCAAACCTATTGACACGCAGTTTCTAATCTCGTTCCGTAAAGTAGACTGGAGCTCCCTTTCAAACTTTGCCGCGGGAGTCGTGATCGCCATCATTTCGCTCCGAAACCTGGCGCTACGGGCAACCTCGCCAATGATTCCAGCATGGCATGAAGTGATTCTCTATATCATCTTTGTGTTTTTGGGAATCATCATCATGTACAGCCTGATGATCTGCCTTAGCGCGACGAGTGTTTGGCTGGGAAGGAATCAAACGCTTTATAATTTCTGGTTTTATATCACCAACTTCAGCCGTTATCCGATGGAAATGTATGATCGCGGATGGGGCCGACCTTTATACGGCATATTCACATTCATCATTCCCGTCCTACTAGTCGTCAATGTCCCAGCAAGGATACTTGCTAGACCTATCGACCCCCGAACAACAGCTGAATGGTTTTTTGTTATGTGGGCGTTCGTTGCCGCCTGTGGAAGTCTCGTAATAAGCCGTTGGATCTTCCACCGTGCATTATCTAGTTACCGAAGTGCGAGCTCGTAAACCAATCTCTAACTCTGCAGGATTCCAAGATGCAACCCTTCGGAAATTGAATCTTGAAACGTTTTTTTCTAAGCAGATTTTCGAGGCAGGAACATCCAGACAAGAGACTAATTGGCACCAATAGACGCGAGCCAGGTCAACAGGCTGATAACGACTACGCACACCAAGCAGGAAATTGTGAATCCGATGACATCCATCTTGGTTGGCACCGTAAATTCCCAATCGGTATTCGGGAATAACCTGCGGTTTCCGGCAGCACGGGGATTATGAAACGCTTCCTCTAAGTTATTGAGATCCAACGTGGGATCTGGATTAACCGGCGTATTCATCTTGGCATAATAGCGATCGAGAACCTGCTCGTTCTCGCGTCTCGTAATGTAGCTAAAACCAATCAGAATTAGGAACGGCGTAAGTAGCCGTGATGGCAAGCGAAGGGTCTCCAACGTGGCCTTTGAGACGGTCGACAAATCCCAGCCTGCCAACGAGTAGATGACGAAGTCAAGATTCAAAGCACCTAACCCTCGAATCGGCCCCGATGCCGTCTCAACTCGCACGGTGACTCCGTCAATCTCAGATTCCGAGGCAAGCTTAAAACTGATTGGTCCGGTTCCCGCACCCGTTTCATCAATCGATTCGGCACCACCACGCCAGAAAACGGGAACACCGCCCGAGGTAATGCTGACCTCAATGGATTCACCAACCACCGCCTCTGGAGGTGCCTTGCCGAGCAGTTTTCTCTTTTGCTCTAACTCGCCTGATTCAGAATTGGCGTACTTTGTCTCGATGGCTTGCCTAGCTTCAACCCAAGCTTGATATCGAGAGACATCTGAATCAGTAGCAGGTCTGGAAAACGTCTTGGTAACTCGATCGGTGACAACCGCAAAGCGATCACTGTCTCGCAAAACCGGTGCCATCTTTGGGATGAGAATGGGAAAGATAAAGAACAGCAGCAACGACACAACAATGGTTGCCCATACCGATCGACAATTCGCACGACGCCAATACATACCAATCCAAAAAGGAGCAGCAAAAAGAATTGGCAATTCCATCGCCATCTTAAATTGACCGAAAACATCGGAATAAGCCAAGGAAACAATGACAGCCCCAACAATGATCAACAAACCTGTCAGTCGACCAACCGCGATGTATTTCTTTTCATCAGCCACTGGATTGATGTAGGCCGCATAGACATTCCTCACAACCAAACCCGACGTGACGATCATGTAGGTATCAGCAGAGCTCATCATTGCTGCCAACAGACACGCCAGCATTAAGCCAACAAGCCCTAAATTCATCGGACCAAGAATTTCTCGTGCAGCAACTCCCCATACCTGATCTGGATCGGAGGCAATCTCAGTATTCCCTGACAAAAGAGCAAGCGCGATTAACGCTGTAATTGCCCAGCCGACAGTACACAATCGTTTCAAGAAGTTACCGGCAACCAACCCGATCCTGGCTTCATCTTCTGACTTAGCCGAACCGCCCCCGGTCGCAATAAAATGGGGTTGCACAACAATCCCTATCATTCCCAATAGGGACAGAGAGACGATGTACTGCATCGGAAACTCACCGCTACTCGGACCGTTGAAAAGACTGAAGTAATCCTGCGATATTCTCTCATGCATGATACCGAAACCATTGATCATGCTCTGAGAACCCTCTTCTGCGAATTTCGCACATAACGCCCACAGTCCATAGGGAATCAGAAGAACAGAAAGAAGAAGAATAAAAACTCCCTGAATCAAGTCCGTCCAGTAAGCCGCAGTCAAACCACCCAACACACCGTAAACCATCACAATTCCCGCGATTAATGGGATCAGCGTGTATCTAATTTCATACCCCAAAAGCCCCGTTTCAAATCCAAGCAGCGGCACAGCAAACTTGGCAATCGCTGAAAACATGGTCGAAAGATAGAACATATAAAACACAATTGCGAACAGCGTGTAGGCAACTCCGAGTGCCGGCGATTGATATCTCTCCACAAACCAATCACCCAGCGTTAAATGCCGCATCCTGCGATACCAAACCGCGGTAATCCAATAGACCGGGGTAACAAAAAGCCACATTAATGCAGACCAAACACCACTGAGACCGCTTGTCCAGACTGTGCGTCCAACCTGAACTGGCTCGTGCGCCCCCGTTCCGGCTCCAAAAGCTGCAAAGGTTTGCATCAACTTTCCAAACCCGCGCCCGCCCATAAAATAATCTTCTTGATTATTTACCCGACGCATTGCCCAAAGACCAATCAAAATCATGATTGCGAAATAACTGATCAATACGTAGTAATCGATGTCTTGCATGACGCTTCAGCAGATTATTTGTTGCTCACTGAAATTTAATAAAGGATGCCAATCAGCCGAAAAGACGACAAAACCTCAACCGGCTACCCTTGTGAAACCGACGCAAGGGTAACCTGTTAAAATTGTTGACGCGAGCGTTTTCAAATAGTTTGGACGGTTTTATCTGTTATCCATGGCCATCACTTAATAATGCTACGTCAGATTGAGTTGAGCTCACGGACCCATTAGGGAAACATAAAGATGGTACGCGAACCGAGCCGCAAACGATTCATGGAGTTTCGGCTGCGTGCTCGCAAAAAAAAGACGGGAAATTCCGCACACTCTTTTCACGGACATTCCGGCAAAAACTCCAAAAAGATTGGCTCCAGAGATCGTAAGTTTCTCGAGCTATTCCTGCAGTTTCTTCAGTTATTACAAGGACACCGTCGCAACCTCTCGCTTGCCCTCGCGCTGTTGACAATCGGAATTGGCTTGCGACTGATCCCGCCTTTGGGCACGAAGTTAGCAATCGACCTAGCGTTAACGAGCCCACCCAAGGAAGTACCGACTTGGGCCTCCGGTATCATCACCACCAACGACCCTCTCGCCATTCTCGTTGTGATTGCCACAGGTGTGGTCGTCGTTACCGCAACCGCCACCGTGGTACACCTCACGAGCAGATGGATTGCGACAAAGACAGTCAATTTGACGCAAATAAGCATCCGCAAGAAAGTCTTTGCGCATTCCATTCATCTCCCAATGAATCTGGTTCATGACTTAAAAAGTGGTGGTGCCGCGAGTTTAATTCGTGAAGATGCAGGTGGAGTAGCGGATCTGATTTTCAGCATGCTGTACAACCCGTGGAGAGCACTGGTTCAACTTGCGGGGAGCTTGCTAATCCTGATGCTTGTTGATTGGAAGCTCATGCTCGGTGGTGCCACACTTCTCCCTTTGGTTTGGATTAGCCACCGTACATGGATCAATCGAATTCGACCGCTATATCGCGACATCAGAAAGCAGCGGCAAACCATTGACAGTGGTGTAACCGAAACATTTGGTGGAATTCGCGTGGTAAGAACGTTCGCAAGGCAGCGGAGCGAAACGAGACGGTTTGTTGAAGAGGGGAACCTGCTTGTTAGACAACAACTCTTCACATGGTGGTGGACCCGTTTGATCGAAACGGTTTGGGAAGTTGTCATCCCGCTAGCCTCGACCGGCCTTCTACTCTACGGGGGATACCAAATCATTGAAGGAGAGTTGACTCTCGGCGACCTAATGATGTTTCTCGTTTATCTCACAATGCTTCTCGACCCGCTTGCCACCTTGGCTGCGAGTGCTGCAGGATTTCAAAACAATCTTGCAGGTTTAGACCGAATCCTTGATGTGCTGGAGATCGACCAAGAATTACCCTCGACCCCGAATGCGATTCAAGTAAGCAAAGTCTCGACGAAAGGTCGCATCCAATTAGAGAACATTGATTTTGCGTACCCCGGCAGCGAGCAGAAAGTCCTCAGGAATATATCCTTCACCATCGAACCGGGAGAGACAGTTGCGTTAGTTGGTCGCAGCGGAGCGGGCAAAACAACGCTGACAAACATCATTGCAAGGTTCTATGATCCCAGCGCGGGCAAGGTTCTTTTAGACGGAACCGACTTGAAAGACATTGAACTTAGCTCCTTTCGGCAACTTCTCGGCATTGTGGAACAGGATGTCTTTCTATTTGACGGAACGATTGCCGAAAACATCGGATACTCGCGGAAAGACGCTGACATTCACACCATCCAGCAGGCAGCAACCATGGCTGCTGCGCATGATTTCATCCAACGCCTGCCTAAAGGATATCTATCGCGAATTGGCGAACGTGGAGTCAAACTATCAGGCGGACAGCGTCAAAGGATCGCGATTGCCAGAGCAATTTGCGCTGATCCAAAAATTTTAATTTTGGACGAGGCAACCAGCAATCTCGACAGCGAGAGCGAACAGTTAATTCAGCAGAGCCTGCAGAGCCTCTTAAAAAACCGCACATCGCTTGTGATCGCACACCGTCTAAGCACAATCCAGCAAGCTGATCGCATCGTCGTGCTAGATGACGGAAAAATAATTGAATCGGGTAACCACCCAACCCTACTCAGACAGGGAGGAATTTATAGCGAAATGATACAGCGCCAAACCACCTACTCCTCGAAAAACCTAAACTTACCACGCGATTCATAATCAATCTGCCAATCAGGAGAGCAATCCACAACAGCAGCAATGATGAATCGTTTCATCGCTGATAGATTGGCAAGAAAGATCGATCAAGCTGCAACATGATCAGATTACATGCAGTGACATAGACAGGATCAATCTGACCCTCCCAATAACCATCGGGCCTCTGCTCGCTCACGATACGGTTGTAAAGTCGGTCACGAAAAGGAATCCACATCTCATCACCTTGCCGGTAAACCACTTGGCTGTAGTACAGGTAGGTATAGTGCCAATGACCAAAGGCACGAGAGCCATCACCGATATCGTGCAACGTTCCCTTTGCGTAGTCCAGCATTTCAGGCACGTGATTGCTATCGTAATCGCCCGCGTTGTAGAGAGCAGCCAATGCCGCAGCAGTAATAGCCGGTCGACTCGTACCCATCTGCTGACTGCTGTAGCTAATTCCACCATCATCATTCTTACATCGATAAATGTATTGCTTTGCTTTCTCAATCACCTCTCCGCTAACAGGAATCCCCGCGTTTCGACACCCCCTCAAACCTTGAACCTGAGTGATCGTTGTCGAACCTTCGTCGAAGTCATTACCCTCCTTGGCGGACACGTACCCCCATCCGCCCGCTTCTGTCTGAGCACCCCCGCTGAATTCAACAGCTTTTGTTAAGACTTCCACGAGTTCATTACGACGATCCACTAACCCTTCTTCTCCTAACACCTGCGAAAGCATCAACATCGCAAACCCATGACCATAGGTGTAGCGAGAGTCCGTCTGTGGATCACCAATTAAGCCATTATCACGGCTCTTACTAATCAGGAAATCAGCGACCCTTGCGATACCACGTGCATAGGGCCCCTGGGTGGTGGTGCTGCCACTTGCGATGAGTGCCGTTCCTGCAAGTGATGCTAAAGCCGTGGGATATACCTGAGTGTTCCATTGCCCACGTGACGATTGTGAGCGACTGAGCCAATCAAGCCCTCTTTTGATTGAGTCTCCCCAGCGATCCTGCTGGGCTGCAGATACAGCGCAACTGGATTTAATGGATGCGGTTACCGAAGCAAGCGAAGCGATTAGCTTGACGCAATCACGCCTCGAAAAAAAATCTCTAAAGCCATACTCATCAGAATCCAAGCCGAAATCCAGTGCCTTCATGCGTCTCTCTCGATGTATGTGTTCTGCTTGGACGTCTACTTCTTTTAAAGATCTTTCAACAGAAATCTTTGGTTCACAGTGCACGAGTAGGTTTCTGCTAGAAACCAAATCGATATGGTGCAAGTCTTATCAAACTAAAGACAACCGAGTGGTTAACAAGCTTTTGCCACACGGCAACACGACTTGCCTCGATTCAGTATAGCCGGTATCCAAGGACCTGAAGGTAGCTTTTTCATTGACCAAGAAGTGAAGAATGGAGACCTCGTCTCTTTTGGCACTCGGGACAAAAGAAGGTGCTACGTTGAGCCTGAATGATTCGGGCGATTTTTCCCTTGCCGCAACGCGAGCAGGCTGAACCTTCTCGATCGTAAACGCGATGGCATTGTTGATAACTGCCCTCACCATTGATCGCGTTTCGGTAGGTTCCGTCACTTAACGTGCTACCCTCATGGAGTATCGCCTGACTGAGAATTTCCTGTGTCGCGTCAGAAATTCTGTGCCACTGTTTTCCTGATAGGCGATCACACCGAGCACGTGGATCAATCCCTGCCATGAATAAAATCTCCGCCGCATAGATATTGCCAATCCCCGCAACTAATTTCTGATCGAGTAAAGCAACCTTAATCTCTCGTTTCGACGAACCAAAATTCTTGGCATAAAGTGCCGGTGTCATTTGCAGGCCGTCTGGGCCTAAACGATTGATAACGCACTCCTCGAGTTGCTCAGACGACATCAGGCGAACGGTGCCAAGCCCGCGGCGATCCCAAAACAACAATTTTTTCTCTTCTTTACTCGCTGCACTAGAAACCGCTTGCGTGAGTCTCGCCTTAGAGCCAACTTTCACCAGTGTGAACTCAAGACGTAGATGTGTTTGATTCGGAGGATTTTCAAGCATCACGATGCCTGTCATCCTAGGTTCAATGACTAGGATTTGCTTTCCTGAAAACCGCACCAGTACTCGTTTCCCTAAGCGACTAACCTGCTGAACCTCGCTCCCAATGAGAGTCGCTGCAATTTCACTCGCTCTAGGATGTATCGAAATAGGCTTCAAACGACATTCACACATCTGAAAGCTCTTCACCTGAAGCCCCTCAATCGAGCGAATACCGCGACACATGGTTTCGACTTCAGGTAACTCTGGCATCAGATCTCAAGCACTTTGATTGTTTGCAGGAAACTGGAAGCATATCGGCGACTGTTGCAGTTAGGGCAAATTGAAGTGATTGAGCAACCGCCACTCAACTCATGATAGATATTTGCGGACCCTGTCGCATTCAGCCAACCTGATCAGATTGGGTCCAAACTGGAATGAAACCTCGCAACTTTCGAGCCCCCCGTATGTGGTAATTACAAATAAGAACATTAAACTGTTGGGTGAACGTTGACCATTCCTATCCTGAGACCGAGAATCTGAGGTGATCTGTCGGTACATGACTGCGGTTCTCAAGGCGTAACGCGGTTGCTATCACGGTCCGAGAGCCCGCTGATGTGTTTGAAATACATCATTTTGAGGTCGATCCAGCTTTGTCAGTGGTTCACTTTACCGCCAACGAACATTTTTGTATTGATCGCATCGCACACCATCAATTGCCAGTAATTCGTCAAAACATCATGAGTATTGCACCGGAATCTACCCAAGCCACGACCTCCGTCCCCGACGAACAGGGTCGTTTTGGAAAATTTGGCGGACGATTCGTTCCAGAGACACTCACACGGGCCCTTGAACAGCTTTCCGAAGAGTACGAAAGGGCAAAGCATGATGAAGAATTCCAGAGAGAACTCAACGAACTTCTGATGAGGTTTGTTGGACGTCCTAGCCCTCTATATTTCGCAAAGCGTCTTACGGAAGCTGCGGGTGGTGCACAAATATGGTTCAAGAGAGAAGATCTCAACCACACCGGCGCGCACAAAATCAACAACACTGTAGGTCAAGCTTTGCTGACGCTTCGGATGGGAAAAACTCGCGTGATTGCTGAAACTGGCGCAGGCCAGCACGGCGTTGCAACAGCGACCGCTTGCGCCCATTTTGGACTCCCGTGTGTTGTTTACATGGGCAGCGAAGACATTCGCCGACAGAAACCAAATGTTTTTAGTATGAAACTACTTGGTGCAGAAATACGCGCGGTGGAAAGCGGGTCAAAAACCCTTCGAGACGCCGTTAATGAAGCGATGCGAGACTGGATGTCATCAGTGGAAGACACGCACTACATCATCGGTAGTGTCATCGGCCCCCATCCATTCCCGATGATGGTTCGAGACTTCCAGTCAGTGATCGGACGCGAGGCACGCAGTCAGTGCTTAGATACTTTTAATAAACTCCCCGATTGCGTCATCGCTTGCGTGGGTGGTGGGAGCAACGCAGCTGGAATGTTTCATCCGTTTGTAGATGATGAGGGAGTACGACTGGTTGGGGTGGAAGCAGGCGGACGTGGCACCACACCCGGAGATCACGCTTCGCCACTTTCTTTTGGCAGCCCTGGTGTATTGCACGGGAGCTACAGTTACGTCATGCAAGACACGGACGGCCAGACTTGTGACGTACACTCAATGAGTGCCGGGTTAGATTATCCAGGGGTTGGCCCTGAGCACAGCTATTGGAAAGATAGCGGAAGGGTTGACTATCTAGAATGCGGTGATGATGCGGCGATGCATGCGTTCGATAAGATGGCCCGCACCGAGGGAATTATCGCGGCACTGGAATCTAGCCACGCCATCGCCAAAGCGATTGAACTCGCTAAAACAATGTCAGCCGACCAACACATTCTGGTATGTCTTTCTGGAAGAGGCGATAAGGATGCGATGGAGATCGCGCGTCTTCGAGGAGAAGATTGGTAAAACCGCTATCGCAGGGCTCTCGTATTCTGGCTCATAACGGTTGCATGGCAACAAAGATGCCCTGAGGCATAATCAACGCAGAGGCAAACTCATTGAGTATCTGACATGACAATAATCACGTGGCTTGGTCACGCCTCTTGGCTAATTGAAACTGATCAACACAAAATTCTTCTAGACCCGTTTCTAACTGACAATCCATCGGCAACGAAAGAGATTGATGATTTTCGGGACTGCACCCATCTGCTCATTTCACACGGCCACTTTGACCACATCGCTGATGCCCCGCAAATCGCATCACAATCGGATGCGACAGTCGTAGCGATATTTGAGATTGCACAATGGTTCTCGGAAAAGCACGGCATCTCAAACACGGTAGGCATGAACGTTGGCGGCGAGGTCCACCTACCATTTGGCGTTGTGAAAATGACTCCCGCACTTCACAGCAACAGTCTCCCCGACGGCTCACCCTCAGGATTAGCTGCAGGTTTTCTTCTGACCATCGCGGGACAACGCATTTATTTTGCTTGTGATACCGCAATATTCGGAGACATGGCCTATTACTCTTCGGGCGTTGACGTGGCGATACTACCCATTGGTGACTTATTCACGATGGGTGTCCAAGACTCAGTTGAAGCAATTAAACTCATCAATCCCAACAAAGTCCTACCAACGCACTACAACACATGGCCTCCGATTGAAGTGGATCCACATCAGTGGGCCGAGAAAGTCCAAGAAGATACCGCTGCGGAACCGGTGATCCTGAAGGTAAACGAATCGCTTCAGATCTCTTAGGAAAGCACTCAAGAAATTTTTTAATTTTAACCCACGGTACATAGCATGCCAGTCGCAGTGGTCACCGGTGCAGGTTCTGGTATTGGCCGCGCTGTTACACAGCGTCTGATGCTCGAGGGATATTATGTTTTTCTGGCTGGCAGAAACCAAAAAACACTTCTTGAGACGCTTGATACATCAAACCATCATCAGGACCGAGCGTGTGTGATCGTGACCGACGTGTCTCAGGAAGAGAGTGTTCAGTCACTCTTCCGACGCGTTGAAGAAATGCATGGCCGGATTGATTTATTATTCAACAACGCTGGGATTGGCTCATTCGCCTCCGAGATCGACAACATTGAGTTAGAGAACTGGAATCAAGTCATCGCGGTCAATCTAACCGGTGTGTTCCTTTGTAGTCGCGAGGCGTTCCGTTTGATGAAACGACAACAGCCGATTGGTGGACGAATCATCAACAACGGATCCATTTCAGCCACTACACCACGTCCGTTATCAGCTCCTTACACCGCCACCAAGCATGCGGTGACTGGACTCACAAAATCCCTTGCTCTGGATGGCAGGCGGTATGGTATCACCTGCGGCCAAATAGACATTGGGAATGCCGACACAGCGATCGCGAGTCAGATAAAAAAAGGAATACTCCAGAGTGATGGCTCGACTCAAATGGAGCCTACCATCGATGTAGCTTGCGTTGCAGATGCCGTTATGACCATGGCAAGAATGCCTTCAGAAGCGAATGTACTTCAGATGACTGTCATGGCAGCAAAAATGCCTTTCGTTGGACGTGGCTAAACGATCCGTCCATTATAAATGTGGCGTCCGGTCCGATAACCCCATCGCTGGCCGGACACCGTCGCTTGACAGAGAAAATCAGATCCGACGCAAGCAACGACGTAGAGTACCATGATGCGTCGAGCAACCTAATTCACCTAGTAGATTTCATGAAACAATACTTAACGATCGCATTGGTACTCCTTGTCTCAAGATCACAGTCGTTCGGGCAAGAGACAGAATGGAAATTACGTCCGCTTCGGTACAATCAAGACAACCTTGTTGTAGATCTGGGTGTCGGACTCTGGGCGTGGCCGATGCCACTCGATTACGACGGCGACGGGGATATCGATCTTTTGGTCGCCTGTCCAGATAAACCTTCCAATGGTGTCTACTTCTTTGAGAACCCATCCCAAGATCCCAAACTGAACTCACCGGTCTTCAGACCAGGTGTTCGAGTAGGATCGGCAGGACACAACTATCAGATTAGCTACATTGATGACCAACCAGTGATTCTCAAGCCCGGTTATGAGTTCCCACGAGATGCGTCCACCGGCAGATTTAATTTCGAAAAACCAAAGAAGATCTACGACCGCTCCAATGTTCACCGCAACGGCGTTCGAGGGAACATGTGGCGCTACGTCGATTACGACGGAGATGGTGATCAGGATATCGTTACTGGTGTAGGCGATTGGACCGATTACGGTTGGGACCATGCTTATGACGCCAATGGCCAGTGGAATAATGGACCTCTACATGGCTTTATCTACCTGATAACAAACAACGGATCGTATCAGGAACCAGATTACTCTACTCAACCGAAACGCATTAAAGCAGGCGGCGATGACATCGATGTCTATGGTTGGCCATCGCCAAATTTCGCTGACTTCGATCATGACGGCGACCTTGATCTCATTTGCGGTGAGTTTCTAGATGGGTTCACCTACTTTAAGAACGAGGGCGATCGTTCGAATCCACAATACGGCGCTGGAATCAGACTGAAACAAGCAAGCGGTGACCCCTTAGTCATGGATCTGCAAATGATCACGCCGACCGCTTTTGATTGGGATTCAGATGGTGACTTAGATCTCATTGTTGGGGATGAAGATGGGCGTGTCGCATTGATCGAAAACAGCGGAGTCCGAAGCGAGGATGAGATTCCTTACTTCAAGGCACCGGTCTATTTTCAACAAGAAGCAGACACGCTTAAGTTCGGCGCATTGGCAACACCGTTTGCCTATGACTGGGACAAAGACGGTGATCAAGACATCTTATGTGGCAATACTGCAGGACACATTGGATGGTTTGAAAACTTGGGACTGACTGAGTCCGGCGAGAGCAAGTGGTCAGCACCAAAATACCTGCGCAAAAAAGAACTAAATCTTGAAAACGACACTCCAACATCACACTCGGATATTTTCCGTGTGCTGGCAGGTCCCAATGGTTCAATCCAAGGTCCTTGCGAGGCCAAATGGGGTTACACAACCTTTAGCGTGTCAGACTGGAACAAGGACGGCAGAGCTGAGATCCTTTACAACTCAATCTGGTCACAGATGGGTCTGCTAACACAATCGGGCATGGATGTTATTGAAACACCTTTTCAATTTGGGGTAACCGAGTATCCACCTAAGTGGTACTGGTGGAATACTAACGGAAGTGGATCATTAACGCAGTGGCGTACAACTCCATTCGCGATTGATTTCGATGGCGATAAGGAAGTTGAAATTGTTGCGCTCGATCAAGATGGCTATCTGACACTGCGCGAAAAGAGCCTGAGTCCATCCAGAGTTTTCTTAGATGAGAACGAAATGCCAATTCAACTCAACCCGAAATCCTGTGGAGGATCAGGTCGAGTAAAGCTTAGCGTCGCGGATTGGGATCAAGATGGTCGACTTGATGTGATAGTCAATTCTGAAAATGCACTTTGGTACCGCAACTGCGAGACGAGGCAGGGAAAATACATCCTAAAGAAAGTCGGCAACCTGGCTCGGCGGAATGTTGCCGGTCACACTTCGAGCCCGGCAGTGTGCGACTTCGACCAGGATGGGCAACTAGATTTGCTCGTGGGAGCAGAAAATGGTCGCATCTACCACATCCGTCACCAAGACTGCATTAGCTATGGTCCTGAACAAACCACAGCTAAACCAACGTCAAAGGTCACCTCTCCAAAATTCCCCGGTGTTGTCAGTGAAGAGTTTGTGTTCACGAAGGCCAGCTTTCCACAATGCCATGCCTCGACCATCTGCGAAACCTCACGTGGGCTGGTGGTTGCATGGTTTGGGGGCACGAAAGAAAAAGATAAGGATGTGGGGATCTGGGTGAGCTATCACGATGGTTCACGCTGGTCGGGCCCCAAGGAATGGGCCAACGGAATTCAGCATTCACAACTTCGATACCCGTGCTGGAATCCTGTCCTATTCCAACCGCAAGGTAATCAACCACTTCTCCTCTTTTTTAAGGTTGGACCTGATCCTCGGAGCTGGTGGGGGGAAATGTTAGTCAGTTATGACCGAGGCCGAACTTTTCGTGACCGAGTTCGGCTCCCAGAAAGCATTGATGGTCCTGTTCGTTGCAAACCCATCGAACTCCCGGATGGAACATTACTAGCCGGATCATCTACTGAATACGATGGCTGGCGGGTTCATTTTGAAAAAACCGACCTGGATCGAGGATTACCCTCGGATGAATGGGAAAGAGTTGGACCGATCAACAGCAAGGAAGAATTCAATGCAATTCAACCAACGCTACTTGAACACGCCGATGGACGATTGCAAGCACTTTGCCGGACACAAGAAGGAGTGATCAGCACAACCTTTTCCGATGACCTTGGAGAAACTTGGTCCAAGATGACTGCAACTAACTTACCGAATCCCAACTCAGGAATCGATGCGGTCAGCCTTCAAGATGGAAGACACCTCTTGATCTACAATCACCTAGGCTCAGGCAGTACCGGCTGGGGTCGAAGAGGACTTCTAAATCTCGCGATCTCCGAAGATGGAATCACATGGAAAAAAGCTGGAACACTTGAGCGAGAAGCCAATGCAGAGTTTAGCTATCCAGCGATGATCCAAACTGAGGATGGCCTGATTCACATCTCCTACACTTGGAAAAGACAAAGGATCAAGCACGTCGTGGTCAACCCAAACGCTATCGAAGCGGGTGACCTCTTAAGTCTTGATCCGTGGGAAGAAGCCGAATAGACCCGAGACTTAGAAAATCTAGTTAGCAAAATTGGCGTGGTTACCCATCGAGGGCCAATTCACGATTCAATCTTATTTTCCCTCACTAGAACCTCATTACCTTCTATTTTAACTTCGAAACAATCCACCTTCGTTTGCGGATTGTCTTCCCAACGGCCATCCTTGATGCAAAATCGCCAAGCATGCCACGGACATGAAACAGAATCTCCATCAAGGTAACCTTCAGCGAGGGACGCCCCCATGTGGGGGCACAAATCATCAATGGCGTACCAACCATCAGTCGTCCGAAAAACAGCAACCATTCGGCCATCAAAGACTACCGCCTTGCCCTGTCCTAGTTCAAAATCGTCTACTAAGCCAACCGATTCGAAATCTTGCACGATTCAACACCTTTAATAAGATCCGACGAGCTCCCTTGCATCCGCGGGACTCTTTAAGACACACTTTAACTACGAACAATGGGTTTCCCAACAGCCCATCGTGAACCAGCATTTCCACGAACCATCTGCTGAACTTCGAATGATCAATCAACCGCTTCGACAAAAACTCGAATCTCTCATTTGGCCACATGTTCAGACACCAGCACAATACGTCGGTGGCGAACGAAACATTGTCGTCAAAAATCATCATGAACTTAAAGGCAAAGTATGCCTTGGTTTCCCTGATGCCTACACCATTGGCATGAGCCACCACGGCTTGCAGGTTCTCTACTCGTTGATGAATCGACGTCAGGATTGGTGCGCGGAACGTGTCTTTGCGCCTTGGCCAGACATGGAAGCTCAACTGCGCCGCCAACAACTACCGCTCTACAGCCTAGAAACCTTCACACCTCTATGCGAGTTTGACGTTGTTGGCCTTTCTCTGCAGTACGAAATTAGTTCACCAAATGTCCTTACGATGCTTGACCTTGGAGGCATTCCCCTTGAGTCATGCGACCGGACCATGGCAGACCCCTTGATTTTGGCCGGCGGTCCATGCTGCCAAAACCCTGAACCCATGGCAGACTTCTTCGATGTGATGATCGCGGGTGATGGCGAGCCTATCCTTCCGGAAATATGCGATCTATGGATCGAACTGAAGAAACAGTACCGAAATGAGAACGGAGAATTTGAACAAGGCTCTTCGGGACAACGACAACGTGTTGAAGCTTTAGCAACACTCGCGAAGACAATTGAATCTGCCTATGTACCCCGATTTTATCAACCAGAGTACCACCAAGGCCGAATCGTTGCGCTCAATCGCACTCGAGATGATGTTCCTGCAACGATCGCCCCCAGTGTGATCAAGGATCTCGATTCGATTCCTTTACCCACAAAACCAATTGTTCCATACATCGAATGTGTTCACGATCGAATCGCAGTGGAAATCATGCGGGGCTGTCCACATCTGTGTCGATTCTGCCAGAGTACCGTGATCAAACGCCCCCTCAGAATCCGAGAAGTGGAAACGATCGTCGATGCGGCTTTAGAAAGTTACCGAAACACCGGATACAACGAGATCAGCATTCTGTCCCTCTCCAGCAGCGATTACCCACATTTTGAACCGCTTGTTGAACGACTACACGAAATCTTCAAGCCACTGGGTGTGAATATCAGTGTCCCAAGTCTTCGTGTCAACGAGCAATTGCGAACCCTTCCAATTCTTCTCGGTAGTGATCGCCGGCGCAGCATGACCTTGGCGCCAGAAGTGGCTCGCGACGATATGCGTGAACAGATTCGAAAGAAAATCAAGAACAGTGATCTCATCGAAGGCTGTCGAGTTGCTTTTCGAAATGGTTTTGAAAGTATCAAGCTCTATTTCATGTGCGGGCTACCAGGTGAACGCCCGGTGGATCTAGATGGCATTGTCGACTTAGCTGAAACGATCGCCAAAGTTGGTAAAGAAGAAACTGGGCGGTACGCTCGCGTGACTGCAAGCGTCTCCAATTTCGTACCAAAAGCACATACCCCCTATCAGTGGAACGGTATGCAGAGACGAGAATACTTCAAATGGGCGCATCGTTACCTCCGTGATCGCCGGCAAATTCGAAGTGTCACCGTAAAATGTCACGATGTTGAAACGAGCCTCCTTGAGGGCGTTCTTAGTCGCGGCGATCGACGCACTGGTAAAGCGATCCGGCTGGCTTGGGAAAGGGGAGCTCGAATGGATGGATGGACCGAGCATCTTGACCCTCAACGGTGGTGGAATGCGATTGAAGATGCGGAGATTGATGTTGAAAAACAGGTCCACACAAAATACGAACTGCTCGAAAAACTGCCTTGGGATCATATGAACGTCAAATTCGGGCGTGGATATCTCGAGAAAGAGCAGGGCAGGGCAACGGTCCAGCTTGAGGAACTTGCAAAAGTTACCGAGTGATGCGGCAGTGCGTGCCTCGGCACAATCAATCGATAGCAAGCCGCATCATGCATTCACGCCAAAACCGAATCTGTTAGCAACGATTTACCCAGATTCGGTAGGTCCACCGCAGAGTCAACTGTCGTCGTAATCAATTAACGCGATAATCTGCCTACACGGGAGCAAGCACTGTGCCGACGGCTCTTTTGCTAGCGTCATTGGATTTCTGACAGAAACGGTAGCACCTTTTCAGGACTTTACCTGAAGGTTGACAACCACGAGAGACGATACCGTCCATAGCTTTCGCAATTTTCGCGCTGAAAAGTCTCTTTTCGCTTACGGATTGCATCCTGGGACAAGGATCGCGGCGCCTATGACCGAAGCGAAAGCCCCAGCCATCCCCACGTGAGGGGGATGTCCGGAAATCGGTCACCTTTGCGCTTACACTCCTCTAGTGTTGTCTGCCATGGTTTTGGTAGTACTACAGTCTGTGGAGATTCTCGTCCCTCATGGGAGCAATTTGATTATGCAAATTTACGGCCCTTTTCGGGTTTCAACGAGCACATCGGTTTCGCCAAGCAATCGTGTGCAAAGCCCACCTGCAACTGAAGGTGCTGCAAAATCGTCGGCGGCACCCGTTGACCAACTTGATCTTTCAAGCAGTACATCTGACGTCAACCGACT
>JAKMEW010000304.1 GCA_022425745.1 Rubripirellula sp.
ATTCTGGGCGTCAGGTGATGTTGGTTGATTATCAGACGTTGCGGGAAGAGAGTGATGTGCAGCTTGTCTCGGCGATTGATGATGAGGTCAACGATCTTGCACTCGCGTCGCTTGCGCGTCGGGCCGGGGCCAATTTTGTTCTGCGCGGAGAAGTCTTTGAACGAAGGACCGGCGACTATCAGAAAGCAATGGATGATCAGTTGACCATCTCTTGGCGTTTGACTGCTTTGAACGGAGAACGCGAGGGAGGCGGAATGCCGGTGTCTGTAACGATGGCCTCTGCGATTGAGCGTTATCCGGATCTCGCGTTGCTTGGAAATAGTGATGAGGTTCTCTCTACTGCCGCGGTGCGTGATACCTACCGCCTGATGATGCCGACCGTTGGTCTCGAAGAGATCGAGTTGGAGTCTGCTTATGTTTTGCCCGGGAGCAGTCAGCTTCGCCGTGCCAATGCGTTAGCGCAGTCAGGAAGCTGGAGCGAAGCTGAGGAAATATGGAAAGCGGTCAGGCGAAAGAACCCGTTTCAAATCGCGGCGATCCATAACCTAGCCTTAGCAGCCGTCGCACGTCAGGAATTCTCGGAGGCAAAGAACTTGGCGAGTCGGGCGGTTCGCTTGCACCCCTCTCAGTTGCATCAGAGAACGCTTGCTTGGGTGGAGACGAGGCAGCGAGCCTATCACGCATCATTTGGTCTGCCTGATCCACCAGAGGGTTGGTTTCTAACTCGAGACTAAAGCCCAGAGGTTCGGGTCGCTTAATGATTCGGCAATCAATCTGGCACCTGAGAAATCTTGACCGCGAGTGTGCACACTTGGCACCGCAACCGTCACGGCGCCCGAGGCAACACCAGCGGCACATCCGTTTCCGCTGTCTTCCAACACTAGCATTTGTTCTGGCGGGATACCTAATTTCTGGGCGGCAAGTAGGTAGATTTGCGGATCGGGTTTCCCTCGCGTCACATCGTCACCGGTCAGTATGAACGCAAGGTCTTTTCGCCAAGGCCGCGTACGGAATAGGATGTCGACAAAGCGTCTTTGACTACTCGTAGCAAGCCCAAACGGGATACCTTGGTTGCGCAGGTGTTGAATCCAGTCCGTCAAACCTGGCATTTCTTGTGCTCCGCGCTGGAGCAATCGCGTGAATATTTCGTTCGACTCTAGGATCATTTCTTCGGCTCGATCCTCAAGTTGATGAAAGTCAATCATTTTCTGCATCGCGGCTGCGCCAACTCGCCCCATCATCTGTTGTTGGAGTTGCTTGCAGTATCGTTTCCCGCGACGCTGCAAGAGTTCGTCTCCGCACTCCCAGTAGAGAGATTCGGTATCAAACAGGAGTCCATCCATGTCGAGTGCGACGCCGCGAATCATCTTGCTTCTATTACTTAAGGGAATTGTGTTGGTTGAGCGTGATCCATTGCTGCTCAGGTGGCCCAAGATAGAGTTTAGTCACGAAAGCTTTCTTCGACTTGGGGGAGATCCTCAATGGTCTCGAGTCCGAACAACTGTAGGAAACGTTCGGTGATGTAATAATGCGGAACCTTTTTACCACCCGACGTGGGTTGTTTGCGTTCGAGTTGAATCAATTGCCGCCGAACGAGCTGATTTAAAATGGAGCCACTATCTTGGCCTCGCTGATCCTGAACCGTTTGTGATGTAATTCCCGGTTGGTAAGCGACCAGAGCGAGGACATCAATGGCGGGTTGACTCAGTTTTGCTTCTCGAACCTTTCCGAGGAATGAGCGACGGACGTCTTCGACTTCTGGGGCGATCGTCATTCGATAACCCCGCTCATCACGGACGATTCGTAACGCTTGGTCAGCGGCCTTGTATGACTCATTGAGTTGAGTGATTGACTCTTCCACTTCCTCAGGTGTCACATCTCTCATGAGTGATGCAATCCGTTGCTCACTGAGTGATTTATTTTGGGGGTGCCCAACAAATAGCGCTCCCTCGATGATCGCTTCTGGGGTCGCGGCTTGATCAATGTTTTCAGTGGGGAGGCCGTCGTGCTGGTCCGCTTCAGCGTCATGATCCGTGGCCTCCTCGGTTCGATCAGGCTCGGGTGCGGCAAATGCCTCTGGATCATGTTCTGCTGCCACGCGAGCGTAGGCGGCCCCGAGGTCATCGAGGGAGAGTCCGGCTTCCTCTACCTCATCTTCCGGATGCTCGCCAACGTTCTCTGGGTCTTCAGTATTGGCCTCTGCATCCTCAGTCATGGAGCGGTCTGCTTGCGGGGCGTCCAACGATGGATCTTCATCGGAAGACCTGGCGTCCGACTCAAAATGTGACTGATTCATCTCCTCGATCCTTGACTCAGGTGACCATCGTTCATGGGACCTCGATTCTTAACGCCCTGATTTTTGACGCCCTGATTTTTGACGCCCTGACCCCCGGTGCCTTCCTTCATGGGACGGGCCGAGCAAGTCATCGGTCGCTACACCCACTCCTGGATGGTTGGCTTGATCACAATTTCAGGCACGTTCGCTCGCGGTGGTAGAGCACAGATGCTGACAATCACCGACGCGATATCTTCTGGTTGAAGGATCGCATCCTTGTGTTCCTGCGAGACAGGGGTTGGCCGGTTGTCGAGGATTGGGGTGTTGACTTCGCCCGGGTAAACGTTGGTGATACGAACTCCCTCGTTTCGAACTTCATTGGAGACAGCCGTTCCTAGGGCGGTCATCGCAAATTTACTCGCGCAGTAGACCACTCCACCGAGACTAATGGCTCGCTTTCCAGCGACCGAAGAGATGTTAATGACCAGTCCATCTTTTCTATCCCTCATCGCTGGAAGGACTTCGTGCATGCACCGATAAGCCCCCGACGCATTGATTGACAGGACGCGTTCCCAATCTTCGGGGGACATTTCTGCCATGGTTCGTTTCTGGATATTGATCCCTGCACTGTTCACCAGGATATCAACATCGCCAACTTCATCGCGAATCGTTTGGAAGAAGCTGGAAACACTTTCGGGGCTTGCAACATCGATCGTCTTGCATCGGATCGGATGTTCTGACTCGATCGCACCTGCCACTGCTTGAAGAGGCTCCAGTCGCCGACCGCCGATGGTGACACGGCAACCTGCTGCGGCAAGGCCCTTGGCAATTCCGGCGCCGATTCCCGTTCCGCCTCCGGTGATGGCAACGATTTTTCCTGCAAGCTGACTCACGCAAGCCTCTCTATCTCGATGTTGATGGTGGGATGACGACAAGAACCATGTCGATGATTAGCTGAGAGTGTACCAAAGAGCTCTCAGTTGGATATGGAGGTTAGATGAGGTCGCAGGTAGGCCTGAAATGTTACTCGTTGTCCGTCTGGCTACCGGTTTCCCGTCGATCCTTTTCCGCTTGGATACGTTCTCGAGTGGGAACGGGACCCTGCTCGCGTTGCCGAAATTGCTTAATCTTCTTCAGATGAGCACGAAGGTGTTCCCTGCAATGCTGTGCGAAATTTGCAACTTCATTTCCGCGGTAGGTTGGGTAAGACCATCGGTGGTGCTCCCAAGTTTTGCGGACGTAGGTCAGAGTGACCTCCGCAAAGATCCCGTCACGCAGGTAGATTCGATGGTCGCGATCCTTTGTGGTGGCAAGTACCAGTTTGGCCTGCGAGGTATAGCCTGGGTCCAAGTTCAAGGGCCGTGTATCCGAATGCGGGCAGTTAGCTGCGTATTCCTTTTCCCAATGGTTGGTAGCGATTTTCCAGTCGGCCAACTCACCGGGATCGCGGAAGCCTTCGAAGGCAACGAGCGTTTTGAGTAGGCCGTCTCCCATGGTCGCTCGGTAGTAGCCGCCTGCCTCGAAGGAAATGGGAGGACTTTGAAGAACCGGTTTGCCCCAATATTCCGAGATCTTCTCGATCGCCCAGTCCACTGATTCGGAGTGACGCGAGATGATCCCGCAAAATCGGACGACCGGTTCGACAAGTTGGATTTCAGCCAAGGAACGATTCTCCCACTCGGTGAATAAAGCGAAGCTTGATACACTCGCGTCTTGACGATGTATCGCCACAGAATTCATTATCGTCTCTAACATAGCCATTGACGTCTATCGCTGAACCTCTTTTGACAGACAGATTTAACATGCATCCATGGATTTCCGAACGTTCACAGGCCTTTGACAGCAGTGGGATTCGGCGGGTCTTTGATCTTGCTGCGAACCTAAAAGACCCGATCAATCTCTCAATTGGGCAGCCCGACTTTGATGTACCTGAAGCGGTCAAAGGGGCAGCGATCCAAGCGATTGAGTCGGGGAAAAATGCCTACTCGCCGACTCAGGGGATTGCGGCCCTGCGCGAACGTCTCGGTGAGCAGGTTTCCGAAGCCTATCCGACACACCAAGATCGTGAGCTATTTATCTCCAGCGGTACCAGCGGTGGCTTAGTGTTGACGATGTTGTCAATGATCAATCCGGGAGATGAGGTGATCTTCATGGATCCTTACTTTGTCATGTACCCGTCCCTAGTTCGAATGTGTGGAGGTGTGCCGGTGCCGGTGGATTCGTATCCGGATTTTGCGATCAATCCTGATCGAATTGCCGAAGCGGTCACGCCAAAAACAAAAATGATTTTGCTCAATAGTCCTGCCAATCCGACCGGAGTGACAGCGGATCGAGAGTCACTTGAAGCGGTCGCTAAGTTGGCTCAGGAAAAAGGAATCGCACTGGTTTCAGATGAGATATACAGTTCGTTCTTTTACGATGGCGATTTTGTTTCCCCAGCTGAATTCAATGATCAGACGATCGTCATCGACGGGTTTAGCAAAAGTCACGCGATGACAGGTTGGCGAGTTGGCTACGTTCATGGCCCGAAAGACGTCATCAGTGTGATGTTGAAACTCCAGCAGTACTCGTTCGTTTGCTCACCTCAGCCAGCGCAATGGGGAGCTCTGGAGGCCACAAGTGTTGATCTATCCAATCACGTGAATGATTACCGGAAGAAGCGAGACTTCATCTGCGCGGAGCTTGCCGATCATTACGAAATTGCTAAACCCAACGGCGCTTTTTACGTGTTCCCAAAGGCCCCGTGCGATGGCGGTGCGGCATTTGTTGAGCGGGCGATCACTGAGAACCTTCTCATTGTTCCCGGTAACATATTTAGCCATCGTGACTCACATTTTAGAATCAGTTTCGCCGCTTCCGATGAGACCTTGCGTCGAGGTGTCGAGGTGCTGAAAAGACTTGCTCGATCCTGATTTGAACAACGGACTACCCTGCACGACAGGGATTGGGAAATCCCGCCATACTCGCGTTTTAAAAGGTCTCAAGGCTGCCATGATCACGTTACGAATTGCGTTTGTGCTGGTACTCTTTTTTACTTGCTCTTTTACTTGCTCTCGGGGAGTGTGTGGCGAATACAACCAAACACTGTCGATCGGCGATGCTGCTCCGCAGTGGGAGGATCTACCGGGGGTGGATGGACGACAGCATTCGTTTAGCGATTGGAAGGAGCAACAACTGCTCGTAGTTGTTTTCACCTGCAACAGTTGTCCCTATGCAGTGGATGCTGAAGACCGATTGATCGCCCTGCAAAAAGACTGCTCCAACAAGGGAGTCGCTTTAGTAGCGATCAATGTGAACAAGATCGAGGAAGATTCACTACTTGCGATGAAGGAACGTGCAGCAGAGAAAGGCTTCAACTTTCCCTATCTCTTTGATGAAACGCAACAAATCGCAAAAAGCTATGGAGCGATGGCGACTCCCGAATGCTTCTTGATCGATTTGAGCAGAAAGGTTCGTTACATGGGGGCGATTGACGATAGTCCCGATGGCAAGAACGTCTCCAAGAAGTACCTTGAGCTCGCAATCGATGCGGTGCTCAAAGGGAATTCCCCCGAGGTAGCTGAAACGGTACCCATCGGTTGCCGCGTTCGTTACGAACGAGAGCGAAGGAAACGTAGTCGTTCTGCATCGTCCGAAAATTGAGTCGGTCGAGTCAACAACAAGATCCAAGCTACTTATAACGGTTCTTCTTCATCGAATTCACCCTCAAAGATGTCCTCACCGGCTAAGGTTTGCAGAATGACCGGGCATCCTGCCTCGAGGATGTCTAGGACTTCTCCGAAGCCATCCTCTTCGCCGTAATAGGGGTCAGGGACATCCTTGGGCCAATCTTCATCGAGGTAGTCACTGAAGAGGCGGATGTGTGGAGCAATCCCGCCAGCCATCTCCGTGAGGATCGCGTGGTTGGCGGAATCCATCGCGAGAACAATATCGAATTGATCGGGCGAAAGATCCTCGCGTGATACCTGTCTTGCAACACTTGTCAATTCGTAGCCTCGTGCTTCTGCAGCAGCACGCATTCTCGAGTCTGCCGATTCGCCAACGTGATAGCCGTGTGTGCCTGCGGAATCGACATCCACCGGAACCCTGAATTCTTCGGCGAAACGTTTCATCACCGCCTCACCTGCTGGTGAACGGCAGATATTTCCCATGCAGACAAAGAGGACACGTTTGGGCATTGGGCTTCCGAAATGTTTGGGCTTGTGAGGTGTTGCTGAGTCAAAATTTGCTGCAATTTAGGGCTGTTAATCGCATATTTGGAGCTTGCGGCATGGATTGTGCCTCCCCAAGTTGAGCGTGGGCTGCCTTCAAACTATAGGGCAAACGGGGCTCCCGCACATGCTCTTGCTCAGTTCTCCCTGCCTTAAAGCGGCTTTGGCGGGGCCGGTATTCGTCGACGAAATCGTCGTGACTAGGACGATTTTTTGGTGTCGGTTAAGGTCCATTTGTCCGTGAATTACGGGAGAACAGTTGATCGCCGAGGTGTACGGCTGGCAATTAACGGAGGAAATTGTTGCTTTGGAGGTATCTAAGGGTTACTATAGCGGCGTGCTGGAGCGGCCAGGCTCCGTCACCCTTTTCCCCGAGTGTCTCAACTCGCTTCTGGCTTAAACGGAGAATCTCGTGTCACAACCCATCATTCATTCGTGCTCCAGTTGCGGGCGACCGGTACAGATTGCCGCTGCAATGGTCGGTACGGCGATAGCATGTCCACACTGTCAGGCAAAGCTTGGCGAGGTGGATTCTCGGTTGGTGGACGGATCTGCGTCAGAGGTGTCTTACAACGCAGAGAGTGCAGCGGATGAGATTCCGGATCTGATGTCGCGGGTCGATGCAGCCCTTGCAAAAGTCAGCGATTAAAGGAATCTACTCGAGCCGCTGAGTTAGACGACGCTGCTGAGTTAGACGACGCTGCGTACCGGTTACGCGCCTGAGATTTAAGGGGTTCAGTCGAGAATCAGGTCGATGTTTCCCGCCACTTTGGTTTCGCCCCACGTACTTCCAAGCATTACACTGTTGATCCCGGATCCGATTCCTAGCATCGCAGCACGCATGCCTGGTCGAAGCGCACCGCTTGCAACAGCCGACGCAACGCTGATGGGTAATGCGACCGATCCAGTGTTGCCGAGCTTTGGGAAAGTGACATGGTCGCGTTCGGTGCTCAAACTCATCGCGTCAAGCATACCGATTCGGTGACGTGATCCAACTTGGTGACAGACCGTTTGCTGAATTTGCTCACGTTCCCACCCTGTCTCTGCGAGTAAGCGATCAAACGCCGCTTGACCGGTGCGAATTCCCTCCGCCATGAGGGTTTCGGAGTCGGTTTCCATCAGCGGTTGCATGCCCGCCCCTGCAGAATCTTGATCGCTCATGCAGAGGTGATGATGTTCGGTGCGGGCTTCAGCCACTGCAAATTCAAAGGGCGTCGCGTTCGGTGAAAGTTCACGATGGGTGAGCAGCCACGCGCAGCTACCGGAGCCGATGGTGAGCGATGCAAATGCGGGTTTTACCGTCTTTCTTGTAAGATTCTGGTCTTGGTTTAACGCTTCAATCGTCTGCTCGAGTAGCGGGCGGCTATTTTCAGTTCCAACAACCAAGCCCGCCCGAATCGCTCCTGACTCAATCAATTGAGCAATCTGTACGGCTCCGTTGAGTAGCCCCAGGCAGGCATTGGAGACGTCATAAACCCAGCAATCCGAAGACAGGCCGATACCGTGATGAACGCGGGAGGCAGTCGCCGGTTCGAGAAAGTCACGGCAAACACTGGCATGGATCAGGCAACCAATTTCTTCGGGTTTGATTCCAGATGCGTCAATTGCCATGCGTCCACTTGTGATGCTGGGCGTGCTGGGCAAGGTTCCGGGCCCCCAAACCCTGCGTTCAGCGATCCCGCTCATCAATTCAAGACGACCCTCGGGTAGTTTGAGACGTTCGTAGAGCGGGCGCAACTTGGTTTCCACGTCCAGGCTCGACCAGGCCTCGGTGGGAAGCTGCACACCGATCGCTTCGATGCATACATGTTTGAATCGCAAGATAAACTCGAATTTCAGGTCAGAAACGGGGCATTTGGTACCGTTGTTCATGCAGTATCAGTGCACAAACCAAACGGCTCGAGGGCGACATGCTATCAAATAAACTAGATGCTAGCACGACATCTAGTGCTAGCATTGCGGCTGTTTTGGGATATGTAGAAAAGGTTTGGAATTCAAAAAAAAAACATTAGTTTTTCGACTCATCAGCCAGAATTGGTGTTGTTCACTGAGAAAGCTGATGGCCGAGTCCACGTAGCCATCTCAACTCTCGCTCCAAGACGGAGCAGAAAGCTGGGTTCAGGGTGGACGGTTCTTTTCCTTCGTGCGGGATGATCCCGCTGTACCCTAATCTCTACGAATTCGAACAGGAATTTTCGGATGTCGAATCAGCCCATCATTGGACTCAATGCGGACTTCCGCGCAGCTGCCCGCAGCACTCCTGCTTACTGTTACATTGCAGCGGGCTATTTCCAGTCCATCATTGCTGCCGGCGGTATTCCCCTGATCATGCCTCCCTTGGGTGATTCGGATTCTATTTCACGCGTTTGTGATCAAGTGCAGGGATTCATCATGATTGGTGGTGCCGACTTGGATCCACGCAATGACGGATTCATGTTGCATCCAAGTGTGCGACCGATGGATCCAGTTCGTGAGAAAAGCGATCGCATGCTAATCGCTGAGATCGCCGAGCGTCGCCTGCCTCTCCTTGGCATCGGTACCGGGATGCAATTGCTCAATGTTCAGCAGGGCGGCAATCTCTTCTTGCATCTCAAAGAAGATTTACCAGAGGCGGTACCGCATCACGATCCACAGGACCCCAATCACCGTCACACCTTGGACGTTGTTAGTGATTCGCTCGTGGGCCGAGTTTATGGAGACGGTGAAATTCGTGTCAGCAGCCGGCATCACATGGCGATCGATGAAGTGGCTCCAGGGTTCCGAGTCACCGCGCGTTGTCCCGATGGTGTGATTGAGGCCATCG
Source organism: Rubripirellula sp. (assembly GCA_022425745.1). GTDB lineage: Bacteria > Planctomycetota > Planctomycetia > Pirellulales > Pirellulaceae > Rubripirellula. The sequence continues at coordinate 9,290 of JAKMEW010000304.1, forward strand.
AGAGTGAGATGATGGATTGGTTTGCCTTGGGCACGCAGTTCCATCCGGAGTGTGGAGCCGCTTCGGCGCTGGACATCCGAATCTTTGAAGAGTTTATCGAAGGGGTCAAAGAACGCTCCAGTCAGGAATTGCGAGTGGTTGCTTAGAGTTCTTTCAGAGATGATCTCTAGCTGTTGAGCCTGCTCAATATACTGCGTGGCAGTAGCATGGACGCGTTCTAGCGTGATGAGTTTGTGGATCAGAATCGACTTGCATGGTGGCAGGCAATGATTGCGTCACCGAACTGAGCGTTCAGCTTGGGGTGCAAGGTGAGGCGTGCGTTCCGGAGGAGCGAAAAGTCGCAAGGAAGCGGCAAAGCCAAAAGATTCTGAAGCAGACAGGGCACGTTAGTGAAAGATGGCATGGATTTGCTTCAAGGTCGGACGCGATCAGAGTTGACTCGCGTCCGACCTTTCTTTTTATCGCTCTGCAGTATTATTAGCGCACTGCATTTGGCGGGTTAACTTCCTTCTTTGCGATTCAGGCTGACTTTGAGCCTTAAGTGCGGTGCTTTTCGTCACCATGATCGCGTAAGATGAGAACCCAGTCACAGCGGTTGACACTGCTTGGGCTAAACGCAGTTTGGTAATCGCTGTTTGGATGTTTTTGCGTCTCTGCTTGCTGACTAGGTTTGTCATTTTTTCTGAGTTGTTGGATCACAGAGGTAAGTCAATGGCCGGTATGGGGATAACGAAGTCGTTACGTTCGACGCTCGCTTTGGTCTTTCTGTTGTCGGTTGCGGATGCATGTTTTTCGCAGGGCGGGCAGTGGGGGCATTGGCGTGGTGATGGAAATGGCGTTTCGCTTGATGCGCAGCCTCCGGTCGCCTGGGGCGAGAAACAGAATCTGAAGTGGAAAGTGGCAATACCCGGATCTGGATCTGGATCGCCTGTTGTCTGGAAGAATCAGGTATTTGTGGTGTCAGGGGTTCCGGTTGAGCGTGCTGAGCGAGGAAAGCTTGAGTTCACGCTGTTCTGTTTCGACCGCGATAATGGAGCATTACTTTGGAAACGTGTCGCCGTGGTAGCAACGCCACATGAATCGACGCACAGCACCAACAATTTTGCTCCCGCCTCTCCGTGCACCGATGGCGTTCATGTCTATGCTCATTTCGGGTCCCGTGGTCTTTACTGTTACACGATGGACGGCAAAGAGGTGTGGAGTCGGAACGATTTTGGCAAGATGCAAGCTAGGAATCAGTTTGGCGAGGGAAGTTCACCGACGCTTTCAGGTAAGACGCTACTGGTTCCTTGGGATCATGAAGGGCCTTCGGCACTTTACGCTTTAGATAAGCTCACCGGAGAAACGATCTGGAAAGCTGAGAGAGACGAGCCAACTTGCTGGGCGACTCCGCTTGTGATTGACGTAGCGGGAAAGAAGCAGGTGGTGATGAACGGGCAAACATGCGCTCGATCGTACGATTTCGAGACGGGCGAAGAACTCTGGCGATGCGGAGGTCAGACTCAAAGACCCGTCGCATCGGCCGTCGCTGCAGACGGCTTGGTTTATGTCGGTAGTGGTTTTCGTGGATCGTTTCTTGCAGCTTTTCGACCTGATGGAAAAGGTGACATTGAAGGCACTGAGCATGTTGTGTGGTCCGTCGATCGAGACACACCTGATATCCCTTCACCGCTTCTGTCCGGCTCCAACCTTTACTTCTTCAAAGCAAAATCTGGGATCCTCAGTTGTTTCGACTCCAAGACCGGGAATCCACACTACACCGCGGTCCGTGTTCCTGAGCTGACCGGTGCAATTTATGCGTCACCGATTGCGGCCAATGGGCATGTTTATCTGACTGACCGAAACGGAACGACGGTGGTGATTCGTGATTCGAGTAAGTTTGAAGTGGTGTCGGTCAATTCGGTTGGTGAAACGGTAGATGCCACACCGGCTCCGGTGGACAATGAGTTGTTCATTCGTGGGGAGCGTCATCTGTTCTGTATTGCTACGGATCGCTGAACGCGCCCGCTTCCGAGGAGCTTGAGTTCGAGTACGTTAGTTGGTGCAGTTGCACGCGAGTGCTTGCGTTCACGCATATGAGTTAGATTGCGTGCGATGATGTTTCCCTGGAGTTTGTCGGACAGGTGGGAGTATTCGGCATGTGTAAGGTGCCCAAAGCAATGAGTTTTTGCTGGACGAGAAGCATCTTGATGCTTTTGTGCGTTGTGTCTGCTCAGGCGGCGTTGAGGGCTGAGTCGTCTCGCCGCCCAAACGTGCTCGTGATTCTTGCTGATGATCTCGGTTACGGCGATCTTCAGTGTTTCAATCAAGGATCTGAAATCCCGACACCAAATCTCAACCAGTTTGCGGCTGAGGGGATGCGTTTCTTGGACGCTCACAGCCCCTCAACGGTCTGCACACCGACACGCTACAGCTTGTTAACGGGTCGAATGGCGTTTCGAACCGGCTACCGAGGTGTCTTCACAGGGGTTGGTGGTCCATGTTTGATCGAAGAGGGGCGATTGACTCTCGGAGCGATGATGCAGAACGCAGGATATCGCACTGCAATGTCAGGTAAGTGGCACATCGGGATGACTTTCTTTGACGCGAACGGGGCTGCAATTAATCGAGGCGGTCTTGAGGCGGTACAGGGGGTCGATTTTTCGAAACCTTCGACCGATGGTCCAATTAACCGAGGTTTCGACAATTTCTTTGGAACCGTTTGCTGTCCCACAACCGATTGGCTGTATGCCTATGTTGTGGATGATCGCATACCGGTGCCACCCACCGCGGTGGTTGATCGTAACTCCCTTCCGAAGCATCCGTGGTCATTTGATTGTCGTCCCGGGGTTGTTGCTCCCGATTTTGACCTCGAGGAAGTGGATATGGTTTTTCTTGAAAAGAGTCGTGCGTTCATCAAGAACCATGCAGAAAATCACCGGGATCAACCATTCTTTCTTTTCCATTCGATGCAGGCTGTGCATCTACCATCCTTCCCGAGTCAACGTTTTCAAGGAGCGACTGGTTTAGGGCCTCATGCTGACTTTATTGTTGAAATGGACCACGTTGTTGGCGAGTTGATGAGTACGCTACGGGAGACCGGATTAGATCAGGATACCCTCGTGATTTTCACTAGCGACAATGGGCCGGAGGTCGGCACCGTGATTGAAATGCGCGAAAGGCATCAGCACGATGGTGCATTTCCGTGGCGTGGTATGAAGCGAGACAACTGGGAGGGAGGGCATCGTGTTCCGACCTTGGTGCGTTGGCCACAGGTTGTCAAAGCAGGAGGCAGTGTGAATCAAACCATCTGTTTGACCGATTTCTTCGCAACCCTTGCTGAGTTACTGGGCGTGCCATTGCGGAACGATCAAGCAGAAGACAGCTTTAGCTTTCTGCCTCTGCTCTTTGGGCAAGATCAGCCTTCAGTTCGTCCCTACACTCTGCATCAAACCATCAGCCTTGCTTTGGCGATTCGAAAAGGTCGTTGGAAATATCTCAATCATCGTGGATCAGGAGGGAACTCGTATGCTCGGGGACGCTTGGCTAAGTATGCGCTGCCGGAATCGCAGTCGAGTCCCGAGGGGCAGTTGTACGATTTAGAAGCTGATCCTGGTGAAACGAAAAATCTCTACGAAATCCATCCTGAGTTGGTAAAAGAACTGCAGACCATACTGAATCTTTCGATCGCGACTGGACGTTCCGCTCCGCTTCGATCTTCTCAACAGACGAAACATCCTCCTGCGGCCATCAAATCTCAGCTTGAGTCAGAGGGGAGTCGCTAAGCATGGGTTGGATATTCTCTCAATTTGGCGAACAGCTCGGACGCGGTAGTGGTATCGGCGAATTGATGGATGACCTGGGGCATGCGCTCGCTGTTGGTGGCGATGAAGTTTGTATGCTCGGTGGTGGCCAACCGGCACACTTGCCGGAACTGGACGCGGTTTGGCGGCGGAGGTGCCAAACGCTATTGGATGATCCAGAGCGTTTCAAAGCGGTAGTTGGGAATTATGAACCACCACTCGGTAACCAATCATTTAGGGAGAGCGTCGCTGCATTGCTGAAGCGTCGATATGGATGGGATCTCAGCTTTAAGAATGTGGCGGTGACCGCGGGTGGTCAGACGGCGCTATTTTTTCTGTTCAATGCACTCGCGGGACCTTCGGTCGGAGCGGTGCCTCGAAAGGTCCTTCTTCCGCTTGTACCCGAGTACATCGGCTACGCAAATCAGTCGGTCAGCGGTTCCCTTTTCCGTAGCGTTCGTCCACAGTTGGAACTTATCGGGGATCATCAGTTCAAGTATCGCGTCGATTTTGAGGCAATCGAGGTTGATGACACGTTGGGCGCGATCTGTGTGTCACGTCCCACAAACCCTACCGGGAACGTTTTAACCGATCTTGAGGTGGATCATCTTCATGAGGTCGCTTCAACTGCGGGAGTGCCACTGATCATTGATCAGGCCTATGGGTCACCTTTCCCCGATGTGGTTTTTCGTGAGATCAAGCCACGTTGGGACGAACAGATGATTTTGACACTCAGTTTGTCCAAGCTTGGACTTCCGGGCACTCGCACCGCCGTGGTGATTGCACGTCCGGACATCATCGAGGCAATGGGGTCGATGAATTCAATTGTTGGTTTGGCGAACTCAAATCTGGGTCAGGCAATAGTCAAGCCACTGCTTGATAACGGTGAGGTCTGTCAATTAACGAGTCAGGTCATTCGGCCGTTTTATCAGCAGAAGAGTGAGTTTGCACAAAAATGTGTTCGGGAAGTCTTCAATAACGACTTGCCTTACCGGATACATCTCAGTGAAGGAGCGTTCTTTTTGTGGATGTGGTTTGACGGTCTCCCTATCCATTCCCAAGAGCTTTACCGTCGACTGAAGGAAAGAAAGGTCCTTGTGGTTCCCGGCCAACATTTCTTTTTTGGTTTGAATGATGCCGTGAAGGACGACACCGAGAATACGACGCAGAGTTACCCAGAGCGTCAAAGCATTTGGAAGCATCAGGAAGAGTGTATTCGAGTCAGTTTTGCCATGCCCGATGAGGTAATCCAAAGAGGGATAGAAATTATCGGTGAAGAGATTCAGAGGGCTTACCAGTCCGGTCCTGTATGGTGACTGATAAGCCAGGCTTTGGGGTGAAACGCGGCTTTCTAAAGTCGCCATCTGATTGCGGTTCTTTGAAACATCACTCTATCGAGCATCGCCTGCCACAGTGACCTGAAATGGTTCCTGCTGCTGGTTGCGATCGATTCCTAGGACGATGATGTGGTTGCCCGCGTCAAGTTTCAGTTGTTTCAAATCAACTGCAGGTGTCGGTTTGGTGTCGACCCATGCTTCGATACCTTTGGTTGGTAGACGAATTTCTGCAACGCCTTGTGCGGGCATATCGACCGTGAATCTCACGAAGGAGGTCGGTGGAGTTTCGCGGTGCTGTTGAAAGCGATCCAATTCACTCAGTGGCAATTGACCATTGACGAGGCTGGTGACCGGACGCCAATTCATCGCCGCATCATCGCTCGCTGCGGTATCAGTGCTAGTTCGGTTGAGCCGACGATTCGCTTCATTGCTGTAGATCAGTGTCTCGAATGCACGAACGACCGGATCCGTTGAGACGGTATATTCCGGTTGGCGTCCCAAGGCGGAAAGGAAAGCGACTAGGTCGATGATTTCATTCTTAGTGAGAGTGTCCATGAGGCCCGCCGGCATCAATGACTTGCCTGGTTTTTCTTGTTCGATACTTTCGGTGGGGATCTGCACCTCCTTGCCATCGGCGAGACGCAGTCTCACCGCATCCTCATCTTTTCCTATCACGATGCCGTTGATCACATCGCCTTCATCGGTGAGGACGGTGAGGGTGGTGTAGCCTTCCTTGAGTTTGGCGTTTGGCAGAAGTAAGGACTCGAGGATATAGTCCGGTTGCGAACTGCCGCCAACGCTGATGAGGTTGGGGCCGACAAGTCCTCCCGCATTGCCGATGGCGTGGCATTGGATGCATTGGAGTTTGGATTGGCGATAGATTTGTTCGCCACGTGCCGGAGATCCTGTGGATGCAGCCGCGGAGAGAATTTCAGCTTTAAGTCCGTCAGTGAGTTGCCAGCTTGCGTTTTCGAGTTTGCCAGCTACACGAATCGCTTGCTCCAATTCCGCGTTTCCGCCGCCACCTTGAACCCCACGCAGCAGTGTCCTCGCTAGGTCTGCAGGGACCTGTCGGCTTCGGATTGCATCCGCAAGTCGTTCTGCAGCTCCCTGCTTCCCGACAAAGCCAACCACGATGCCCGCAGCCGCCTCGCGAGTGCTTTCGTCCTCGAGTAAGTCACAAAGTGCTGGGATTGCAGCAACGGGGCGTCGACTTGCCACGGCTTCGGTCGCAGCTACACGAGTGGCGGGGCTTTTGGATTTTGTGAGGGATAGTAGCTCCGAACGAACCTGTTCCGTGTCGAAGTTACCAAGGGAGGCAATGATGGTTTTCTGTGTTGATCCCGAAACGGATTCGATGCTGTCCATCATGAGCGGAACGGCAGATCCAATTTTCCACGGTCCCGCGATTTTGGCGAGCGTTAAAAGTTGGTCAGCGGTGAGCGTTTTATTCTTCGTTAGAAGCGTTTGAATGGTTTGATTGATGTTCGCTGGGGTCGTCTTGTCTCGGCCGGTTCGGCTCAAGACAGGTTGGAGTTTGTCTAACGAGAGATTGGCGAGGTCGTTACCGAGAATTCTGGCAACGGTTCGGCCTAATTGATCTGCATTACCTGCGACCGAGATGGCTTGAATCATTGATTCCCATTGTCCCTCGGGGACGTTGCCCTTTTCAAGTTGCACAAGTGCGACTTCCGCTGCTTGGTTTGTGCCGATCGCAGTGACGGCGAATCCAAGCTGACCGGCTCGTTGTGTCCAATCCAACGCAGCGAGGATGGAGTCGCCCGAGTAGCCTTGGTCAAGTTTTCGTAACGATTGCCAAATTGCAAAATCAATGTTGTCGTCAATGGGCATGGTGGTGGCACGCAACACGGCATTGAACGCTTCGGGGTGTTGTTTTGCATCGAGTTGACCGAGGCTCGCAATCGCTTCCATTCGAATTCTTGGATCAGTGTTGGTTGTTTGCTGCATCATGAAATCAACCAGCCCGGGGATCGCTTGCTCACCAAGTTCTTGGCGTTGATGCCACAGGCTTCTAAGAAGGGTTCTTCTCGCCTCGGGACTTGCTTGGCTGAGCAGTCGCTCTGGGCTTTCTGGTGCAGGCTTCGCTACCACTTCAGCGATCCAGAGTTTTTCCAAAGAGCGTGCTTCAGGCTGCTGAGCGACCCACGCGTCAACCAGGTTCTGCACTTCTTGTCCTGAAGATCTGGTCCGATTCCAAAGTTCTTGACGCGAGAACTGGCGGACGGAGAGAGATGGGTCGCCGAGTAGATCCACCAGGGCCTGGTTTTCCAGTTCAGCAAAATCTGGCCAGTGATCGAGTTCTCGTTTGGGAAAGCTCACTCGCCAGATGCGGCCGTGTGTTCGGTCGCGACGTTCATCGCGGAAGTCAACTTCACCATGCTGAATGATTGGGTTGTACCAGTCGGCGATATAAAGCGCGCCATCAGGACCCATCTTGGCGTCGATCGGACGAAAGGCGACGTGTTGTGTCGTAATGATTTCAGGTTGCTGACGACTGATGTAACCGCTACCGCTCGGTTCGACTCCAAAGCGACAAACGCGATGACTGCGGAAGTCGTTAGCGACCAAGTGTCCAGACCAGCTCGGAGGGATGTGTGTGCCAGAGAGAATCTCGAGCCCACAGTGCTTGGGGCTTCCCGGGTTGAGACCTTTGAGCCAGCGAGTGGCGCCCGGTGAGGTCACGAAAACGGAATCGGGAAACGCATAGTTGATGCCTTCGAAGTAGGCGCCATCTGTAACGAAGGATTCACCAAACGCATCAAAACTATGTCCCCAAGGGTTCACGAATCCTTTGCAAACAATTTCCAGCCTTCCCGTATCGGGGCGGTATCGCCAAATTCCTCCGCCGTCGAGATGACGTGTTCCGAAAGCGGTTTCGATGTGGCTGTGGATGTAGATGGATTGATTAAAGTAAACGCATCCATCGGGGCCAAAGCGAAGCGTGTGAATCAGATGGTGAGTGTCCTCGGTTCCAAACCCGCTTAAAACGACTCGTCTCTTGTCGGCAACTCCATCCCCATCGGTGTCAGTGAGGTAAACCAGTCGCGTGCTTTCTGCAACGTAGGCTGCGTTGGGGCCATCAGGTAGGATGCCGGTTGGGATCAGTAGGCCGTCGGCGAAGACCTTCCGGTCATCCGCAACCCCGTCTCCGTCAGTATCACGTAGCACCACGATTTTGTCGTTTGCCACCTGCCCAGGTTCGATTTGCGGGTAGACCTCGCTGCTCGCAACCCACAAGCCTCCGGTGGAATCAAAGTTGATTTGAATCGGTTTGCTGAAATCAGGATCGGCAGCAAACAAATTGACCTCGGACTGATCCGCAGTTGTCATTTGTGCTTGTTCGGCAACGGGGTTCGGTTCGGGGATATCCGTTAGGTCACGTTGAGCCGAAGCGGAACGGGGCAGCAGGGTCAAAGCGATGCAGGATAACGCAGCAATCAGGTTCGTTGGACGAATGGAAACTTGCACGTGACACCGAAATTTTGTGTTAAGGGTTTCAGTAACCGGCCGAAGCGAAGAGGATGCCCCGGCCCGCGGAAGCACGATTATAAAGGATGCGGTTCGATGTTGCGCAGGTTTGATGGACTGGTAAATTGAGCCATTTGTTGATTCACTCTGACGGGCATGCGATGACCGCCTCGGGATACGTCTCGCTGCACCGTTGTGAGTCTGCCGATTCGGGTGTGCATCCTGGTACGGCTTGAGTCCGTGGCTTGCCTGTCTATTGCGTACGTGTTTATCGCGTACCTGTACGTTCCATGCTTGACACGCTACCTTGATGGAAACGTCACGGGGGTAGGCTCAGCCGAACCTTGGTTGCATCCACTCGCTGAGTTGGATTTGCACGGCCGCGGTGAGTATGATTAAGGCTTTGTGTCGCCCTAGCCGAGACTGAATAAACTTTTTTTGCTGCAACGGAAGTATTCAACATGATGGGAAAGAAGTTTACGCGTGATTTTAGGTTGCTTGCTTTTTCTTGTGGTTTCCTGTTCCTGCTGAGCCCATTTGTGTCTGATGCACTGGGGCAGGGGAGTAAGAAAGGCGAAGAAGACCCACGTTTGGAGCCGCGTCCGGTCACTCTTCAGACCAAGGATGGTATGGAAATACGCGCCTTTTATTTTCCATCGGACCAAAAGAAAGCGGCTACCACCGTGTTGTTGGTCCATGAATGGGAAGGCCAAGCAAGTCCTTACTACAAGTTAGTGACCGAACTGAACAAAGCAGGATGCGCTGTGCTTGCGCCCGATTATCGCGGTCACGGTGGCTCCAAGGAGTACGTGAATCTGCGAGGTGATAAAGCGGAATTCGATCCCGGAAAAATGTCTCGGAAAGACGTCGAAGCGGTTGTTGCGATGGATCTCGAGAAAGCCAAAGGTTTCCTCAAGGATGAAAACAACGATGGTTACCTCAATCTTAATGCCCTTGTTGTCATCGGCGTTGGGGAAGGTTGCGTCTTGGGCAACCTCTGGGCTGCGAGAGATTGGGGTTTTCCAAGCATTGGAAGCGTCAAGCAGGGACAAGATGTAAAAGCACTTGTCATGATTTCACCTGACAAGCAGGTCAAAGGACTGCCAATTGAGCCTGCGCTCAATGACAACAACCTATTGCAACTGCCGACCTTAATCATGGCCGGTGACGGGAGTTTGCAAGCTGCGGAAGCGCGACGTATGGCAAGTCGGCTCGAGGCTCGCAAAAAACGAGTGGGGCGAGGCGAGGTAACGGGGCTCAGTATTCAGATGGCTGATACCGATCTTGCAGATGCCGCTTTGGTTAACGACTTCAAAGCCGCGATTCCAGCGATTGTTGCTTTTGTCACGACCGAAGTAAAAGGTAGCGACCCCAAGAATCCTTGGGTGGAAAGAAACTAGGCTGATCAACGCAGTCTTGTGACGCAGCCTGGTAACGCAGCCTGGTAACGCAG
>JAKMEW010000155.1 GCA_022425745.1 Rubripirellula sp.
GTTGAAACCCGCTGGTGTTTTTCCAATGGGAAACAGCCCAAGTTGCCTCGCTGTAAATGACCAAGGTACTCGCCTCTATTCCGCTAACGAGACGGACCGATGGAACGGAACAAAAGAAGGGACCGTAAGCGCCTTTTCGATTGATGAGTCGGATGGAGCGTTAACGAAGCTTAATACAGTCCCCAGCGGCGGCGCTGGGCCCACTTATGTGAGTATGCATCCAACAGAAAAATATTTGTTTGTAGCGAATTATTTTGGCGGATCGGTTTCCGTTTTGCCAATTAGTGACAGCGGTGAGCTGGGCTCTCCGATATTTGTTGTTGAAGATAAAGGAGAAATCGGTCCTACGACCGCGACGAATGCGCCACCTGGTTCCTACGCTTTCAGCGGACATGATCGAACGCATGCGCATATGATTCAGGCTGATCCAAGTGGTGAGCGAGTTATCCATGTGGATCTCGCTTTGGATAAGATCTTCGTCTGGAATTTCGATGGGAAGACTGGACAGCTAACTCCAACCGAACAAGGCTTTGTGTCGTTGCCTCCCGGTGATGGGCCGCGCCACTTTCATTTTCATCCGAATGGCAAGTGGTTTTATTCCGTTCAGGAAGAAGGCTCAACCGTAACTCTGTTTGATTACGACTCTGCCAATGGTAGTCTTCATCCCAAAGGTTCTTGGAGCACGCTTCCAAAGGGGTTTGCTGGAAGTAATTTTTGCTCAGAAATTCTTGTGTCCGCAGATGGCCAGTACGTCTACGCTGGGAATCGGCTTTATGACACGATTGCCATTTATAGGGTGCAGGGGGACGGATCTCTCGTATACCAAGGTGAGGTCTGGACCCGAGGTAATTACCCGCGCAGTTTCCACTTTGATCCCTCTGGTGACTATCTCTATTGCTGTAATCAGCGAGCGGATAATGTTGTCGCATTCAAAGTCGATCATCAAACGGGAAATCTGACCTTCACGGGTCATTTTTCACCCGTTGGTAATCCTTCGCACATTGTGTTTGTCGAAATGACGCGATAAATCGCTGTGAAGAAACTGATAGATGCATCCGATTCGTGATGCAGAATCGCGTCGAGAAGCGACAGAGGCGGCAATAAAGCGACGCGGACGGGACTCGAACCCGCAACCTCCGGATCGACAGTCCGGGGCTCTAACCAATTGAGCTACCGCGCCAAAAGGCTTCGGTTTTATTGCCGAGATGGCAAAGTATATCGCCACTTCATGTCACTGCAAGACCGACATTCCAACGCATTTGGAATTGTTTGGCTAATTCGGGCTCCGGTTGTGACGATTGTGGAGCAAATTGGGTGGGCTCGATGGCAGCCACTCGACTTCGAAAACGCCGGCCCAAACGGGTCTGAGTATCGATAATTTGCCAGATTCCCACTGTTTTCCCGTTATCGAGACCGTAACCCGTGGTGTTTGACAGGTGGAACTCCTCTCAAAGACGGATTTTTGATTGCATTGTGGCCAGGATTTTATGAACGTGGATTTCCGTGGTGGATGGGGAAATATCAAAATTTGGTACACCCGTCTTGGCAATCAGCGAGCTTAATTTCTCAATTGTCGCCTTCAGGACAACGAACTGAAAATGAGACTCTTTTAGCCATGGCCTAAAACCGGAAGTGTTACTGATGGATTGGTGTTTCATTGTTGTTGATTTACGACGGTCGAGTACACGAGACTATGCCAGCTCATCTGATTTTCGAGTTGGGCCTATCTCGCATGAGGCTGCTGGTCATCGCGACCAGGTGGTGCATTATAACTACCTAGCCTGCAGTACCGAACGTGTCCGTTTGCGGTGGCTTGGTGGCTCGCTATCATGAGCAATAGAAAATAACTCGAAGAAAAACTGCATGGAGCAATTCGTGCACCACCAATGAACCAGGAGTGAATCAATGCCCCTGTTCGAGATTGAAACGGAATCGCACATCATCATCACATGGGCCGATGATGAATCAGCCGCTAGAGCGGTCGTCGCAGAAGCTTACCCCACCGATCAGATTGCTCGACTGACAAAACGACCTCGCGATTCTTGGGTGATTAGTAAGGGTGCTCTTGGCTTGATACATTCCGATCTTGATCCTTGTGCGATAGCCAGAGAGTGTCTTAGCCGAACATCTGGAGATAAGGTGAGCGCGATACGTCTTTATCGCATGGAGACAGGTAGCGATTTAGAGCGGGCACGTAAGGTAATCGAATCGAACATGGTGATGGGTTGGTGAGTTTCCGCCCGAGTTTATCAACGACCGAACAAACAATGCCGCGCACGGTAAGATTGCCACCATCCTTTGTATTGTTCGCTCTTTTCCTACCACTTCTGGTCGGTTGTCGTGGGTGTGTGTCAGGAAATTCGAATCAAGAATCAGAGTCGAAGAAGGTACTCGAAGCTGATCCGTATTTGTCTAAAACGATTCGGACGAAGCCATCCTCGGTAGACCAACCACTGCTGATAAAACCATCACATTGGCTTACTGCGAGCCAGCTTTTCAAAAGCACACGCGATGATGTAAGGGGTGAATTCGAAGCCCAGGTTTCTTCGTTTGGAGTAAACGAACATCTGAATCTTAAGTCCAGTCGGCCCGTTGTTTTACCCAAAGGACAGTGGCGCGAGATCAATTTCCGGGTGCTCCCAAAGCAGGAAATCGATCAAGGTAGATCGTCTTACCAGATTGATAGTCGAATCAGCCAGGCTGGTAAGGTACTCGAGTTTCCAAAAATGCAGCAAAGGATTCAGGCAAAGGATCTATTGGATCCTCAGGAATATCTTTTTGTCATTTTGACAACACGACCCGAGCGTTTCACGAGATTCAAAGCATCCGATTGGATTGATTTTCGACCGGCCGAATTCCAATCCGCTGAGACAAAGCCGAACTTTCGGATCATCACAGTCTCTGATCAGGAGAGCATTGCGGTGCTTCCGGAAACGATGATTGACTGGACGGCAACATCAATTGTTCTTTGGGATGATTTGCCACCGGATCGTCTTAACCCGCAACAATTCACAGCGATGGAAGATTGGTTGCGATTCGGTGGAACCCTAATCCTTAATGGTGCGACACCTGCCGAGAGTCTCTCCTTCACAACTCTCTCCACTTCTCTTCCAATCCAGTTTCAGGCGTCAGTTGAATTAGAGGTTGAAGATGCGCGGCAATTGCTGACGACCTGGAGTGTGCCTGGTGATTTATCGCTGGAGAAGCAATTAGCACTCCTGAACCAATCTGCTGGCATTTCCTTCGTTGGCGAACCTAATCGCAATGCGAGGTTCGTTGCTGGGTGCGCAGATCTTTTAGCTGCCCTGAGTACAGGGCGTGGAAGAGTATTGCAGAGTCGCTTTGACCTGACTGGAGAGTGGATTTCCAATTGGGGTTCGTACGACAGTTTTGTAAATAGTGTGGTTCTGAATCGACCACGGAGAGCAGTGTCGATGAGGGAAGATGAAATCGGTGACCGCTGGGTTAGTCAGCGCTATCCCGATTATGATCTTCAAGTAGCTGATCCCGCTTTCAACACCCGGTTTCGTATCGCGAGTCGAGATTCGCTTTTGAATCGACAAACGAACGCAACGGGTAATCAGGAGCCAAGTCATTTGGATCCGCTCACGGAGGTGGATTCGAAGTCAGGCATAGCTGGATGGCGCGATGGAAGTGACTTCATTGACTTGGCGGCTGAGGTGCTTAGAGCCGAATCAGGAATTCGAATACCAAGATCGAGTTTCGCGATGTCGGTGATCATGATTTATTTGGTTGTTCTCATACCAATGAATTACTTAGTGTTCCGGCTATTTGATCGACTAGAGTGGTCTTGGGCTGCAGCAATTTTCATTGCACTCGTCGGGGCTGCTATTATCACACGCATGACCCAATTAGATATCGGTTTCGACCGTAGTCGAAATGAACTAGCCTTGTTAGAGGTGCATTCTGATTATGATCGCGGTCATCTGACGCGGCTTCTGACTATCTATAATTCGTTATCAACAAAGTACAAAATTGAATTTGATTCTCGGCATGTTGCCGTGGAGCCTTTGCGAGTCAAACATCAATTTGACGCGAGCGAGGCACCAATTTTGGATTTGACGCGATCGCAGAATCCGGCACTCGATGGATTTTATGTTCGCAGTAATCAATCGCGAATGTTAAGAGTTGAACAGGTTGTTGACCTGGGAGGTGTGATTTCTTTGACACCGAAAGATGAAATTTACAACCAGTCCTCGATTACGTTTTCGGAAGCCGTTGTGATTGGTAAAACGCTCGATGGTCGTTATCAAAAAGCTAATTTGGGGCCGCTGAAGGCTGGCGAACGGCGGGTAATACAATTTGCGGAGTCAGATAGCTTGAGCGGAGGTGTCAATCTGACCCCTGATTTAGCTACGGTGTTGGATAGGTTGAAGGCGTCCGATTTGATCCCCCCAGGGTCTATCCGAATGGTTGCGATTTACGACGGTGTCCTAGATGGCTTGGAGGCAACGCCAAGGGTAGATCAAGCGACGGGGCGCACCGTTGCCCTGGTGCATCTGCGGTATCCATCTGAAGTGCAACCTAGGAGAGACATAAACCTCGTGAGTGAGTTCCGTCGGACGCTGGGTAAAGAAGATGATAGTGCGACACAAATAAATTCCGTAGAGGGCTCAGCAGAACATGATTGAGTTGAGAGCTTTCGGCAAAGATTACGGTGAATTTACCGCTGTGGGATCTATCGATTTAAAGATCGACGCGGGTGAAACGTTTGGATTCATCGGGCCAAATGGTGCTGGGAAAAGCACCACGATTCGATTTCTTGCCACGCTTCTTCACGCGACACGTGGTTCTGGTGAGGTTGCTGGGTGTGATGTGATGGCCGATCCAATTGGCGTTCGTCAGTCAATTGGTTACATGCCTGACCACTTTGGTGTTTATGATGGAATGAGAGTGTGGGAATTTCTTGATTTTTTTGCGGTTGCCTATCGAATTGGGAAAAGTCAAAGAAAGACAATCATTGCTAATGTGCTTGAATTATTGGACCTTGGGCATAAACGTAATGACTTCGTGAATGGATTGTCGCGGGGAATGAAGCAGCGTCTTTGCCTCGCCAAGACACTTGTGCATGATCCTCCTGTGCTCATTCTTGACGAGCCAGCAAGTGGGCTTGATCCACGCGCTCGAATCGAAGTGAAGGCGCTTCTTAAAGAGCTGAGATCGATGGGTAAAACCATTCTGATCAGTAGTCATATTCTAACTGAATTGGCAGATTGTTGTACTTCAATCGGAATCATGGAGCGTGGTCAGTTATTGGCTCACGGTCCGATTGCATCGGTGTATAAGCAAGTTAGGCGCAATCGGGTAATTGATATTCACTTTCTCAATAATATCGATCTGGGACTGACGATCTTACGGAGTTCGCCACAACTGACGAGCCTCGACATCAATGACAATCGTGTGACCGCCGAGTTGCAGATGCGCGACGATCAAGTTGCCGAATTGTTGAGGCAGTTCGTGTCAAACGACGTTCAGGTTTTGTCGTTTCACGATCGAGAGCCAACACTCGAAGACGTATTCATGGCAGTCACTGAAGGATTAGTGACATAGGCTTGTTTTCATTGGTGCATTGCAGGTTCCGGACTGCGTAATTGGCTACGAATGCGATTCAGTGGAGGATCAATGGAGCAGGTTGATCAAGCTATCAACGGTCTCGTCTAATGGCTGATTCTCCGACATGGGAATCGCTTGAATTTCTTGAAAAGATCTGAACCATGTTTCTTGTCGTCGTGCGAGTTGGCGAGTGTGCGCGGCAACTTCTTCGATCATTTGTGATTGGCTTTGGCCTTCGGCTAAACCGTTGAGGACTTCCCTGTAACCGACAGCTTGGCGAGCTGTACGCGAGAGTGCGCCGAATTGCTCTACTAGTCGTTTAATTTCGTCAATCAAACCTATTTGGAACATTTTTTCTACCCGTTGGTTGATTCGACGGTGCAGTACATCTCGAGGCCATGCCAGCGTAAAAACGTTGCACTCCTGAGCGGTGTAGGTGCTTTCAAATTGTGTTTGTTGGTGACTAATTGGCGAACCGGTAATCTTCGCAAACTCTAATGCTCGGATCATCCTTCGAGTGTCGGAGAGATGGATTCGATGAGCTGCAAGCGGATCAACTTGGCGCAGACGAGCCTTAAGTGCTTCAGGTCCAAATTCCTTGAGATCCTTTTCTACCGACTCACGAAAGTTCCAGTCTGCGGGAGGACCTGGGTTGAATCCTCGAAGGATGCCTTTAAGAAACATTGGTGTGCCGCCAACAAAGATCGGTTTTTTCCTTCTGCTCCTAATTTGTTCAACAGCTTGATGTGCCTGTTTGAGATAACAAGCGACGCTGTAGTCTTCGTTCGGATTGACCAGATCGATCAAGTGATGTCGGATTCCTTGTCGCTCCTCACGACTGGGTTTAGCAGTGCCGATATCCATGTTTCGATAGACTGTAATCGAATCTAGGGAGAGAATTTCTCCGTTGATTTTTTTTGCCAAAGCAACAGCCAAAGATGATTTACCGGAGGCGGTCGGCCCTGTCAGGACCACAACGTCGTGAATCAGTGGCGGGAAAATCGTTGAGCTATCCGCTGGTTTGTTAGGATTTTGGTCCGTGCACATGCAAACTGAAAGTAGACGCTGTGTTCTGAGGAAAGATCGCTAAGCAGTGGGTTGAGATCATATCAAACCAAGATCATCAAACTAAGTGAAACAAACTCGTTTTCACCGGTCTTGCGTGAACTTTCCCAAGTTTTCAACCGACCGCAGGATCCACCAAGCCGTACAAAATGTTTGGTTCAACGCATGATTGTCGCTCACCCCGATACATACGAGTCAGGTCGCGGACTGCTACAAACCCAAGTTTTTGTGCCACTGACTCGGCTATTCGGTTATCAACAAGAATATCCCAAAAGATATCGCGCTCGGTCTGACTGACCAAGCGTTCAATGAGTCTTTGAGCGATCACCTGATTGGGTGCACATACTGGACCGAGGTAATCAGCAAGATACCCACTTCTTATCATGCCGAATCCGTTTTCATGACAGATCAGATGGCTATCGTTGCGGACTCGATTTAACCATTCTTCACGATCACAACCGAAAGCAGTTTGATCAAGCGATTTATGCGTGTCAAAAAGTTGATCGCTACCGGACGTGGTTAGACCGGTTGTTGCTTCCCCCGGTTTCTTGACTGCTCGATCGGATTTGCGATGCCAACGCCGCAACTTGAGTTCTGATTGAAAAGAAAATTTTTTGTAGAGTGGATATCCCATTGGTGTAGCGTCGAGTCGGACGGTTTTGATGCATCGGTGTTCTAGGAATTCAAGGCAAGTTTCTATTAGCCTTTGGCCTATCCCGCTGCGCCGATATTCGGAATGCACCAACATCATTCCAATCCACGCAAGTTGCGTCCCGTAACTGGTCGAAGTAACTGTTCCGAGTAGCTTTCCTTTACTAAACGCGGCAAAGCAGCCATCAGGCTGATAGCGAAGGATTCTCATCCAGTCTTGGTGGAGCTGGTTCCAGCCATTTTCTCGGCAGAGTTCGAGCGCCTCCGTTAAGTGCTCTTGTTCGAGTTTTTGGATATGAATCATCTGTTCCGATCTCGTCGTGTACCAATCGCTAGACTTCACTTCTCTTCGGATGTTTGGTGGTCGATGCTTTCTCGAACAGACGTGTGATCCGACTGGGTTTCCATGGTTTGCTCAGTTACTTGGTTGCGGTACCGATTGATCTTGTTGGGGATTGTCACCACGGCAGTCCTAAGTGCCATGATTAGCAACATGACAATCCCTAAAGAGGTAAAAGACTGCATTAGGAAGCCCGAAGCGGATCGGCGGAAAACGCCTTTCTTGCGAGAAAGCCAAGCAATCACAACAGCGATGAGTGGAGAACCAACTACTGTGACGGCGTTTGCCGCAATGATGGTTGGCGCTGGATCAAGGCCGAAAACCATCGACGCAAGTGCGACGAACATTCCCACAAGTAACGCAAGAGTGGTAAATAACCTCGGCCACTTGCTTGTGGCGGCACAACCGAGAGAAAGCCCATCGGACAAAATAAACCCGCCAATCATTGAGTTCACGAGAAACGATGAATATGCCGCTGAAAAAAGACCGAGGCAAAAGATCAGCTTCCCGGTTTGGCCAAAGGTCGGTTCCAGTGCTTTGGCAATCTCAATGGGGTTCGAAAGGCTAACCGCACTACCTCCCTCCCTGTGTAACCCTGCTGCAGCTGTCGCCATCAGCATCATTGTAATTAGGCCCATAATTGCACCACCAATCCAAACATCGATGAAGCCGGAGTCCACGTCTTTTTGGGTCCATCCTTTTTGTTGAACTAAGTACGCCTGATAGAAAGCTGCCGTAACAACAAAGGTCGTCCCAATCAATCCGAGAGTATTGATATCCAAGAGATCAAATCGGGGAATTAAGCCTTGCATGATTCCTGAAGGTTCTGGCCTCAATACCATCAGGTTGATTGTGAAGCACACGAGCATCATGGCGACTAGAAACATCATGGTGCGTTCGACTAGTTGGTAGAGGTCGCGGAACACGAACAGAAAGACGATCGCGCACGCGTTGAATAGAATTACGCATGTTGGTGTAAGCCATGGATTATTCAGACCCTCAGCCTCAAGTAGTGTCTGGAACACGGATGCTACCCCAACGTTGTTTCCCGATTGGAATGCTGCTGAGATAAAGAAAACGCAGGCTCCGACTGCAATCGCCAAAAACGGCCTTCCTTCAGCCCGAATCATATCGCCAATGGAGTGTGATTCGACGCTGCCAAGACGACTGGCAAGCGTCATGAAGGTAATCTGCAGGGTAACTGCCAGTAGGACGATCCACAGCATGGAATACCCGTGGGTCGCACCAACGGTGGAGCTTGTAACAATACTTCCGGGACCGATGACGACGCAGGCGGTGATAAGCCCGGGGCCAATGCGTCGATACCAGGGTCGAGGGTTCGATGTATTCATAAGATCGAGAGGTTTGCGTTTTTGAGTATTGTGTTGCGACTCAACAACTGAGGATACTTGAGAAGTCGCGACGTCACGTCGTGGATGGATTGATCGGTTTCGGAAAGATATTTTGTACCGTATGCGGACCGGTGGTTGGTAATTTGGGAGAGACGCAAAGTGAATGTAGCGGGTAATGGAGATGATGAATCGCCGGCGAGTGCCATTCGTCTCGATGATTTTCTAAAGCGACAAGGGCTTGTGGCTACTGGAGGTGAAGCGAAGGTTCGAATTCAGGCTGGTGAGGTAATGCTAAACAACCAGGTTGAGACTCGACGCAGGAAGCAACTTTACGAAGGTGATTGCGTTGAGTTTGAAGGGGAAATCTACCAAGTGGATTTGGACGACCTTTAGACTTTAACGGTTATTTCGGAAGTTTGAGTCAGGGCGACTAATAGCAAGTTCGCTATTTTGATGCGCCGATACCAAGGTTGACGCGAGGCTTGATTGCAGGAAAAGTGCCTCGATTGCTTTGATAGACGAAGGGATTCGTAGCGATGAAATTTTCCGCTCAGCTGAGGCGATTGGCCTTTGGGTTAATTGTGTTGGGGTTCCTTCAACACACTTCATACGCCGATTGGAAATCTTTCTGGCACGGTGTGCACGTCGGCTTTCATCAAAACAACAATTGGCCCGAACCATTCCAAAGAGCGGATGTGGAGGATGTGAGGAAGCCGTTTGAGATCATGAAAGCTAACGGGTGGCGGTTGCACAATACGATCGGAAACCACCTCTTTCGACCCGATGATGGGGCTCTGTTGAGTGCGGGGCAACGACGATTGCACTGGATAGCAACACAAGCTCCGGCTTCAAGGCGGCAAGTGTTTATTGTTAAGGCAGAGACGGTTGAAAAAACCAAAGCCAGAATACTATCCGTGCAAGAAGCGATTTCTGCATTCGGCTCGGATGGTTTAGAGCCGGAAATCTTTGTAACTGAAGTCTCTCCGCCGACTGTTTCGGGTACCTGGGCCACGAAAATAAATCGGGAATGGTTGGATCATATGGCTGCACCAAAGCTGCCGGATCAGAGCACAACTGGGCAGCCCGGCATTGGATCCTCTGCGAATTCTCGCTGATCAGGTAGCGAACTAGTTTTCTTATCAAAGACAGACGTGTTGGCGACGATTATCGCGGTCATTCGGTTCTGCTAAAGATTGACGCTTGTGTGTGCCGATACCCTAAATGATGGGTAGTCGACCCGAGTATTACCGGATATCAGCCGAAGGGGCAATCGGTGCAATCTACAAAAGAAATGAGATCTCGATCTTGGGCAGCGTCTGCAGCGATCATCACCGCGGTCGCCGCGGGGGGATGCTCAACCACTGGATCCACTTGGAATGCCCTGAATCCTTTCTCTTCAAACCAATCAAACGAAATCATTCAAGCCGCTGGCGAACCAGAAACGCGGATCGCTTCGACCGTTGATTCTGCTGATACTGTTGAGCGAGCGGGCGGGTTCTCTGCTTCAGCAAAGCGAGCTTGGAACAGTACCACGAGCGCGGTGACCGGTCTGTTTTCACGCGATCAGGACGAGGTTGATGAAGAACAGTTGGATCCTAATGATCCTCTAAGCCTTTCACATCGCCCTGACCGGATCAACGCCGAGGTCTTTATCGCGAATGGCCAATTGTGGGAGTCGACAGGTGACTTCAAGCAGGCAATGGATAGTTACACTCGAGCGTTAGCGGCTGAGCCGGGCCACGGTCCTGCATTGGCAAGTATCGCACGGTTGCATTTCCGACAGAGCAGTTATGGAGAGGCGGCTAAATATTTCAGACTCGCCGCAGAATCTCAACCTGATGAAGCAGGTTTGCAAAATGATCTTGGTCTGACGCTTAGCAAGCAGGGTGAGACTGCTGCGGCTATCGAGCATTTGACAAAGGCACTAGCACTAAGCCCGGGAAATTCGAGATATGCCAATAATTTGGCTAGCGTTTTATTTGGTTACGGAGATAGCGAGGCTGCGTTGCAGACGCTTGTTGAAAATAATCAACCAGCAGTGGCTCACTTCAATATGGCGTACCTCTGTTTTCAGTCGGGGCAACTATCCCAAGCTCGCGATCACTTTAGTGAGGTGATGAAGTATCAAGCCATCTCAAATGATGATGAGGCAACTCGCAAAGCCGTTGAACGCACGCGAGAAATGTTAGCTGGACTTGATCAGACATATCAGCGACAGCCTTCCGAAAGAATTGCATCCAACACTTCCGACGTGATGGTCAATGAGGATGTTGGCACGAGAACGCTTGATATAGATTCCAGAACAAACGTCGCTGTCCCATTTGCATTACCGACGGGCTACCGGATGGATTCCGAACAACCGTAGCCAGAATCTGCCATCAATTTTTGATGGCAGAAAGGTCTTACCAATCGATCGCGTGGCAGTGAAACCGTCATGATTCAACAACACTGCTACTCTTATTCGTCGCTTGGTTTTTTATCTTCGGGATAAGGGATTGGCTCATTTTGAAGTTCGGCTAGTGCATTGGAAGCCGCCCGCTGTTCCGCTTCTTTCTTGTTAGTTCCCCAAGCGCCTTGGAACTGAGTGTCGTTGATAATTGCGGCAATCAAAAAACATTTGCAATGATCGGGACCAGATTCTCGAAGCATTTTGTAAATGGGTGTATGTCCGAGATCTCTTTGAGCTAACTGCTGTAGCGAGGATTTAAAATTACCAGCACCTTGGTTATTGAAGGCGCAAGCAACTTCGTCTCTTAGCCACTTCTTGAGCAGTGTTCTGACTGCGTCCAGTCCTCCGTCAAGGTAGATCGCAGCGATAATTGCTTCGAAGACATCGCTAACCAGTGACCTAGGGAAGCTTCGGTTTCGGGTAACGCCGCGTCCGACGATCAGGCAGTGATCAAGGCCTAGCGTTTGCGCCACACGACCGCATGTGCGCCTACTCACCACGGCAGACTTTATCTTGGTGAGATCACCTTCGCTGTATTCTGGAAATTCTTCGTAAAGCCAATCGCAGACGATCATGCCCAGAATCGCGTCCCCGAGAAACTCGAGACGCTCATTGCTCGCAAGTCGATGCGATGCACCTGAAGCATGTGTCAGTGCTGAGTGTAGCAGCGTTGGGTCGTTGAATTGGTAGTCGATGAGTTCTTGGCATTTGGTTAATTTTATTGACGTTTCCGAAGCCTTTGTGGTGGTTTCGGCGCACTGCTCATTTGCAAGGGAGGATTCTGAGCTCACGTGTGACTGGTTCCATACCGAGGCGACTCGGTGATGAGTGCTATTCGAAAATGATGCGGTGTTAAACCGCGAATCGCGGCGCGCACATTAGCAAAACGAAATAGGAAATGGGGTGTCACACGCCGGTGGCCGGGGCTTGTCGGCATGAAAGGGTTAGCCGTATTTCCCGAACTCCGGTGGATGACGAAACGCTAGTTTAACTACGAGCGGTCGTTCTTGCTAGATTTCAATTTGGCGACCACGTTTCCTAAAACGCTTTGGGGAAAAGTCAGTCATTGTTCGCATTTGCAATCGCTTGAGGCTGCCGATTGACAAAAAAGTGGCCATGGTCCGCAGTGACAATGACAGCAGTCTGATCCCAGGCGTGATGTTCGTCGACCCAGTTCATTACCGTAGTGAACGCAGCCTCGCCGCCAAGGACAGCGCCAATGCTGTTATCGATATTGTTGGCGTGGTTTGCCCAGTCCACATCACCCGCTTCGATCATAAGCCAGAATTTGTCATCATTTGCGGATAGATTTTCCAGAGCTGCTTCGGTCATCTGAGCAAGTGTCGGGTTTTCAGTGATGTCTTCTTTTGTGTATTCCTCTTGCCCCTTGCCGTCAGCTGCTGGAT
>JAKMEW010000341.1 GCA_022425745.1 Rubripirellula sp.
GCAAAGTGTCTTGAGCGTGGTCGACGACTACGTTTTCGATCGTCGACACCAACTCGACACACGATCCGAAGTCGCGATCAACGACTTAGACATCAGCGACGAAGATAAACAGCACGCCGACAAGTACAAGCCGACGCGTGCTCGATACTTTCGCAAGATTATGGCCAAGCTCGATCTGCCTCGCGAAGGCGTCTTTGTCGACGTCGGCTGCGGCAAGGGTCGGATTTTACTTCTCGCCGCTGAACACGGCTTCGACCAAGTCGTCGGCTTGGAAATCTCGCCCTCATTGTGCGAGATCGCCGAGCGTAACGTCGCGATCTTCCGAGAAAACACGCCCACCGCAAGCTCGATCGAAGTCGTCTGCACCAACATCCTCGACTATCAGATGGACGGCAGCGAAACCGTCTTCTTTTTGTATTCGCCTTTCGACCAACCGGTCACCAAAACTTTTCTGGAAATGATCCGGCAGTCACTCAACGATCATCCACGGGACCTATGGCTGATCATCGACGAGTTTCGATTCCCCGAGTTGCTGGAGGACGACGAACTCTTAAAGCAATCGCTTGTTTACGAATACGGATCAGCCATCTTCCACGTCTATCACCACCTCAGCTAATTTCTAACGGAGCATCCCCATGAGACATCTATTTACTGCCGCGATAGCAGTCGCCACGCTACTGGCGACTTCGTCTTTCGCAACCGCCCAAGACGCCGCCGCACCACACGACCACGCAGCGCACGATCACGCAGGACACGCCGTCCACTCAACCACTGGCCCTCACGGTGGCACTGTGCAAACCGTTGGCGACCGCCGAGTCGAAACGGTGATCGCCGACAAAGGCATCATGTTCATGATTCTTGGCAAGAACGATCAACCCATCGCCCCGCCCGACGCGACCGGTACACTGAAACTTCGAGTCGGCGACAGCGAGAAGGAATACACCTACCAACTCAAAACGCTCAAGAATCTCGCGATTGGAGTCGGCGTCGACCTTTCCAAAGTCGTCGACCAACCGTTGCACATGAACGTCGAGATCACCAACATCGGAAGCCAGCCACTGGTATTCCACGCGATGGGCAAACTCGCCAGCGGTAAGCTCTCTGATGAACTCCTCATCAGCCTCCAAGCCACATGCCCCGTCAGCGGCCAACCGCTCGGCAGCATGGGAAAGCCACCCAAGATCACAATCGGTGACAAGTCACTCTTCGTCTGCTGTGCGGGCTGTACCAAGAAAGTCGAAGCCTCACCCGACCAGTACCTCACCAAGTACTACACCGCCAAAGGGGAACAAGTCCGCGAGGGCGTTTTCAAATCAACGCTTGCCGATGCTGCCGCAATCGCCGCACAGAAAACCTGTCCCGTGATGGACGAACCGTTGGGCGGCATGGGCGTCCCAGGTAAAGTCAACGTCAACGGAAAAGCCGTCTACATCTGCTGCCCCGGCTGCGCCAAAAAGCTAGTCGCCGAACCAGACAAGTACCTCGCGGCCCTCAAAGCCAAGGGAATCACGCCACCCGCGTTCTAAATATGGCGTCAAACATCTTTCGCCGCCGGACCGACTGAGCGAATCAGATCGCTCCACATTTCACGCTGCTTGACCCAACACAGTTGCTTCGTGATCGGACGCAAGTTCCTTTCGTGAATTTTGGAACGCCCCGTCATTTCGCGGGGCAGGTAGAGCAACGCTTCTTGAATCTCGGGTGCGAGCAGCGATAGGCTCAGGATTTGAGTGAGACGGGGCTGCGAGACTTTGCCCAACTCGGCAAGTTCGATCGTGTCCTGTGCCTCACCACGCCGCAGCATCTCGTCCATACGAATCGCGAGCGCCATCAAGCGAGAAATCCTGGGAACCTTTCCGCGCCGTTTCACCGGCGGTTCGTCGGACGGTTCCGCCTTCTTCTTGGCGGGTTTCTTCAGGTTCACGTTGACCTTACATTTGACCGTAATCATGAATTCGTCTCCTGTTGTTGTTCGGTCGCTTCGGCGGAAAAGGTTTTGATGCCCGCCGGGTGCATCGAAATCGAAAGTGAGCTTTCGTCAGCGTCGAATTCGATCCGGCTGATCAGCAACGTCAGCACCGCCGACTTCTCGCGAGTGTTCAGCTCATTCCAGATGTTGCCAAAATCTGCAAAGG
>JAKMEW010000343.1 GCA_022425745.1 Rubripirellula sp.
GTCTTTGGCTTGCTGCATGAATCACCTCGATTGACAGAACCGCCGAGCAGCAAGCCAAAGACTGCTGATCCTGAGCATGAAATGAGTGAAGAGGTTCAAGAGGACATCGAGAGTCGATTAAGCGGCCAGAAAAGCCTGGCAGGAAACGCTAGTGAGTTGGCCACTCTGGGTCAGCGACCTGACGACTCATCACGACCAGTCGCGTTTGGGTTTCAAGAAGTCGCTGCCACTCTGCAAATCGCATCGTGACTTCCTGATTTGCATCATCGGTCCTTGCTGAGTTGATCAGATTCGTCAGGCGTCCCTGCAAGAAGTCGAGAATCTCGCACACCTGAGCTCGCTGCCCCGGAGACATATCTTCGGGAATCTCGGGCAATTCCATGACCGGAACGGCCTCTCCCGGTATCGCTGAATTCGGCTCGCGTTCGTTGGATTGAGAAGCAGCCGAGTCCCCAGAAAGTCCCAGTTCGCTTGCTATCGAGGAATTCTCTGCGCCAATCGCTGCGAGCCTCTCTGCGATTTGAGCTTCAGAACCCATTAGCATCAAACTGCGTCCAACTGAGATCAGGTCACCGTGACGCAGAATTTTAAGCTGACATTCCAGTCCGTTGACCTTCGTGCCGTTGGTGCTGTCGAGATCCGTTAAGACGAGCCTGTCTTTATCCCGCTGGACCTTGAAATGGCATCGACTGACCCGCTCATCATTCAGCTGGATATCGTTACCTTCCTCTCTACCGACCGTGAAGGGCGGTTGGAGATCTTCGTAGACCTTACCACGGTCAGAGCCATGTAAGATCTTGAGGGTGACGCCCGACATTGGGGTCTCCGAAAAGTTACTGAGCTGGTCGAGTGAGAATTAGATCTCAACGCTTAAGAGTTGTAAAAGTAGCCCGTAAACCAGCCAGAAGCTAGTTTTTTTTCCAATACTCGACCAAGAACACCCCGTTTAGGGGCCCTCGTCGGTATTTACCAACCATTAGATGGGCAAGAAACAGGTTGCTCGAATTGCCGAGCAGCCCACCAGCTTATCCAACCTGCAAGATCACGCATTTCAAATAGTCACTCTCCGGACAGGAGATAGAAACAGGGTGATCAGGCGCAGGACCACGATTTTCCAGCACGATCAAATCACGGCGTTTTCTCTTCGCGACATCCATCAACATGTTTAAAAAGTCGGAACGTGAGACTCGCCCAGAACAGCTGCAGGTCGCCAAAACTCCACCGGGTAGAAGCAAATCGACCGCCAAAGAATTCAACTTCGCATATGCCCGTAATGCTCGATCGATCTGGTGACGTGATCCAGCAAAACGTGGTGGATCTAAGATCACACCCTCATACTTCTCGCCGTTTTCCACCATTGCTTTGAGGGTGTCGAAACAGTCCCCCTCCACGAACTGGATTCCCTCAATCCCATTCCGCTCCGCTGCTCTCTGACCCTCTTCTAAGGCTGTCCGACTTGAATCAATTGATGTGACATTAGCCCCATGCTTAGCCGCCACGAGCCCGAATCCTCCGGTGTAACAACAAACGTCGAGAATTTTCCGGCCTTTGAGGTATTGGGTAACGGTGGAGTGGTTTAGCCGCTGATCTAGATATGAGCCTGTTTTTTGCCCACCACGGAGATCAACTGAAAGCTGAAGATCATTTTGAACGTAGTGAACCCGTCCCTCTGGCGAGCGATCTTGGTACCAAAACTCTACCGGCTCGATCCCTTCGTGCTTCGCTGTCTTCTCATCAATCCTCACCATGATCGATTCGCAACCGGTCAAACTTTGCAGTTCGTCAAGGATCGTCTTGTGCCAACGCCACAAGGCACCAGAAGTGAACTGGACACCTAGGCTGTTTGCATAACGATCGACGATCAATCCGCTAATCAAATCTGACTCGCTAAAAACCAGTCGCTCTGCATGATCCGGCTGAAAGCCATCCTGAAGCCTGCGCCGCTGAATGGCCTCTCGTAATCGGTCTCGCCAAAGATTTTCATCGATCCTCAGCGACGCATCAAAACTGTAGAGCCGCAATCTGAGCCGACTACTCGGGTTGATTATCCCCCTTGCAATCCAATTCCCATCGTGGTCGAGCAAATCAACCACCTGACCGATCTCTAACTGATCGCCCGCCTCCGCGAGAGCATGAGCATGCACCCAGGGATGTCTCGCCAAAAACGGATATTGACGAGACGGCTTGAGACGCACGGTGACGGACTCAGAAGATAATTCGGACAAGTTGGGAACCGATTCGCAAAGTGGAGAATAAAAAAAGTGTGTCGGCGAGCTGTCACTGAGTGACACTCTCATTGGAGAAGAATAAAAGCTATCTCCAGGGAATCACAGTGGGTAAAAAATCGCTGATGCTGCCAACAAATGCATCGGGGACAGGCACGCATTCGCAGGCCCCCTGCAGCGTGACTCTCAGTAGGCTTGATTCGACCACCGAATCAAAAAGCTTTAAAAAGGGGAAAAACTGCGGTTTTAGCGGATTCTTGCGACAGAAATTCAACTCCTTGCCGCCTCGCTCCGAGACGGCAAAAATCTCGCTTCACTTTTTCGACACTTACAACTACCCTCCCACAATCTTATCGATAAACTTCATGGAGTGAATTCTCTGGTAATCCAGTTGAATGTCCGTGATTGTCATGTCGATACATTAGTGAGCGGAAGAATTCATTCGCATGATATGAGGTGGGTCGGATCGGCACTGTGAGCCCGACAGCAACCGCCCAATAGAGCCTGAAACAATTAGTAAAAGGATGAGATTATGACACATGTCGTCGCCGAACCTTGCTCCGGATGCAAGTACACCGATTGTGTTGTCGTTTGCCCTGTGGAATGCTTCTATGAGGGTGATCAAATGCTTTACATCCATCCGGAAGAGTGCATCGACTGCGAAGCCTGCGTCCCAGAATGCCCCGTGGAAGCTATCTTCCACGAAGACAATATTCCCGAAGAGTGGAAAAGCTACATTGAACTCAATGCCAGCAAGGCTGAATCTGGTGAATGTGAAGTTCTCACCGAGAAGAAAGAACCACTCGCCGACGAGTAATCGAAATCCGACGGTAGGTCCTAGCCGAGTCTGAGATCTAAGCCCATGGTGGTTTGTATTGATGTGGTTTGTATTGATAAAGGCAACATGCCAAGCAATCAATCAGCTCTTACAACCTACCGGCAGAAACGTTCTCCAGCAGGTATATCGAGGATCATCGATTGATTGCTCCATGAGTGGATTTACTTTCGGTTTTCCCGGTTGGCGAAGCAACTTCATTCTTGCTTCCTTCGGCGTTCGCCCGCCTTTTCTGCCATTACACCGCAGGCAGCAACAAACAATATTGTCCCACGACGTTCTACCCCCGTGGGCTCGGGGAATCACATGATCCATGCTCAATTGAGAAGACGATGCCTGTTTGCCGCAGTACTGGCATGTATTGTCGTCTCTTGCAAATAAGTTTTTGCGATTGAAACGGACTGTCTGTGCTGGCATTTTTTCGAATCGTGTCAATCTAAGAATCCGAGGAACGCGAAGTTCTAGCCTGACCGTTTTTAAGTACTCTTCGCCAGGTTGCTTATCCATGGCGGTCAATTCACTCAGCTCGCACCAGCTCTGGAAATCATAACTCTGAAACATTGACCCGTCCTCCATTTCGATCACTTCGGCACAGTCACGACAAAGAAGCGTGAAGGCACGTCGAACATCGATGACTCGAACGGCCATGAAAAATCGGTTCAGGACCAAAACATTGGTTTCTAGTAGACTTTCCGACACCATTCTCTCTCCAACACATTGCATTCTGGCTCTGTAGCCTTCGTTTGCCTGGCTCGCCTATCAAAGACACAGAAGCCGGTACAGTTACCAAGAAAGGACGCGGCTTTTGCCTCTTAAACGCTTGTGTTGACCGCCAAGAACGAGAATGTTTAACTGAAAGCCGCAGTCCTAACAGCGACCGACATCGACCATTTCCCCAGCCGATCCGCCCAAGATGCCGTTTATCACCCTCTCCACCCAATTCGTGATCTGCATGAGCCAGACACAGTGGACACAATGGCTGGATTCTATCGGCACAGCGGGGATCGCTATAACGATCATTCTCCTCAGCTGCTTAGCGTGGGCTGGCAACTTGGTCGCGTTGCCGGGGAACTGGATCATGGTTCTCCTTTTAGGGAGCTTCGCTTGGCTGGGTCCTCAAGATGGACGTACGGAGATAGGCTTCAGCACGGTAGCCATCGCAGCGATGCTAGCGATTCTCGGGGAGGGAGTCGAATTTGCCGCCAGCGCTTTGGGTGCAAGGCGGGCCGGAGCGAGCCGCAAATCAACAACCTACGCGGTCGTGGGCTCCTTTGGTGGTGCGTTGCTTGGTGCGGTGATCGGCGTACCGATACCGATCGTCGGTCCCATCATTGCAGCCATTCTTTTCGCCGGACTTGGCGCGATGGCCGGAGCGATCTACGGCGAGCGTTCCGAAGGCAAGGCATGGCAGGAAACCTGGGCGATCGGACAGGCTGCGTTCTGGGGCCGTACGCTGGGGACATTTGGCAAGATTGCAGCGGGTTTTGCAATCCTTGCGATCACAATTCTAAGTGTCTTCGTCTAACTTCACTCTCACGGGGCAAGCCTCTCAAGCCTTGCAAAGTAGTGACGGCACCGTGCCAAGACCGAGATTTCTAGACAAAACGCTAAACTCGAAAGATGACTCGCAATCTTTGATGACGTCATTTTGATATCAATTTCGCAACATTGACGGCTTGTCCGCTCTTTTTCTAGTGTCGGTGATCTTAGGTAACCGATGACGATGTATGTGGGGATTTGTGACTAGATTGACCTACGAAGATTCAAGACTCGAGATACTCGGGTTCGTAGTTGCCTAGTAGGTCCTTTTGGGCAATTTGCCCTTTGTGTGGGGTTTCGGGTTGAAGCTCCTTACCCGCGTTGGCTGACGAGTCGCCACCCTTTGGATATTTGTCTTCTCGGAGAAAGTTCAGGCAAATGACGATCGAGCGACGTAGCATTGATCGCCGAAGGAGAGTCTTGTTCAGCTCCATGCGTCCTGACGCGCATGACGGAGAAGATTTGTCACCGAAAGAATCTCATCAATTGAGATCCGCTCGGCGTCCCCAAGATGCATATGGCTCCCGTGTCAAACGGCGTCTTCGCTCACGCTGGTTTTCGCTCGTACCGATTCACCGCGGAAGTCTTCTTGGGTTAATCGCGATCACTTTTGGAATCGCTTTTCTAATCTGCTTGGGCCATCATCAGGCTGCGACGTCCGCGTTCCTACTGAACCACCCCGCGGTCGCAAGGCCGTTCAAAATTGATCATCCCAGCAGTTTCGGTCAATTGATGATTCTAATTGCGACCGTCTGCTCGGCGGGCGCTGCATTAATGATCTACCAGCTAAGGCGGTATCGCAACGACGACTTCGGCGGCAAGTATCGTGTCTGGCGTTTCGCCGCGTTGCTACTGGCTTTGCAAGTTGTCAATTCAACCACCGATCTGGCTGGCTGGAGCGGGGCGTCAATCGACGCTGCCTTGGGTCAACGCCTTCTACTTTCGGGAGCTGATTGGACTCGCCTTCTCATTGACATTACTGGAATAGGACTCGCCACTCGCTTGTTCTTGGAAACCAGGAGAAACCGGTATGCCGCATCCTTCCTTATCGTGGGATGCGTTTTGCTGTGCATCTCTGAATTCAAAGCGTGGCGTCCGGTTGAGATATCCACGCCCGGTTTCTGGCTAATCGCTACCTGCTCAAGTCTGATCGGAATGAATGCGATTTTTGTTTCTTTGGTGATCTACCTACGAAAAATCTACCGGCAAGTTCGCGAAATTGACACCATTGAAACCGAGTTGAAGAGCCACTCACAAATCAGCACAACTTCAGCTGATGATGCTTCCCTCAATGAATCACCTGGACGTCAAAAATCTGCTGATTTAGTTGCCAGATTCATAAGACGTTTTTCTCCGATGTCACTGATCGCTTTGATAAAGATCACCAGAGCGAATCGAATCCATGCATCGCAGGCCACACGCTCTGCTGCAGTCACCTCAGAAGAGAATCTTCAACAAGATGATGACTCCACGGAAAACCAAGAACTGACAAACAACAAAATCAAACGACGTTGGTTCAAAACAAAGCATCGATCAGATGACCCGATCAATCATGAAGACACACCTGCGAAAGCGTCTCCCATCTCAGAAGAGGAAGAGCTAGAAATCCCGGTCTTTGAATC
This sequence comes from Rubripirellula sp., assembly GCA_022425745.1. Taxonomy (GTDB): domain Bacteria; phylum Planctomycetota; class Planctomycetia; order Pirellulales; family Pirellulaceae; genus Rubripirellula. Next base: position 6,222 of record JAKMEW010000343.1, read on the forward strand.
CATCGTTGACGATAACGTGGAAGCAGGTAACGAGAATTCAGAAGACGAAGTGCTTAAAGAGAATGACATCGACTGGGGATCAATGAACAAATCAGAACGTCGACGATTACGAAAACAACTCAAACGACAAAAACGAGCAGCCTAATACCAGCACGCACAACGCAGTAACCAAGCATGTTAGCGCTCTAGTGTTTTTTGGGTCGAGGAACCTTTGTTCCTCCTTGCTTTGGGCGTAAACCTTTTCGTCCACGTTTTCGACGACCGCTGTCCGCTTGGCTTTTTGAGAACTCGACCTCGCTGAGTGGCTTACCAAGATTTTCTTTGAGCTGCACAACTCGATCGCGCAGTGATGCCGCTTTCTCAAATTCTAGAGCTTCGGCTGCAGCAAGCATCTCGCGTTCCACTGAATCAACATACTCAATTGTGATGTACTGGGACTCCGCAGTCTCCTGTGCTGCAACCGCTGTCTGCCTACGCTTTGCCGCATCCGTCTCAATCCCCGCTTTCACCGCCTTTCGTACAGTCTGAGGGGTGATACCGTGCTCTTCATTGTACTTGTGCTGAATGGCGCGACGACGCTCTGTCTCATCGATCGCAAATCGCATCGCCTCTGTTACTTTATCAGCATACAAAATCACCTTTGAATTAGCATTTCGAGCGGCGCGTCCGATCGTTTGCACGAGGCTTGTTTCACTTCTCAGAAAGCCCTCCTTGTCCGCATCCAAGATGGCAACGAGCGAAACTTCAGGTAGATCAAGACCTTCTCGAAGCAGATTGACTCCCACGAGACAATCAAAGCAACCTGTTCGAAGATCTTTAAGGAGCTCAACTCGCTCAAATGCATCTAACTCGCTGTGAAGCCAGCGGCACCGCACATTTTGCTCTTGAAAAAACGTCGCTAAATCTTCAGCAAGTCGCTTGGTGAGAGCAGTGACAAGAACCCGCTCATCGCGTTCCGCCCGGATGCGTATCTCATCAAGCAAGTGCTTCACCTGACCACGCGCAGAAAGCACTTCAACGATAGGGTCGAGCAAGCCCGTCGGACGAATGATCTGCTCAACCACTTCGCCCTGCGTTCTCTCAAGCTCATAATCGGCAGGCGTTGCGCTCACAAAACAGATCTGCTGCGTTCGCTTTTCCCACTCTTCAAATTTAAGTGGCCGATTATCCAAAGCACTGGGCAACCGAAAACCATGTCCAACCAGGGTTTCTTTCCTGCTCCGATCACCCGCATACATCGCCCTGACCTGCGGAATCGTCACATGAGACTCATCAACAAAGGTAACGAAATCGTCCGGAAAAAAATCATAGAGGGTATCCGGGGTCGCGCCGGGTGGTTTGCCTGATAGTGGGCGACTGTAATTTTCGATCCCCGGACAGTGCCCAACCTCAGCAAGCATCTCAAGATCAAAGCGGGTTCTTGCTGCCAATCTTTGAGCCTCGAGTAATTTACCCTGCGATTGAAACACCTCCAGTTGCTCAGCCAGCTCTTGTCGAATCACCTTCAATGCCTGCTGAACCCTGTCTTCCGGCATCACAAAATGTCTCGCTGGATAGATGTAGACATGATCGAGTGTCCTAATGGTTTCCCCTGAGACGGGTTTGATGATCGAAATCTGCTCAATCTCATCCCCCCACATTTCAATCCGGTAAGCAAACTCTTCGTAGCTCGGCCAAAGTTCAATCGAATCCCCGCGAACCCTGAACTTGCCTCTCTCAAAAGCAACATCATTTCGCTCGTAAAGAACTTCAACAAACTTCATCAGGAGGTGATCACGACGGACCTGTTCGCCGCGATGAATAGGAACAATCAATTCCTTGTAATCTTTTGGCGACCCCAATCCATAAATACTGCTAACCGAAGCGACGATGACAACGTCCCGACGACTGACCAATGAACTGGTAGTCGCTAGTCTCAACCGATCAATTTCCTCATTGATCGACGCATCTTTCTCAATGTAAACATCCCTCTGCGGAATATAGGCTTCCGGTTGGTAGTAATCGTAATAGCTAACAAAGTAGTGGACGGCGTTCTCTGGAAAGAACTCCTTGAATTCGCTGTAGAGCTGAGCTGCCAACGTCTTATTGTGACTCAACACCAAGGCAGGCCTCCCGAGATTCGCAATCACATTGGCCATGGTGTAAGTCTTGCCTGTTCCCGTCGCACCGAGCAACACCTGAGCAGAACGTCCGTCGCGAAAACCCTTGGTCAATGATTCAATCGCCTGTGGCTGATCACCGGCAGGTGGGAATGGCTGCTGCAACTTGAAGACACCCGGAAGCGATGCATCCTTGGATTCACCGCTGGATAAAAAACTAGACATCAAATTTCGATTGGGGCAGATGCAGTGAATGATCAGGAGAAAGAAAAACAGAACAAGCCGTTAGCGGTTCTAAGGAGAACTCCATTCCAACCAACTTCTCGTCAATACGACACACCCCAACAGGAATGCATCCACACGAGACGACCAAAATCAGTCTAACACTTTGGCTAGAACCTCGTCTCGGTGATTACCAAAAACATGAGGCTGAACCACCGCAACGCCACGAATTACATCCACTATTTTTGGGCCAACTCCATGAACCACCTGCAGATCCTCGATGGATTCAAATTCTCCATGCAGCGACCTGAACGCCAAAATCCGCTCCGCAAGCACCGGCCCAATCTTTGGCAGAAGTGTTAACTCTGATGCACCCGCCGAGTTCAAGTCGATATCAATCAGCGAACGCCCTCGTGATTTCCTTTCAGTGAAGACGGCGATGGCTTCTCCCTTCTCACCTGAATCATAGCGATTCCACTCCAACTCGCAAAAAGCCCAACCTTGAGATGCACAAACCAAAACAACAACAATTAGAAAGTAAGGATGGCCATTGCGATCGGTTTCCTGAGCGTGACTACCCAAAGTGGTGCCCCCAACAAAGCGGTTTCGTTTCTAATAAAACTTTTCAAATCATCACTAGTTCGAGATTTAAGGCAAATCACAGCAAACATGGAAACGCTAGGACGGAGATGGGCCAGAGGTGCCTTAAGGTGTGATTGGTGTGCCAGATAGAAACCGAAGCTAGACTGCGTCTCACACTCCCCCTAATCGCACGACAGAAAAAGTCTGCTAGGATCTGAATTGTTACAAGAAGCTGGTTTCCAACTTTGCCCACGAATCGTTTCTTCAAACCACGAATACTTAAAACACATGGATGAACCGATTGAGAACAGCAACGATTATCGCGAGGTATTGGCGGATCAGGACTTAGAGCAGGCAACACGTCAATTGGTTCGACTCGCGATACACGAAGATCTTGGTCGATCTTTTGACTGGACGACGGTTTGCTTGATCCAACCCGATCAGTCCGGATCGTGTTCGGTGGTGGCAAGAGAAGGTGGCACCGCCGCTGGCCTCGTCGCGGTTCCTTGGATCCTGAGCGAATTTGAAGCAGATTTACTTGCAGAATGTCTCCTCGAAGATGGCTCAACCTTCGAATCAGGACAGGTACTCATCCGGCTCCGCGGCAATGTTCGCGACTTGCTAACCGCTGAACGCACCATCTTGAATCTCATCTCTCGGTTATGCGGGATTGCGACCCTAACGGCCAGGTATGTAAATGAAATGGACAGCGCGACCACTCGACTTTACGACACGCGGAAAACAACTCCTGGCTGGCGGTTGCTGGAAAAGTATGCAGTACGCTGTGGTGGAGCTCACAATCATCGCACGGGTCTTCACGACGGATTCTTGATCAAAGATAACCACCTCGCGCTTGCCGGCACTGCCGCAAAACCACTCTCGGTGGTAGACGCAACCAAACGGGCCGTCAGTTGGCGAAACGGCCAAGTGAACTCGATGCCCACCCCCAACATTGTTGAAGTGGAAGTGGACACACTGGATCAACTTCAACAAGTACTACCGGAACATCCCAACATCGTGTTGTTGGACAACTTTACCTTGGCGGATCTCGAATCCGCCGTAAAGCTACGTAACCAGCTCGCTGCCTCGGTGCAGCTTGAAGCATCAGGCAACGTTCGAATGGAAACGATTCGGCGGATTGCGGCCACAGGCGTTGATCGGATCAGTAGCGGTGCATTGACTCACCAAGCGACCTCCCTCGACCTCGGACTCGACTGGACTCCGAGCACCTAGGTGGAATCCGAGCACGTAGTGTGCATCAATCATCGTTTGCGAGCAGGAAGTAATAGACAAGCGTCATGATTGACTGAATCGTCCCTGCCACGTAGGTCAAAGCCGCAGCGTTTAAGACACTCGCCACATAGTGCTCCTCATTTGGAGCAATCATCCCCTGAGCGACCAATGCTCGACGTGCACGACTGCTAGCATCAAATTCAACCGGCAGATTGATAATCTGGAAGGCTACCACTGCAGTAAAAAAAATCACACCCAACATCATTAGCCCAGTCATACCGGTAAATAAACCAATCATGATGAGAAACATTCCGGTCCCAGAACCGAAATTAGCAGTTGGAACGGCAAGATTTCGAATGACAAGCGGTGCGTAGCTCTGAGCGTCCTGCAAGGCGTGCCCAGCCTCATGACATGCCACTCCCACTGCCGCCATGGAATTCCCGTGATAGACCTTCGAGCTTAGCCGGAGCACCTTTGAGCGAGGATCGTAATGATCCGACAATTCTCCAGCGATCTCTTCAATTCCAACATCGGTCAAACCTTCTCGATCGAGCATCTGCCGCGCCGCACGCACCCCGCTCAACCCTGCCGGAACCTGACTCATTCTCTTAAACGCAGATTTGACACGGAATTGTGCGAAGAACCCCAAAAGCATGGCCCCAAACATCAACAAGTAAGCAGCTATCATTTCCTAATTCCTCGTTGTTGAAACAGAGTCATTGAAGTCATTTAGACAGTCCACACAGGACAATTGTTCCACTGAATGCAATTACCAGGCCACTTTTAATCTGGCTCATCAAATTACGGGCCAAAGTGTGTCCGGCGAGCAAGCATCGATCACTCTTCACGGTACTAAGCCCTACTATTCCCGTGCAGCGGGAGTGACTTTCATGGTGACGGTCTTGTCACCTCGCTGCACCACAATTGTCACCTCCTCACCAATCTTAAGAGCCTCGATGGCGTAGGTGTAATCGTAAATGTCCTCGATTTTTCTGCCGGCGAGCTGCACGATAACATCGCCACCTTGGACACCTGACTTTGCAGCCGGCCCATTCTTGGAAACCCCGCTAAGCTTCAATCCTTTGACGTCTCCAGCAACATAATCAGGAATGGTTCCAAGGTACGCCGTTAACCTTGCTCTGGGGGCATCTTGACCAGCGGCCGCCCCCTCATTGAGTTCAAAGACGGGCGGCTTGTCCGAAGTTAAAAAACCTCTTGTCAACAACGCCATAAGATTCGCTATTTTTGCAGCACCCTCGTAGTTGAGTTTATCAGCGGTATCGCGAGGTGTGTGGTAATCCTCGTGAGCTCCGGTGAAAGCCGAAAGAATGGGAACCTGTCGGCCAACGAAAGCAGAGGTATCAGTCGGTAAGCGAGAACTGGCTTTGTCCAACTGCAGCGGCAATCCGACAGGTAAGTTCCGACGCTGCACTTCACCTTCGAAACCGGGGGAAGACCCAATGCCTTGGATAACGAGCTTCTCCCGCAAGCGTCCAACCATGTCCAAATTCAAGTAAGCAGCTACCGCCTGGGTCAAAGCCACCTCATCCGAGGAAGCTCCGTGTGAATGAGCTGCTTCAACCTCATCATCTTTATTAGCCTTTTTCTCGGGGCGTTTAGCGTTTGGATACAACTCATAAAAATCTTCAACAAAAGCCTTGGATCCGAATAACCCAAGCTCCTCTCCGCTCCATGCCGCCACGATGAGATCACGACGACTGCGAAGTCCACCTTTTGATCTTTCGGCAGCAAGATACTGAGCGATTTCTAGCATGGCTGCTACACCACTTGCATTGTCGTCGGCACCGGCGTGAACTTGCCCTGACTCATCATCTCCCGCCAGCGAA
>JAKMEW010000369.1 GCA_022425745.1 Rubripirellula sp.
GTGTTAGGCTAGCCGGGTCAGGGCAATCAAATGTAGTAAGAAACTCATTTGGGGTCGTACGTACGACATAGCGATAAATACTCCGCCGCCAGAGATCAGGTTGATCCGCAACCTTGTACTGATAAATCGGCGCATAAGCCTCGGTGTAATCAAAATCTTCATAGCCGGGTCCGCCCCGTTGCGTATTCAGGTTACCACTGACTGCAAGCACCGAATCGCGAATCGCTTCGGCAGACAATCGCCGAGCATTCTGCCGCCAAAGCAATTCATTGAGTGCGTCGTGACTTGAAGCCTCAGAACCTGCACTTTCCGCACTCTCTTGGCAATAGGTTTCGCTGAGCAAGATGATGCGATGAAGTGCCTTTAGCGACCCCCCAGAACGCTTCAACTCTGCGGCCAACCAGTCCAACAATTCTGGGTGCGTGGGTGATGCGCCCCCAGCACCAAAGTCACTCGGCGTTGAAACCAAAGCACGACCAAAATGCCAAAGCCAAATTCGATTTGCGATCACTCGGTAAGTGAGCGGATGCCTCGGGTCAGAAATCCACTTAGCCAACGCCACTCGGCGTTCTCCTTCAGGCATCGCCTGGTCACCAAATGTTGAATCCAGCTCGCCAACACATCCCAGCGCGCCTGGCGACCGGTGCTCACCAAAAGGCGACTCAGGATCACCGCGTCTCAGGGACCGTATCGCGTCAGGCACCTCCTTTGAAACGACACCGTACACACGAGGTGGTGGACCGAGAGATTCAATCGCTTGCTCAATCTCAGTCATCTCCGAGGTCAGTAACTCCTTTGTCTCTATGTCCGCATCAGTTAGATGCGGTTTCTCCTTCCCCATTAAGCGCGCATCACCAAAGCCAATTTGGTCGTGCGCGTACCCGTTACCCCCATCGGTCGCAATCAGCGTCAAGTATTTTGCGTCAGCCGAAATTTCCAAGTCCAAAGACTGCAGACCGTCTGCCCGTTTGAGCTCCCGATGCTTCCATAGAATCTCGCCATCAACGGCCACCCACGCGTCGGCCTGATAATCACCATCGGAACCAAAATAGCCAACCTGCGTTTGAAATAGCAGTTCAGGCTGACCGATTGCCTCACGCAGTGCGGTCAGATCAAAGGTCACCCCTGCATTGGCATGCAAGCCGAGAAGGTCATGACCTGATGTCGTAAAGTCGATTCCGTCCAAGGCGGGTGAATGCTGACTTGCTACCGGCCCGTTCCTGATGGCATCCCATGCCATCCCCGAAGTTTTGGGTAAACCCTTGATGGTTGTCCCCGAGGAACTGATCTCAATCGCTTGACCATCAGCACCTCCATCGGCAATGAATACACCATCAATAAAGGAATGATCCGAGGTGGAGAAGTGATTCACCACCACGTTTCCAAGGCTACCGAAATCCCTTCGCTGCACCTTCGCGGTTCGCGGATCGATACCAACCCGAAACTCACCTCCACCAAGACCGTCACCGCCTCCCACGATGTCAGCCAAAGAAAGACCTCGCCCTTCGAGCCTACCTAGATGCAGAGAAGCCTGCCGCCGCCGATCGGACAGTTCCTTCTTTTGCGTCTCATAACTCTTCATTGCAGCTTGGGATATCAATCTGTCGCCTCGAGTGACTCCCGCGAACACGGCTTGCAATTGGTAGTACTCTGCCTGACTGATTGGGTCGAGCTTATGATCATGGCATCGAGCACAGTGGACCGTCATCCCGATGGTCGCGGTCATTACCTGAGTCACCATGTCGTCGAGATCGAGAACGCGAGAGGATCGTCGCAAAACCGGACTCTTGGTTTCAACCTGCCCAACGAAATCCCAAGGCCCGGCGGACAGGAAGCCTGTCGCAACCACCGCGTCTGGATCCTGAGGCCAAAGAATATCCCCAGCGATCTGCTCGGTGAGAAACTGCGGGTAAGGCTTGTCGGCGTTCAATGAATCAATGACATAATCTCGGTATCTCCACGCGTTTGGCCTTCGCTGATCTCGCTCGAAGCCATGCGTATCGGCATAGTGAGCGAGATCGAGCCAATGGGTTGCGTAGCGTTCACCATAATGGGGTGAGTCCAGCATTTGATCGACCAATCGCTCCCACGCGGCGGAATCACGATCATCAACGAATCGCTGCACCTGCTCCGGCGTAGGCGGCAAGCCCCACAAGTCGTGAGCCAGACGACGAATCAGTGTTCGCCGGTCAGCACGCGGACTGCGTGTTAGCCCTTGCTCCTCCAATCGATGCTCGATCAACGCATCTAAAAATGCAGACTTGCCAAGTCCTAATTCAGAACGCAGAGATGTAATATCCTGTACCGGTTGCAAGGACCACCATGTCTCATCGGCTCTACCTGCCACCGATAGACGGTACCCTTCAGGCCAGAACGCTCCGCCATCGACCCAAGCTTGCAGCGTCTCCAATTCCTGTTGGTTTAAGCGATCACCTTCGGGAGGCATTCGGGGATCTGCCCCCCCGACAAGATTCCGCAACTCACTGCTGGCATAGTCCCCGGCGATGATCCATTGATGATTCATCAAGTCATCCGCGGTGACCAACAACACATCGCTCTCCCCACTACCGTCGTGGCACCGCAGACAATGCTCCGCAAAGATCGGAGCAACGTGCTCGATGAAGAACGCCCCCTCGTTTACGGCGTTATCTGCGGCGCAATGCGGTACACAAACAAAAAAGTGCGAAACCCAGGCAAAAACGAGAGCGAATCGGATCGGCAACACAGCCGACCTAGTTGGGAACAACGCAACTGACAACAAACCAGCGACGCTGAACGAACCGCACACGCTGGTCAACGCGTGAATCATGCGAAGAAGCGCAAGCTGAATTCGATTCATCTCGTTCTCGCTCAACAACGGGTCATGCAAATCGTCGAAAAGGTGCGTTAAACATTGCTCGGCACACGTGTTAGACGTCAAAGCTCGCCTAGTTTGCTTTTGGCTTTGGATCGATCGGCAATAAAGGAAACTCACTCGAGGGCGTTCGAACGGCACTCATCATTTCGGTGAGTTCCTTCACTAACTCAGGATGATCCTTAGCAACATTCTTTGACTCGCTCACATCCTGCGCCAAATTATAAAGTTCAACCTCCAAATGCCCTTTGAACATATTCTGCCGAACTGCTTTCCAGTCGCCGACTCGGATTGTCTGTTGACCGCCGTAACTCGGAAACTCCCGATAAAGATAATCTCGCTCTGCCTGTGTCTTACCCAGCAAGGTTGGCAACAGCGAAATCCCATCGATATTTTCGGGCACCGAACCCACGGCCCCGACCGCGTCCAGAAGGGTTGGCATCCAATCCTCAAACCCACTAACAAAGTCACGTGAAGTACCCGGCGCTACTTTCCCAGGCCACCGTACCAGTGTTGGCACGCGAACACCGCCCTCGTAAAGCGAACCCTTCAAACCTCTCAGTTCGCCAACGCTTTCGAAGAATCGGTAATCAACTTCCTGATCCAAATGAGTCGTGCCATTGTCACTACTAAAAACAACGAGGGTGTTATCGGCCAGACCAAGTTCATCCAAAGTCCGGAGCACGTTCCCAACGTAGTGATCCAAACGAGTGATCATTGCTGCGTAAGCCGCGCGAGGTGTGTAGTGAGGCGTGTAACCGTATCCGGCACCACGCGTGAACGGCGGATCCTTCCACCCCAGATCCAAATATGGCTTCAAATCTTCATCCGGCACGTGCAAGGCCACATGTGGAATCACACTTGGATAGTAAAGAAAGAAACGCTCATCTTGGTGATCACGAATGAACTGCAATGCTTGCTCATGAATTCGATCCGGAGCGTAGTCTTGCCCTTTGAAGACATCATAGGAGCGAGGATCAGCAGGATCCGCGCCCTTCGCAAGTGAGGCATGGCCGGGAACCTCCGGCTCATTCTTTAACATGACATGCCGGTCGTTGTCCCACAGGTACGATGGGTAATAGCTATGAGCATGTGCTTGACAGTTGTAGCCGAAGAATCGATCAACACCTTGATTCATGGGCCGTCCAGTTGATGTCGGTCCACCTAGCCCCCATTTACCGAAGGCACCGGTAACGTAGCCCTGTTGCTTGAGAAGTTCAGCAATGGTTACCTCATCCTCTGGGATCGGCCATTGCCCCTCAGGTGGCGTGGACTTGTTCGCACGCACAAATGCGTTCCCCGGATGTTTACCGGTCAACAAGACACACCGCGATGGAGCACAGACGGCGTTGCCGCTGTAGTGCTGCGTTAGCTTCATCCCTTGTGTTGCGAGTCGGTCAAGGTTTGGCGTTTTGATCTTTTCTTGACCGAAACACCCCATCTCTCTGTAACCGAGATCATCCGCTAAGATGAAGACGATGTTGGGATATTTTGTATCGGCAGCATCTGCGGTGGATTCCACATCTCCGCACAGCAAAAACCCGAAACCAATCCAAGCGAACCACGAAAACCGATTTAAGAAACCAACGATCATCTTTGACTCTTCAAGCCTACTTCCAGTAAAACATATTATCTCACGCAGGCGATAGTTTACACCAAACCGAGCGTGGTGGTCGCAACGGAAGGCTACACACAGATGTGGCTCAAAATAATTCCATCACCCCCACAAATTGCATGACCAGCCGAGCCACGATTAGAAACGGCCGTTGCTTTCGACGTCTGCAGCTTGAGAGTCTTGAAAAGCGTGATCTGCTCGCCGTCAGTTTTGAATTCAATTATTTGTCGGGCGACCCAGTCGGATTCAACCACCCCACCCAAGGCCCGACTTATCGCGCCGCTTTGGAATCAGCCGCAAGTCGCCTTGGAAGCTGGCTCCTCCATGACGCCGTTATCGAGATGGATGTCAACGCATTTGCTTTTGACGGCACGGCGATCGGCACAGCAAGTTCCGAGGGAGGCATCCGACCACCTGCTGGCGGCTTCGTTCACCACCTGATCCCGCACAAAATACTCACTGGCGATGACCATAACGGTGATGACTCTGACGGCCACGTCGATATTTATTTCTTTGGCGACGACGACGTGTTCAGTTATCAAACCGATCCGACCAATGGCATCGCAGATGATGAAATCGATTTCCAAGCGGTAATCATCCACGAGCTCGTGCATACATTGGGCTTCACCAGCGCGACCAGCGCCAATGGCAGCGACGATAGCGGAGACGGAATCTTCACACCAGGATCTTGGTCGATGTTCGACCGATTCATATCCGATGTAAACGGGAACCGATTAATTGAAGCCAATCCGAATTCACTCAATGCGTTCCAAATGAACATTCCGGCGTGGGCAACCCACAGCACTGGCGGTAAAGGTCCCGATGCAGGTCTCTTTTTTGATGGCTCCACTGCAAAGTCGGTCTACGGTGGACGGGTACCACTTTATTCCCCTTCAACATTCCGCCTTGAATCAAGTGTTGCCCACCTCGATAGCGAGGGCTACCCCAACGAAGATTTTATCTTCGCCCCCATCACCCACCTCATGTCACATACCCTGGTGGACCGCGAGGTACCACAAGAGCTAACACTGCTGGAGAAGGCGATCCTGACGGACATTGGTTTTAGCATCCGAGAAAACCTACCACCTGTCATTCACGCTCCCTCTGGCCTTACTCTTGAAGCAGACTCACCCGATGGTTACACCGGGTCCCTCGAACCACTTTATCAATTTATCGACTCGATAACCGTCACCGACCAACTCGACCCTAATCCTACTTTCAGCTACTCGCTGCCCAACGACTACTCCCTCGGCGATCATCTGATTCAGTTACATGCGGTGGATCAGTCCGGTAACGAAACCCAACGAACCGCCACGTTATCAATCGTTGACACCACTCCACCGACGCTTGATGTTTCACCGCCAACCCAGACAATCGAAGCCACCTCTCACAACGGCTACCCGTTTGCTGAAATGATTCTCGAAATGGCCGCAGTCGATGAAGTCGACCTGAGTCCAACGATTACTCATGATGCGCCGACCCACCTACCGCTCGGCTCCAACACGCTTACCTTCACAGCAACCGACTTCAGCGGTAATCAATCCACCAAGACCATTTCGGTTCTAATTCAAGACACAACTCCACCGACTTTCACGCTGCCGACCACCTTTCAGCTAAGCGTTAATCACTCCGGCGGAGCCGACCTTCGGAATCTTGATTCACTTCCCACACTAAACCAATACGCGAGCGATATCGCGGATCGATCGCTGACTTTCCGAGCCTCGCCAGATCAAGTCCCAATCGGCAACACCTCAGTGACCTTCACGGCGACAGATGACTCCGGGAACGAAACAAGCGTTGAGGTGAACCTAAACATAGTGGGGCCGTTCGATTTTGGCGACGCTGTATCCCAGTACCCAGTCGCACTGGAGAGCAACGGTGCGCGGCATCGCCCGTCGCCTCTGCATCTTGGATCACAGATTGATTTTGATCTCGATGGATTCGTGTCAGCAGACGCAAGCGGCGATGGCGAAGATGAGGATGGGGTATGGTTCCTAACCACACTGGCTTCGAGCCCCGATGCCACAAATATTGCAAGCGTTGCGATCGAAAGTAGTGGAGTTGGTTTGGTCGATGCGTGGATCGATTTCAACCATGATGGTGACTGGCTCGACGCCGGCGAACAAATCCTAAAAAGCGCGACGAGTCAGACCGGTTTGAACCTCCTCAGTTTTCTGGTTCCCGCAGGTCTGGAATTAAGCACGACGTTTTCCCGATTCCGACTCAGCTCCGCAGGCAACCTCAGCCCATTTGGTCCAGCCGAAGATGGCGAGGTGGAAGATTACATCGTTGAGGTTCAGCAGTCGTCGACACAATCCGAGGCCCAAATTGACTGGCTCGCTTCTGACGCCAACCTTGAATTTGATCAGGAGAGTCTTCTCTTTCAGCAAGGAGTGGTGGATAGTTTTTCCTCGCAAATCAATCAAATTGGCCGCCTCTTGATCACCGGATCCACGGTTAGTCAGAACCTTACAATCAACCTCGAGCCCGAGTCGATATTGGGCGAACCGCTGCTTTCCATCGATGGGAACCTGGGCAACAACACCGCGCATTGGACAGGCTCCCGTACAACAGTTGACCTAACAGCAGGCAGCTCAATTGCTGTCGCCAACTTTCAAACTCTCCATCTCAGCTCTACCACTTCGCAAACCCTGATTCTCAGCACCGAAGCGATAAAGAGACTCAATCCTAACGCCACCGGTGTCACGATTCATCTGTCAGATGGCGACACGATCAGCATGATCGATCGCGATCAGTGGCGTCTCAAAGAACCACAACTTGTAGGCGAGCAATGGCTCGTTCCGAGTTACCAATTAGATGATTCCACCGTCGAAATATTTATCCAAACCAATCACCACTGGCACAACTACCTCCTAGGCAGCGACATCAATAACGACGGTGGTGTCACCGCGGGCGACGCATTGCGCATCATCAACGAACTTGCAGCAAGACGTTACTCGAGTCCTCTCGATCAACACGTCATTGCGGTGGGCAGCGTGACTTCGTGGCCTAATCTCTTTTTTGATCAAAACGCAGACAACCGAATCACCTCGCTTGACGCCCTTCGTGTCATCAATGATCTGGCGAGGAATCAACTGAGCGACTCGAGCGGTGAATCGATTCCACGTTCACTTCTCTCTGTTCAACTGGCCCAGCCCCTCTCCCGGCAAACTTCTCTTGAACCCTTACCCTCAAACCGAATGCTCCGAAGAGCGGAAATTCGGCAAGTCGTCATTCAGAATTCACCGACCCAGACTTCGCTTCTCCAGAGATCTCCGTCACAAGCCGTCACAAGCAGTCAAGAGACTCACACGGTAGACGAGGAAAGCAATGCTAGCACCAACGCTTCCCCGTTGCTCCCTTCCATCGAACCGGAGGCTGTCGACAGCTTGCTAGCAACTGATCTTGATTGGCTCGGATCGATTTTTGATTGATGCAGCAGGCGAGTTCGTCTGAAAACCGGCGAATTCAGCGAGTCGGGATTGCCTCGACAGCGCATGTTTCGGTATTGGCAGAGGACGGTAAACGATTCTGCACCTCCCAAAGGTGACGGATCAAGGCGGCCCTAGGCATGGAATGGCCTAAGGAGTGACTAAATCAGCGGAATCAGGGATGATAGGTAGCCTCAAGGCGACGTATTCACCACGCGCATCGAGGAGTGTGTGGATGGTCGCACTGATGATCGGCATGTTAGCGTCACCAGTCATTGCTGGGGATGAACTTCTGCGCGAACTGGACCAGTCCTTGAAAACTGGCGACTTGCTTCAAGCCGTCAGTCTAGGCGAGAAACTTTGCTCCGATTCCAACCTCAAGAAGGACATCACGCTGCCCATCGCACGACTTGCACGCGAATTGCAACGTCGCGGCAAAATGGACGACGCGACCACCTTCTACATGCACGCCATTGATGCGTCCGAGCGTCCTCAAGCCGACAGCCTACCTCAGCACGCGAAAAACATGCTTCGCATCGCCACCGCGTTACTGCTCAGTGAACAGAAGCAGAACGCAACCGCCTGTGACCTACTCGAGAAGGTTACTGAACGACTGATCGCTTCGGGTGATGATGATCAGAAACCGAGCATCGAAAACACAGCCAAGATCCTGAATCAGATTGGTAGTGCTTGCCTGGAAGACAAAGATTTCGAGACAGCGGAGAGAGCGTTCTCTTTATCAACACAACTGCACTCCGACAATCAAGCGACCGCAGAGCTAGGATACGCTTGGGCGGTTGCATTCCGCGGTAATAATCCGGGCACAGCAGCGAAAACGCTCGAGGTATTTATCCAAAAATATCCTGAACATCCCGACGCAGACCAAGCGGCGATGCTGGCGATTGAGTGCTACCAGAAGGCGGATGACACACAAGCGACACTCAATGCCGTCGCCACCTTTCTTTCGACGTGGCCAGATTCAAAACTTGCTCGGAAACTGGTCGATGAATTCTCGGAATCTCAATTCGATCAGATCCCCCGTCCAGTTCAGAACTGGATCCTTGATCACGCCTCAACGGAACAGATTGAGCAACTCAGTCCCAACCTCCTCTCCATTGCTCTTTTAATTGCTACGGCGCGAGAGTTGGACACACCTTGGTCGTTCATTGCTGAGTACTTGGGAAAAATTGACCAACATGGAACCGGCACAGACAGAGCACTGACCGCACTGTTGAGTCTTGGCGAGGAAGCATCAGCCGAGCGGTTAGCGGCGGGAATGCTGGCCCCAATAGAACCCGATGCAGTGACCGGACCAGCAAGGGAAGCTGCGTGTCGCTGGGCGGGTCTCAATGAAAAATGGTCAATGCTCGCGCTCGCCTCCGAGACGGAGGTCGTCGACACGCCGACACCATCGCGAACAAGCACCGTCGAACGCTTATTTGCCGAAGCCTTAGTTCAGTTAGGCCGCATCAGAGACGCTTCGAATTGGTGGAATTATTTGGCGGACGTCCGAGGTGAAACGGATTTCCCAACGCTCCTCCGTTGCGCCGAAGCAGAAACCAGCTCGGGAACGGATCCCGAAAAAGCTCTCCAGCGAATCGAAGCTGCCAAGTCAGTCGCGGGACAAAACCTTTTCAATCTCGCACTCGTCAAGCTACTCGAAGCCGAACTCGCGATTCGAAAAACCAGTTTCACTGATTCTCGACAACTGCTAAGCGAAATTGCAAAAAACGAGCTCATCGAGAAAGACCTTCGCGGACGTGCTCAATGGCTCACGGGAGAAACGTACTTCCTACAACAACAGTACTCTAACGCCATCCTTGCTTACCGAGAGGTTGAAGTGATCGACGCCGCAGGCCCCTGGGTTGCTGCATCACTGATTCAAGCGGGCAAGTCATTCGAACAGCTAGGACACAAACGTGAGGCATTGATCTGCTACACCAATTTGATCAACCGCTTCAATGACTCCTCCTACGCTTCGGCTGCGAACAAACGCGTCGCAGCAATTTCCCCTCAACAAGCCACGCAGCGCAAAGAAGCCAATCCTCCGATCAAACGATAAAAAGACAGTTGGATAAGAATCCTGTAGAGCCCTAATTTTAAACCATGCGTAAAAACAATGTGTCTCATCGAATTGCGATTCTCAGTCGCGTCCTTCCTTTGATCCTCCTTGGAAGCGGATCGATCTGGATGATGGAAGTGATGGGTCAAACCGCGAGCTCCCAGGTGACATCACCCCAAATGGGAAATGAGCTCAGCGGCACACCTGCCAACGCTCCGAACAACATCACGTCGTCAATGATGGGCATTCCCAGTTTGCCCAGCGAGGAGACTGCACCAGCAGAGAATCCCGCTGTAGATAATCCCGAGCAAAACGAGAATTCCCTGCTATCCAAGATTGCTGAGGGCGGGATTCTCATGATCCCGCTGGGACTCTGCTCTCTGATCGTGGCAGCGCTTTCGATCGAGAAGCTGATTTCTCTTAGACGCTCACGAGTCATCCCTCGTCCATTTGTTCGCCGTTTCACCGAGTTTGTCGAAGATGGACAACTCAGTTACGACGAGGCCAATCAACTGTGCGAAGAATTCAACTGTCCCGTGGCCGAGGTCTTTCAAGCGGCGGTCCGCCGATGGGGTCATCCCATGCTGGAAATTGAACAAGCAGTAATGGATGCCGGTGATCGCGTCTCTGACTCCCTAAAGCGTTTTGTTCGTGTGTTCCATGCGATCAGCAACGTCGCTCCATTAATCGGACTACTGGGCACCGTACTCGGAATGATCGAATCCTTTGAGATGATGAGTAGCCGAGAATCCTTGGGTCGACCCGAAATGCTCGCTTCCGGAATCAGCACTGCATTGGTCACCACTGCCGGTGGCCTGATGGTTGCCATCCCCGCCTACCTAGCCTTCATGTATTTCAGCGGCAAATCAGACCGTTACCTAAACGAGATTGATCGACTATGCCAGAGAGTGATCGAGTGCATCTCGGCGGAAGGCATTGAGAAACAATCCTCCGGAGATAGCCGACAGAAACAGCGAGCTGCTTAGTGACGATTAGTTGATCAAAATCAACGCTGAACGCCACTCAACGACACAAAGGAAACACAAGTCGCCCTATAGTGTTCACCCTCGATTCACCTGTTCACCACAAACGAAACCCAGATGTCAGCAAGAAGAAAAACATCAGAAGACGCCTCGATCAATTTGACACCGATGATTGATGTTGTCTTCCTGTTGGTCATCTTTTTCATGGTGGGCAGTGAATTCAGCGAGGCTGAAAGCCGAATCGACGTGAATGTTCCAAATCTCAATGAGATGCAAGCGATCACCCGCATACCAGATGAACGTGTGGTCGCAATCAGCCTAGACGGAACGATTACCCTCGGTGACGAAGTGGTCACCCTACAAGAATTAACAAACCAACTAGGACGCGAGCATCAGAACTATCCCAACTTGCGCGTCGCAGTGAGAGGTGAAGCAACGGGGTCACTACAACAAACGGTTGAAGTTCTCCATGCAGTACGGAGCAGCGGTGTTGAAAAGATTGGAATCTCAACGCAGAGGATGAAGCGTTGAATCTCACCCAATCACTTTGGTCGAACGCATACTTCGTTCTCAGCTTTGCGGTCGCCTCAATATCACTGCTCGTTGCTTCCGCATGGCTCATTGCCAAATACAGGAAACAGCGAAAAATCACCGGCTGGATCTACCTTCTGGCCTCGATCATCTTGCACCTTGGTCTGATCTTCTGGCTACCTTCACTTTACCAATCAGCCCCAAGACAAGAAAAAGAATCACTCGAAGAATTCGCACAGGGCGAATCGACGCCAGTCGACTTCTCAACGTTCGCACCTGATCTCAATGCTGACTCAAGCAGCGGAATGGCGCAGTCAAGTATCGCTCCGCTCCCATTGAACCATACCGTTCAAACAGAAGAGACATCCGGCGATACAACAGGCCTCAACCCGAACGATTCGCCGAAAATAGATTCCACAGCATCCTTCAATCCGGAGATGCAAGCCGTCGAGACAGCGGCAACTGATGAGCTACCCAGAGAGACTCAGCAAACTGACCTTGATGAAAACTCGGAACAGACACTGGCTGACCTACCTATTGATTCGATCGATAATACCGCCGCCTCTCTCGCTCTAACAGAAACCGAGACGCTACCGGAGATGCAATCCGAGTTTGATTCTCTGCTAGAGGATGCGTTCGCGGGACTAGATCCGGTTGAACCGGAAGATGACAGCGAGTCGACGCCTGATTTCGATGAGCAGCCCGCCGAACTCACTGAGGCGGATCCGCCCGGCATGGAGTCCAATCTGGCGGAACAGCCCACTGAACCGGAAACCGATTCTTCGCTAGTGGATAACACGCCACCGGAAAACAACACTCCAACAAGCGACGATTCGTCACCGGAAGTGGCAAGTGTTACACCAGACAGTCTGGTCAATCCATTCACGCCTCAGATTAACGATCGCGACAAAGCAACCGTAATCAATCAAGAGGTCAACGATTTCGCCAATCGTCAAGGAGCAGCAAAGACGCGTGCACTTCATGGCACCGGCGGCAATGAAGATACCGAAGTTGCTGTGCAGCGGGCACTCGACTACTTAGTACAACAACAACGGGAAGATGGAGCATGGGATCCCAGAACAAGTAACGCGGGACTCGAACGTTCACCCTTAGGAACCTCTCGTGGCTCTGCCGGTTCGCAAGCTGAAACGGCACTCACCGGCCTTGCTCTGCTAAGTCTAATGGGAGCCGGTCACACACATCAAAACGGAGAATACTCTGATGCGGTCTATCGTGGACTCGCCTTTCTAATTCACCAGCAGAAGCCAAACGGTTCGATGAAAGGTAGAGCGAACATTTACGAAGCGACCTATTGTCATGGGATTGCCGCATTGGCAATGTGTGAAGCGGCCGCGATCACCGGTGATCCATCCGCCCTCCTTTCCGCTCAGCGCGCAATCACGCATACCCAACAACTTCAACACTCCCAGACAGGTGGCTGGAGATACAACGAGGGTGACCCGGGAGACCTCAGTCAACTCGGCTGGCAAGCGATGGTACTTGATTCCGGACACCGCGCCGGAATACAGATTTCCGGTGCAGCAACGGCTGGTGTTCAGCGTTTTTTAAGATCCGTGCAAAATGGAACCAACGGAGGCTTAGCAAGTTATCGGGCTGGCGAAGCAGTTAGCCGCACCATGACGGCAGAAGCAATGGCAACGCGTCTTCTCATCGGTGACTCAATCACTCAGGCAGCGATCGAGGAAGGCGAACGCTTTTTGATGCAACAGTTGCCCGGCACTGGACAGGACAACTACTACTACTGGTACTACGCGACGATTGCGCTGCACCAATTGCAAAACCAAAACTGGAACCGATGGAACCAGGCGTTACAAAACCAATTAATCAATACTCAGAACCCTGACGGTAGCTGGCCCACCGATACACTCTGGGGTGGGTACGGCGGCCGAATCTACACGACCGCAATGGCAACGCTCTGCCTCGAAACCTACTACCGTCACACGATACGAAACAACAAAACGAGAATCGCCCAGCAGCCCAATCAGCCTCTTCGTCGCTAAGCGAATGTATGAATCCCCAAACCATTCAAAACATCGCTGATGCTGAAGGCTTTTCACTACTGGGTATTGCCCCAGCGATCAGCCCTACCGGTTACCCTCAACTGCTGCAGTGGATTGAGGACGGGTTTGCCGCAGAAATGAGTTACTTTGCGGAGCGCAAAGAGGCGTATCGACACCCCAATGCAGTGCTCGATGGAGTCCGATCCATTGTTGCACTCGCCTTCCCTTATCCAGCATTGGCAAATCGCGAAGCATCGGCTCCGATGATGGGAAAGGTCGCCAGATATGCCAGTATCGGCGGTGACTACCACGACATCTTGCACCCCAAATTAAAACGAATCTGTCGAGCGATTACGGAGCTGAATCCCGAATCAAAAAATCGAGGTGTGGTCGACACCGCACCACTGATGGAAAGGGAGTTTGCCCAACTTGCGGGGCTCGGCTGGATCGGCAAGAACACCCTCCTCATCAATAAATCCCGGGGCAGCTACTTTTTTCTCGCAAGCGTCCTCACCTCCCTTGAGCTCGAATCAACAACACCCCACCACTCGGCCCACTGTGGTACTTGCACCGCGTGCATCACTGCCTGCCCAACGGATGCATTTCCCGAACCAGGTCGCCTCGATGCGAGGAAGTGCATCAGTTATTTGACGATCGAACATCGGGACAGTATCCCCTTGTCGCTCCGCGAAAAAATTGGGGACTGGGTCTTTGGTTGTGACATTTGTCAGGAAGTCTGCCCATGGAATCGAAAACCCACCAAGAATGACCCGACCAACAGAAGCGATGTTACCCACCACCTTAACGAAACCCTCGATCTACCCACACTCTTCCTGATGGACGATGAGCGGTTCCGTTCGGTCTTCCGTAAGACTCCGATGTGGCGTCCCAGGCGTCGTGGAATGTTGAGAAACGCAGCGATCGTGATGGGAAACCAGAACGACCCAGCGGCACTCCCTTCACTTAAAATCGGACTACATGACTCCGACCCCGTTGTCCGCGGATCATGCGCTTGGGCGATCGGAAATCTCCGCTTCGCTGCAGGGCGATTATTCCTGCTAGAAAGACAATCGATTGAGCAAGATCCAAGTGTGATCGACGAAATCGAGGGAGCTTTAAAGAATCTA
The DNA here is from genome assembly GCA_022425745.1 of Rubripirellula sp. Taxonomy (GTDB): domain Bacteria; phylum Planctomycetota; class Planctomycetia; order Pirellulales; family Pirellulaceae; genus Rubripirellula. Next base: position 14,625 of record JAKMEW010000369.1, read on the forward strand.
TCTCCCAACGCTACCTCTTAGCCAACACAGGCCTAAAAGCTGTATTCACACCCATCAGATTACCGCTTTTGCACCAATCGACAATCCTTGCCGGAATGACAATCCTTGCCGGTTCGCACCCTGATACCCCCGATACGCGGACAAACAGCGGTCACCAAAGGCAACGCTTGCTTCTCAGCGCGGTTCGGATTGTAATAGTCGCTCCTCGGTGATGAGTCCGAGCCCCGCCAAGATGCCTCCCCGCCGACCGAGTTGATCTCCCCGGACGAACAACCTGCGAACTAGTCCTCTCGATCAGCTACACCTCTTCTGGTTACCACAACCCTCATGCCACAGTTCAGGTGCCCCGTTACTCAACCTCTCGCAACAAAACTAAAGCGTTTCCCCAAATCGCCTCGGGCTCGAGTCCTCCATCCGCAGCAACGTGGTGTGGCCCTTGTGCTGCTGGCGTTGATCGCGATGGCTAGCGGCTGTGAGCTGCAGCAAACACAGACTGATCCATCAGCGGACGCGCCCGAATTGGAATCAACCATCAATGCTGCGACACTCAGAGTTGATGTGAGCCAATGGCCAACAACGGCGAGAAGCCAAGGTAGTTTGGTCGCGGACGAACAAACCGTGGTGAGCACAAAAGTTGCAGGGAGGGTCTCCCAAGTGAATGTGGACATCGGTGACTACGCTGAAAAAAATCAACCGATCGTTCTTCTTGACACCACTCAGTTTGACCTTGAAGCCAATCAAGCCAAAGCGAGGCTGGAACAGGCCAGAGCCGCCGTTGGACTTGAGCCAAATGAACCCACCAGCGGTCTG
>JAKMEW010000378.1 GCA_022425745.1 Rubripirellula sp.
ATTGATTCTGAACCAGCTCCATCGCCAGCCAATCCAACATTTCAGGGTGACTGGCACTATTCCCTTCCCAATCATGAAGCGGCTCAACGATCCCCGCTCCGATCAACTTGCTCCACAAATGGTTGACCGCAACTCGAGGAAATCTCCAATTCACCGGTGAAGTGATCAGCGCCGCCAAGCGTTCTCTTGAGTCTTCAGGCTGCAAAACGAAAGCATGCAAGGTTTCATCATCTGCAACGCCCGTCTCTTCCTCAAACGGCCACGCTCCATCAACTGCTTTTCCAAGTGGCAAGGTGACTCGAATCAATGACTCACGCACCTGCTTCTCAAAGAACTCATCCGGAACACGACTCGACTTTGGTGGAGTTGCCGGCTGCCGCTGCAACATCGCAGCAAGCGAGAATAAATCTTCTTGCGTTGTGCTGTGGTAGGGCGAGTCGTGGCAGCGAGCACACTGAAGTTCAATTCCAAGGAAGGTCGACGCGAGAATGTGACCTTTCTCAGCCATCGGCGCGTCATTATTTCCTGCGAGACCAAAACCGGCGCTACCTCCCTCATGAGTACTCCCACGCATCATGATCAACTCAGTTACCATCCGATCCAGCGGTTTGTCATCTCGAAGCGCGTCGTGGAGGAACCATCGAAACGGTCCTGTGCTGTTAAGTGATGCGTTGAGCAGGGTTGGATTCTCAGCGAGAAGATCCATCCAAAAACTGACCCAGTGCGAGGCGAACCTATCGTCCTGCAAAAGCTCGTCGATCACTCTCGAACGCTTGTCTTCACGCGAGTCACTCAGGAGCGATGTGACCATCTCTTCGGTCGGCGGAAGGCCGATCGTGTCCAAGGAGACGCGTCGCAGAAATGCGGCATCCGCTAAGAGCGGCACCGGCTCACCAAGTCCCGAAGGTGCGGGTGGCGTCGGCCAATTCGCTCCGTCCTGAATCCATGATCGCAAGAGATCGATTTGTGCGTCGCTGAGACTCTCCTCTCCAGGTGGCATGTCGCCGTCGATGACTCGCTGCAGCAGAACGCTGGAGTCAGGATCTCCCGGAACCACTGCCGGATCACCCGAATCTCCTTCCAAGAGAAGAAGGTCACGCTCGTGAAGGCTCAATCCTCCCTGCGCCTTTTCACTGTGACAGCGAAAACAATTCTCCCGTAGAATCGGTAAAACATTCAAATGGAACCGGCTCGCTTGCTCGGTGTCCCCCTGCTTCGAGTCGAATAGCACTCGGTCGATCTTTTGCTGAACCCATTGATCAATTCCATCGGGCAGACGACTGCCCTCCCCGTATTCATTCTGCCAATCGGCTATCTGTGCATGACGAGAATCAGTGGCAAGCTGACCAGCCTTCAGGTGACGGTCCTGCCAAAACTCATCTTGGCTAGAAGCAGCCGAACGACGATGCTGGTCATCGATCGCAACCAACTCCCGCTCGATTCTCTCTAAGACCGGCTCAATCATCTGATCGGTCAACAGCACCTGCCTGTCTTGATTCCCCTGCGATGAAGGATCGCTTAACCGTGGCGCAGATGGCAGAAGCACCGAATATTCGGCCCCACCCTCTGGCTGCCAAGCAACAGTCAACTCCGTTGTTTCGCTGCGCAACTTTGAACCGCCAATGATCATCTCAAGAATCACACGAGATTTGACCTTCGCATTGCTCGCACCCGTTGCAGTCACCACATCAACTGGCTGTCCAGCGGCGACCGTTTTGCTACCGAACACCTCTTCTTGAGAAAAGCCCATCGGCCGCCCCCCGACCATCGGCGGCTCAGCAATCGGGTCAATTGATTCTAGATTCGTCGCCTTGCGATACGTTCCCTTCGTGCTAACGATCAACTCGCCATCAATCCATAATCGACCGAGCCCGCGTCCACGAAGCAGGAATTGGTGCTTGCCAGGTGGAAGCTCAACATCCGCAGCCATTCTCAATAAAACCGGTGTCTTCCAGCCTTGGCGAATTCCCCAATCATCAAACCTCGCCGGTAGTCGTGGGAGCAGAAATTCTGATCCAAACCAAACCGTATGTTCCTCAGGTACTTCCTCACCTTGGTTCAACCAGCGTTTTGAGTCGGGCCAGCCCTCTGTAACGCTCAGTCGCACGACGCCGGGATCAAGATCACCCAGTTCGGGCATCTCAGCGGGCGCCGGTCCCCATGCAACTCGACCACCAGTTCTATTGAAGCGTGCGGCAAGAGCACTGTCACTCAAGATCTCTCGATGAATCGCGAGCCGATCAATCGACCCTCGAAACTGATTCGACTTACCACCATGAACAGCTGAGCCGATTGCGATCGAATCATTATCCACCACGGGAGGTTCGTCTGTCGCACCACCCATATCCCAAGTCCCGCCGCAGGGCAGGCCATCGATCCAACCTCGAATCGATTTTGACTCACCGAAACGATAGCAGACCGCGATGTGATGCCAGCCCGTTGTCGCACCGAAACCTTCCTTTGAAGTCCACCGATGCCAATGCTTGCCGTCAGACCTTCGCTCCGTCGCAAACAAGAAGCTTAACTGAGCAAGTCCGCCATTGGAGACAATTCGCAGAGCCCAGTTTTGATTATCTTTTTCGAAGCCTTGTCGATTGCTGCGCCCCTTGCCAATGACATACATCAACTCCCCTTGCCGAACCTTACCCAGCTCGACCCACGCCTCGATCGTGATTTCATCGCCATTGGAAAAGTCAAAGAAGCTGTCATCACCTGAATCTTCCTGAATCAGGTAACCATCGCCGCCAAAACGAAAGGCGACATTCTCCTTGGCCATATCTGGAAATTCGGGAGCACGCGGTCCAACACCATCCTTGGAAACGCTCCCCTTGATCTCCCATGCGGCAAGATCTTCGCCGTCAAAATCCCACACTCGCGATGTTTCAGCTCCCCACGCACCGGGGTAAACCAACACCTGAGCAAAGCAAAACAGTATCACGCATGAAAGAGGTTGCGAGCGGAGCGCGCGACGGGCAAGAGTGATTTGAGTACGAACGAACATCTCGATGCTTTTTAAACTCAAATCCCACACAGGCGAGTTTGGACGCATGGATGCAGCGGAGTCAATGGATTGCATAGGAGCAGATAAAAACAAACGAAATTAATTTCAAATAAGGGTCAGGAAATTGATCGACCCAAGTGAACCGCGAATTGTCTCAGATCGGCAGGTGGATTGCAGCACAAAAACGACGTACGAGTCCTGCACAATCGGATTTTCAGAGACGTCCAATCGCTAAAAGACGTCCAATCGGGCTCAACCATAAAGCGGACCCTCAGCGTCCCCACACTCAATAGGCGGGGTTCGCAACCGGCACAGAAGCCTTTGTGCATTAGCTTGAGGGATGACTTCTGGCGTGTCACTTATTTGCCGAAATCGACGCTGGCATTTCCTTCTCCACCTGAAACTCACCTCGAATCCCACGCGAAGCCTCACCGACGAGCTGTAGGTAATGATCTCTGGGAGTCTCTGAAAGCGAAAGAAACCTTTCTGTTTCCGAGACAGGTGGATTTGGATCACATTTAAAAATAGCCGTTCCCTCATCGACCTCATCAAACATGGCGACATACAGCATTTTACATCCTGCACGACTCGCTCCATAAACTTGCGACCACAGAAAGTCGCCGCCGAGTCGAGGAATCATGTTCAGGTCATCGCCTTTTAGCTGATGCCAACTGAACCCTGGAAATGCCACCGGCAGAAAATCGACATTGCGATCTAAACACCATTGCAAGTCTTTTGCCCATAGCTCATCCGCATGCAAGATTGCCTGATCGGGTGTTCGATATCGACCTATCGACCATGGCGAAACCACATCGGCCTTCGCTGCAATTTCCCGAAGAAGCGGATCGGAGGTAGCGTCTCGCTTACCTTCACGCCACCAGGAAGGCACACCAATCATGACGCAGCATCCTTCTGCCTTGAGAGACTCAACAAGCTGTAGAGACTCCTGCAGCGTGTAGCGGCGACGGTCGTTAAAACCAATTCCCCAAACCGCCACCAACGGCTTTCCACGATGATGCAAATACGTTTGATCCCGATTCACCGCATTCCGTTTCAACTGCTTCCAGTCATCCAGCACACGCTCGGTCTGCCCTTCACGTAGACCACTGAGGTCATACATGACCGCAAAAACTCTCCCACGTCGTTCCGCTTGAAGCCGAACTTGACTGAGAACCTGATCCTTGTGCTTCTGCAGTCGTCCTCGATCGAGACCATTTGCAAAACGCTGCAGGAAAACCCCGTCAATCCCGTACTCCTGCATCCAGCGGAAGTGCATCGCAACAACTTCAGGACTCGCGCTACTGAACACTTCGGCCGCGCGTCCATCAGCGTGACGAAAACCAGTTGGGTAGCGACTTTTGATTGGCAATTCCGAGACATCAGGCCAAAGATCAACCGTGGCGTTACCCGGACCCATGACTTGTCGACCGTCTCTTGCCCAGTGCGTCCAACCAAGATTCGCT
>JAKMEW010000386.1 GCA_022425745.1 Rubripirellula sp.
ATCGGATCGGGCGGATCCGAAGGGTTCCCCATCCCAAGGTCAATCACATCATCGCCCGCTCGCCGTTTTTGGTAAAGCGAGTTATTGATTCGCCCAAACATGTAGGGCGGCAATCGATCAACTCTCGCGGCAAAACGAACCTCAAAAGGCTCGGGCAGTGGATCGGTGGTCGGCATATCAATCGCCGGCGCATCAATGTTTGGCGTATCCTGATTGAACTGGTCGCTCATAAAGATCACTCAAAGAACGGACGTGTGCTGGACTTATAATATTGTCGACACAACGATGAAAAACGGATAGGGGGTTTCAAACATCAGGCAATAAAGTTGCGAACAAAACGCCTGCTTATTCGGACGGGAGTATCAATGCCATTAACTGAAAACTAAGGACCGCCAAACAGTCCTCAATCAGCAGGGTTCCCAATAGAAATCACAACCCGCCAAAGGATCGGCTACGCAGCAAGAGTGACCGTGAGCCGAACAAACATTTCCGATGTTTTCCACCGCCCCAATTCATCTCCGGAGCGTATCATCGCCCGTGTAACATCACGCCTGAAACGCCCCCCCCAGAATTGGATGAGAGCAAACACCCGCCAATCATTGACCTTGAGGCCGTGCTGCTACCCTCGGTGCCGCTTCAGCCTCAAGAAAATTATCGATCTCGGCATCATTAACCATCTGCTCGAACCTTGCCGCCATTGCCTGCTTCACTTTCCGACCCGATAAATCGCGATGCAATTCGGACTGGACGACACTAGGGTCAGAAACAATCGGCTCGGTGTATCCTTGGCAACGCAGCACCAAGTACTTACCGCCAGTGGAAATGATACCGCTCAGTTCTCCTGGCTTCAGACTGAATGCCTCCTTCTCAACGGCAGGCTGACCACCATGCATTCGAATCGGAGGAACCTTGCCCTGATTGCTTGCTGAAACCGGCTCCACGCTGTATTGCTCAGCCAAACCACCGAAGAAAACCTCGGTCGGGTTATCCCTCGCCATTTCCCAGACTTTCTGTGCGGTGCGCTGATCCGAAAGAACGACTGCCAACACCTCAACTCGAGGCCCGTAAGCAGACTCGAATCCGTTCTCAAGATCCTGCTGAGTCACCTCGACGGTACCCTCAACAAGTTTCTTCAGAGCAGCACTCGGCCAAACCACATCTTGAACATAAAGCTCGACGGTGGTTGTACCATCCGCAGTGATCGACTCGTACCATCCATCGAGATCAGCTTGGCCGTCTGCCGAGACATACCCGGATGCAATTGCCCCCGCGGCGATCTCGCGGTCCAAATCAGCTTGGCTGACCTGCTTCTTCTCGGCACGCAGAGCCTGAAGAAGCAACTTACGATTGACTTCACCTTCAAGAACATCCACGCCGTAGCGTTTGATTGCCTCAGCCCCCACTTGAGAGACCAAGACCTGCTGCCCATTGATGATGGCCGCAATCCCCGGGTACTGCTTCACCAATGCGGGATCGCCGAGAACCTTGACGACCTCCGCCTTTTGCTGAAGCTTTGCAAACAATTCGCTCGCGGCAACTCGCACCTTCTCGTCTCGGATACGGTCGTTGATCTGCTCTTTGATCGCAGGCAGAGACTGAGGACTTGGAGTGGATGCGGGGATGCGCCGAACGGCCTGGAGAAAAATCCACTGATCACCCAACTGGAGAACAGGTGACACGTCACCGTTGCCAAGCGCGAACGCCGCGTCTTCCAGCCTGCTATCACCGGTGTAACGACGAATTGGCGGAATCAAACCACCCACACTCGCACTTGCCTCGTCTTCACTGTACTGCTTCGCCAGCTGACTGAATTGATCAGGTGCAGAAATCGCCTGCTGATGCAATTGCATTGCCTTGGCTCGCTCCTCAACCATGATCAATCGACACTTAACCGCCTCTCCAAACTGCGACAGATAAGCCTGATTGAATTCCTCTTCCGTTACGGGAACCTGATCTGCCACCAATTTTCGAAGTGAAAGCATCGGCCAAATGATCTCGCGACTGTACTGACTCGCAGTGATTTGGCGATTCTCTTGCAGAAGGTTCAGGTAACTCTCCATGGAGAGTCCAAACTTTCCGGCCAGTCGACGAATCTCATCGTTGACCTCTTGCTTGGTAACCTCGATTCCTCGCTCATTACACTCTTGCAAAATCAAGTACCGATTGACCATGTTTTCAAGGATCTCATCGCCAAACCTCTCAACCGACGCGTCGGATAGCATCCTGCGTGTGATCGGATCTGCGTTCACAACCGCAACCACATCGTTCTCAGAACCGGCTAATTCAATTTCTTGCCCCAAAGCAACCGGTGACGTCACCACCGACAACATGGCTAAACCAGCAAAGAACCACGCCGCTGCGCGACCAACAACGCGTTGATTTTGAACGCGTCGATTCGAAGCAGAAAACTTCGAAGCACAGAACATAGCGATGGAACAGCGCATCACGGTCACTCCTTTGAGCCAGTAAGCGGGCAAGTCAACGCCTTCGGTATTAAGCTTGAGAAACCAGATCCCAAAAGGACGTTGCGGCGAATGCACCAATCCTTTTGATGCACCGCCTCGATGGTTGTGCGGAAAACTTATCCAAATTCAAATTTTCACTCAAGGCGAATCTGACACGCTAGCATTTATTGCAACCGGTGATTTTTGACACCATTTTGCAATTCTTACCAAGCAGATTAACAGCCTGACTTGCAGACGCCTTGCAAGCCGAGATGATTTGTAAATTTTTCTCACCAGTGATTGCAGCAAAACGTGTGTATAACGATGCTTTCGCACCCAAAAGTAAATCTTTCCCGAGTACTGGAGATCTTCACCTCACATTGGCACGCAGAATGCGACAACAGCGAGGTGACCGGCCGGTCGGTTAAGAGTCACCACATTGGTGACCCTTTCACAGAATGGAAATCAAGGCAAAGGAGAAGCCATGTTGGTTCTGACCAGAAAAACAGACGAGACTATCAAGATTGGGGACGACGTCGAGATCACCGTCATACGCGTCCGAGGAAATTCAGTGCGTATTGGTATCAAAGCGCCAAAGGAGATTCGAGTCACACGCGGGGAACTTGATAGCAAACCACATCAGCATATAGCAGATGCGCCAAAAAAGACTGACCAGCCACTGGGTCACCGAGAATCCATCACAACTGGCAAGAGCCAGTCTCCAGAGAGGCCTCTAGACAAGCAAGCTAACGACAAGCAAGCTAACGACAAGCGAGCTAATGACAAGCGAGCTAATGACAAAATGAAGCGAGTCAACCGCATTGCTGCCTACAGCGAGAATCAAGCGAGTGCCCCGAGTCGAATCATCATCGGGCGCACCACACATGATCCACAGCAACCGTTACTCGCTCGTGGACCGCTGAGCGACTTCCTCCAGAACCTCTAACAGCCGTGATATGACGTTGCGCCGCATTCAACAATCAGCTCGCGTTGCCATCAAAGG
>JAKMEW010000407.1 GCA_022425745.1 Rubripirellula sp.
GACAGTACGGGCAGCAGCAAGTCCTCTGTTGGCGAGAGCCGATCCAATCAAGCGCCCGAGCGAGCGATGATCATGTGTGACCTATGGCCGCGAATTGAAGCGATTCAGGCCTTTCGCGATGGCGATCAAAACAAGAAGGCTCGCTCTTTTTCCGGCAAGCAAATACTACGAGTCGCAAGCCAACTACAGCGAGAAGTCGAAAACGCTTCTCCCGCTGCAGGCTCGACGGCACACCTCGATGTGCCCAACCAGAATCCACCTCGCGAACAGGAGCATGCATCGATCAGACTTCGCCGATCACTTCTTGCAGCATTTCCTGACCGATTGGCCAAACGCAGGGAAGAAACGCAAGACCAGCGAACCTTGCTTAGTCGAATAGGCACCGCCATGCACTCCAAAAGAGATCGCAAGCAACGCGGTGTCCTTGCGGCGGGTAAGGGTGTTCAGCTCAACGCCAACACTCACGTAATCGATAGTGAACTGTTCCTCTGCCTCGAGATGCAAGCCGCGGGCAGCGAAGCATCCGTCAGGCTCGCTTGCGGAATCGATCCCGAGTGGTTCACCAACGACGACTTTCAAGAGCGCGACACATACCTGTTTGACAAAGAAAAGGCTGCCGTTGTTGCGCGTCGCCAGCGACGACTGCACGACCTCCCGATTCACGAAATCCCGATCGCTTGTGAACCGAGTCCCGAGGTTGCAAAGATTCTCTTTGATGCGGCGAAGAAGAATCCTGTACTAGCGTCTCCGCCAGATAACTCACCTCTCTGGTATCTTGCAAACCGAATTTCACTGGTGCATGAACACTTTCCAAATCTTGGATTATCCGAAGTGACACCGGAGACGTATTCGGAGATCCTCGCTGAACTTTGCGACCATCACACAACATTACCTGAACTCCAAAACGCACCATGGCATCAGCAGCTGCGGAACCGGTACGACTATGCAAGCTTGATGGAAGTGGATCGCCTGGCACCCGCCGAAATCCAGATTCCTAGTGGACGCAAAGTTGAAATCCATTACGACCGAGGAAAACCGCCTCGTATCTTTGTCCGCATCCAAGAGATCTTTGGTTGGACAAAGACCCCACGAATCCTTGAAAATCGAGTGCCGTTTGCATTACACCTGCTCGGCCCCAACGGCCGTGAACAACAAATCACCGACGACCTCGAAAACTTTTGGGCCAGTACCTACCAACAAGTCAGAAAGGAACTCAAAAGACGCTACTCGAAACATGCGTGGCCCGAGGACCCGTTGACCGCAACCGCTACTCGCAACGGTCTTCAACGAAAGCCTTGAAGCACCGAATCCCGCGGATCCCCATCCATCGATTACTTTTCCCTCATCGTTCGGTACGATACTTTGACACACCAGCCACTGATTGAAGTCAATCAGATCACGCGAACGGACCCAGCCAATCAACGCGACCTGCTGAAGCCTGCGTCACTGACGCTGCGCGACGGAGATCGCATCGGTCTCCGAGGCCCAAGCGGCAGTGGCAAATCAACGCTCCTCCGCGCGATTGCCTACTTAGATCCCGTTCAATCTGGAACAATCAAATTCCAAGGTCAGCCGCTTCTCTCAGACAAGATCCCTAAGTACCGAAGGACCGTTGCCTACCTACCGCAAAGAAGCGTCGCGTTTGCAGGAAGCGTCAAAGATAACCTGCAGGTTGCGTTCGACCTCGGGGTCAGCAAGACCCAACGAAACGAATCGCAACTGAAAGAGTCCCAGAGACTTGAATCACAGGCCATTGAATCACAGGCGATAGCACACTTAGCCGACTTCGGTCGCACTGCGGACTTTCTTGATCAATCGGCGTCATCACTTAGCGGTGGAGAGCTGCAAATCATTGCGTTCATCCGATGCCTCCTGACTCAACCAATGATCATTCTGTTTGATGAACCGACCGCTTCTCTTGATTCGGTCGCCCAATCTCAATTTGAACAGGAGGTCGAAAGTTGGTTTGCGGTCCGTCACAACACTTTGAAAAATCCTGAACAATCACCAGAACCTCATGCCTTCATCTGGTCGAGTCACGACACCTCGCAACTGGAAAGACTCACCGATCAAGTCATCACGATGCATGAAGGCACTCTGGTAGTTGGCAGGACGCTGGAAGATGAGAGCAGTCTGGAGCATGAAAGCAGATCAGAGCATGAAGATCCATCGAGCCAGGAGTTGACCCCGTGAACAGCGTCGGCCCCAGCCTTTGGCAAGTCATCCCTTTCAAATCGCTCAGCGGTGACACCGCACCTAGCTTGTTTTCACTCGGAACGGCCAGTGAAACCATGCTGGCTCAATTCGCCGGATCGTCTCGTGGTGAGATCCCTTTGAGCTGGGTGGAAGTCGGTATCGCATCGTCGCTGCTGCTTATCAACATGCTCGTCTCCATCTCAATGCAGCTGGGCATCGCAAAGCAGCTGATTACCAGCTCCCTGCGCATGGTGATCCAACTCGCTTTAATCGGATTGGTTCTCAAGCAGATCTTTGCCATCGCCATGCTCGCCCCAGTCTTGATTCTCGCGGGAGTCATGACCGTGATCGCAGGCTTTGCAGCGGTGCGTCGCATCGGCACTCGGTATCAATCCATTCACGCCACCGCTATTTTCTCGATCTGGATCAGTAGCTGGATCGTCACCGGAATCACTCTGCTAACGATCGTCAAGCCAGAGCCCTGGTATCAGCCTTCGGTACTCATTCCGCTGCTGGGAATGGTGCTCGGTAATTCACTGACGGGTATTTCACTTGGCTTGGAAAGATTTCTCAGCGAACTGAAGCAAAACCGAGAACAGATTGAGACTCTCCTTTGTCTCGGAGCGACAAGGTGGGAAAGCTGTCGCCCCTCCATGATACAAGCAACCCGAGCAGCCATGATTCCAATCCTGAACACGATGTCTGTCGCGGGAATCGTCAGCATCCCAGGAATGATGACCGGCCAACTGCTTGCCGGAGCTGCACCGATGCAGGCAGTGAACTATCAAATCATGATCATGTTTGTCATCGCCGCCGCGATCGCGCTCGGAACCGTTACCGCTTTAATCCTGACCTATCACAAAGTGACCTCCGTAGACCATCAGATCAAGTGGTCTGAATTGAGAGTGGTGGATCAGGAGAATTAAAACTGAAAGTAGACAAACGGTCGAAACCCAACCGGAGCATACAGCAATAACACCCATACCATGATTGCCGTGAGAATTGGGCTGTACCATGCATCAAAACGCAATCGCATCATCGGCCTGAATCGCGTCAACCAAAGCAAATGCTCGGCCACAAGGCAGGCGATCGCAGCAATCGCCAGTGGCGGGAACCAATCAATTCCATCAGCCCCGGTGAACATGCGGAGCAAATAAGCGACCGCCGTGTCCAGACTTTCGCTCCGAAAAAGCACCCAACCCGCTAACACCACAGACAAGGTGAACATCGCGTTAACCGCGACATGAAAATGCTGCCGAAGGCGACTGAACGATTGATCTCCTGAAGTCAAATCGACTGTCGCTCGATCCACAATCTTTCTGGTTGTAGAACGAAAGAATCGTTCAACAACCAATCCCAAACCATGCAGTAAGCCCCACAGAACAAACGTCCACGCTGCACCATGCCATAGACCACCGAGAAGCATCGTGATGATCAGATTCCGAGATGTTTTCAGTGTCCCACCTCGACTGCCACCGAGGGAGATGTACAAGTAATCCCTCAGCCAACGAGATAGCGTCATGTGCCATCGCCGCCAGAAATCAGACAGGGAGGTTGCGAGGTAAGGGTGGCGAAAATTGATCGGGAACCGGTAACCGAGCATCTTTGCTGCACCGATTGCCAAATCACTGTATCCGGAGAAGTCATAGTAGATCTGCCCCGCATAGGCGCACGCAGCCACAAAAAGAGTTGCACCGCTGTAGAGATCAGATCCTGCAAACACCACATCGACCATCTCTGCCAATCGATCAGCAAGGATCACTTTCTTGATGGCACCTCGGAGCATTTGCTGGACGCCACCATAGAAACGTCGACTTGACCACTGCGGCATCCGCTGCAACTGCGGCAGGAACTCGCTGGCGCGAACGATGGGACCAGCAACCAATTGCGGAAAGAACGAGACGTACATCGCAAAATCAATCCAACGTTCCACTGGTTTGATCATACCGCGATAAACGTCAATCGTATAACTCAGGGTCTGAAACGTGTAGAACGAAATCCCAACCGGCAAGATGATCGACAGCGATGAAGTACCCAATCCCATCGCCTCGAGAAGCGGTGCTGCGGAATCAATGAAAAAGTTGCAGTACTTGAAAAAGCCGAGTAAACCTAAGTTTGCGAAGAGGCTAAGGCAAAGCAGTAAACGCTTGGCACGATGATTCGCAGCACGATCGATTCGACGCGCGACGATGAAATCAATCACGGTCGACAAAAAAATCAAACCGCAAAATCGATAATCCCAGTAAGCGTAAAAGTAATAGCTCGCCAGCAATAAAAACGAGTGGCGGATGCGTGGCGTTCGAGAACTCCATACGAGCAATAAAACCAGCACAAAAAAAAGCAGGAACTCCAACTGGGTAAACAGCATGATTGCTAGTCCCCCAACGCTGAGTTCGAGGAGGGCGAGCCTGCTTGCGATGAAGCGGGGCTGATAGGGTTAGCTTCGATGGACTCGGCAAGAATCTCTGCGATCAGACGATTACCGTGAGCATTGAGATGCCCGCTTCCGATTCGCCCATTTTGAAAACCGTGCGGCCATCTTCCAACAGAAGCTTCTTCGCGAAAACGTTCACGAGCAGAAAGCACCATCACGCCATGCTCGACTGCGGCTTGTTTCATCGCAACAAAATCGGGGTCTTCGACGCTCCGAGTTTGCACGTTCCCATCCACCACTTGCGGTGACACCGGCGCGTCGAAGACCCAGATCGGCTTTGCGGTCACTTGCTTGAGCGAATGAAACGCAGCATCCCAATCCTGCCGCGGCACAGATTCATTCTGCGGCAAAGGTGATACTGCCTGCGCGGGAACTGAATCGATATTCGATACATTGGGGATGGAGACGGGGTCCGCATTCACCGGCCCGACACCGAATCTGAGTCGGCGACGACTCACCCCATCATCTTCGGTAAGCAGGTTCCTTGCTGCCTGAATAATGAATGCCGGAAACCTCGCAGCAATCGCAGCGTTCGCGGCGGCGACATCTGATTCAGAAGGTGGAGCAAGTGGAGCCTGAACTGCAGCCAACACGTCCTCTAAATCTGCCAGCACGACGAGATGTAAGTCGATCTGCAGAGCTTCTTCCACAGCAGGGATCTGCGTCACCCACTCCGCTGCATCCTGACCGCTACGTGCAAGCGGGAAAACTTCAACGGCTCCACCACAAAGACGCTCAGTGATTGCGAACAATTTGTCTGGGTCATCAAGACAAACGCCTTCGACCTGCGAATCGCCCCACATGGCAATTCTCAAGACAGCCGCCTGAGAGTCGCGAGGAAAAAGCGAGCGATCGGTTAAACGCATGTCGGGAACCAGCGATCTCGATTGTCCCAGCGATCGCGTTTTACCTGGAAGCCCCATCGGGCCGATGGCGGTGTTGGCATAACCTTCACTCCGCCACCGATATTCGCTCCCGGGCGATAGAACCCATGTCTGCCGCACCGGATCAACGACCAGTGGCAGATAACTCCGTGTGAACCAGGGAGACGTGATTGCCACAAGCAGGGTGCCAACAAACAGACCCAGAAGCCAGCGAACCGCCAAGGTGGGTTGAATGTGCAGCAGCGAGGAGCCAACTCCTTTTGCAGTGACCGGTCCGCCCTTGGTGTACTCTTCTCCCCTGGTGTACTGTTGGTTACTTCGAACCGGGACATTGGATGCTTGACGACGGTGACTCAGTTTATCTCTGCCTCGATTAGCGTCATTCGGCTTAACCTTGACAATTCTAACCACACATCGAGTTTCAATGCATATCGATCATCCATGCACATCAACAGTTGACGCACATTAGACGCGAGCATAGGTCTGTCGCCTGACCCGATTCTCCATCGCCACGCCCTTCTCAAACCCGCCGATCCAGCGTGATCGGTGCCAACAAGAAGGGCGTGATTAAAAAAAGTTGTGGCCCAATTACTCTTCGGTGACTCGGACCGTCTTCATGATGTCACCCTGTGCGATGCTGTCGACCACATCTTGTCCCTCGAGCACCTTACCGAACACGCTGTGCCGACCATCCAGATGCGGACAGGCAACGTGGGTAATGAAGAACTGTGATCCGTTGGTGTTCGGGCCGGCATTGGCCATCGAGAGAACACCGGGACCGTCGTGACGCAGGGACGAATCAAACTCATCTTCGAACTGATAACCCGGTCCGCCAGTTCCAGTGCCTTGAGGACAACCACCTTGGATCATGAAGTCACTGATCACTCGATGGAAAGTGAGGCCGTCGTAGAAGCCTTTACCGGAGAGTGTTTCAAAGTTCTCAACAGTCTTGGGGGTCTGCTCTGCGAACAACTCGATGCGAATTGTTCCCTTGTCGGTATCAAACGTGGCGACTTTCATTTTCTCTTCGGGTGTAAAAAGGAAACAGCGAAACTTCAAAGGTAGCGTCAAAATTTTCCAGCAGTGAATGATCCTTCGCATGACTCGCAACCGGATCAACCGAAGCAGCCACTCCAGTGGTGAAGTGACCTCCTGCATCGATGTTGACTGATGAGAACATAAGCAATCTGGCGATTTTTTCTAGGGATGAGAACTCGAAATCGACTTGGGCAAACGAACCCACGGCAAAAGAATCCTCAGCATGTTCGCCGGTGCCGAGCACGCGACGTTGCGATAAACGCTACGATGACGTCTCGTCAGAACTGATCAAGCTCATCACTGCCTCGTAACTCCTTTTCAATCGAACACGGACTGATGTTAGAGACCCAATTGCCTATTCGACTTTTTTTAATGGGACTGCTAGTTTCCATCGGAACGATCCAAGGGAAGCCTTTTCAGATTGCCTGCATGGCTCAAGAGAGCGTTCGTGTTGCTGGCAAGACCGCAGCAGAACACACCGCACTGCTCGATTCCCCCCAGCGAGAGATTCGCTTGCGTGCAGCACGATCATTAGCTCGCTTTGGCAGTGAAGCGGCACTTGAGCTTCGCGAAACACTCTCTCATGCGGATCCGGCAATGAGATACATCGCCGCCGAAGCTCTGGGTGACATCGGGGGTAATTCACTGCAGCAATCGATCGATCAACTCAGTGATCTTCAACAAAACGACCACATGCATTCTGTTCGCCTCGCGGCTTCTTACGCTCTGTGCCGCGCAGGAAAACTTGATCGCCCGTTGCAATTCATGATCAAAACACTGGACTACCCTGAACGAGGCATGGCTTGCGCTTCGGCTTTTTTGATTGGTCAAATTGGCCCACCTGCAATCGACGCCAAAGCAGCACTTGAGAAAACACTCGATGCGAATCGACCTGGAACCAAAGGCGGCGACTACCACCTCGGAGGCGAAGCGATCAACGCTCTGCGAAAGCTAAAAGTTTCACCACAACGCTAGACGCATTACGCCCCGATCGCACCGGATCGCTCACGCACCACCCCGTCCACGCACCACCCCGTTCACGCACCTCATCACTCGAACAACACCATGAATCAGTCACCAAACCAACACGGCCTAGCCTACCGGTCCTGCTCACTGTTCGCGATGAGCGTGATCATGATTGTCGCACTCGGTGCAACCGCGTCTTACGTCAACGCAGATCAACAACGCCCCAACATCCTTTGGATCAGCTGTGAAGATATTTCACCGAACCTCGGCTGCTACGGCGACAAACACGCAATCACTCCCAATTTGGACCGACTTGCGAAACAGGGCGCAAGATTTGACCGTGCCTTCACTCCCGCAGGGGTCTGTGCCGTGGTACGGAGCTCAGTGATCACCGGAATGTACGCCCCCGCCATCGGCTCACAGCACATGCGCAGCTTGATCATCCCCCCAGCACCGGTCAAAGCGTTTGCCGAATACCTGCGAGCGGCTGGCTACTTCACCACCAACCGAAGCAAGACTGACTACCAATTTGCACCGACCGAGAGCATTTGGGACCGACAAGGCAATGAACACAAAGACTGGAGGGAACGCCCTGACCCGGAGCAACCTTTTTTCAGCGTGGTCAATCTGACCGTTTGCCATGAAAGCCAGATTCGCCACGGTGAGGCGAAACATGCGGAAGTGATCGAAAAAATTGGAAGCGAAAACCAGCATGACCCGGTGGTGGTCGGTGCCACCC
Source organism: Rubripirellula sp. (assembly GCA_022425745.1). Lineage (GTDB taxonomy): Bacteria > Planctomycetota > Planctomycetia > Pirellulales > Pirellulaceae > Rubripirellula. Next base: position 8,258 of record JAKMEW010000407.1, read on the forward strand.
TTCCCGCTTACCTGCCTAATACCGCATCGGCTCGAAAGAACTGGGCGTGGTACCACGATAACATCACGCTGATGGATCAAATGGCCGGCGAAATCTTGAATCGACTCGAGAAGGATGGCTTGGCTGAAAACACCCTAGTTGTCTTTTGGAGCGATCATGGAATGGGGATGCCGCGAGGCAAACGATGGATCTACGACAGCGGAACTCTCGTTCCGATGATCATGCGATGGCCGGGCAAAATCGCGGAGGGCAGCACCAGGGAAGACCTCGTCAACACAGTAGATCTCGCACCCACCATGCTATCGGTCGCTGGACTGAACGTCCCCGACTACATGCAGGGAAGGATCCTCATCGGTGAACAGAGACAACCTGAACCATCACATCTCTTCTTCCATCGGGACCGAATGGACGAGGCGATTGAACTACAACGCGGCGTGCGAGATCGACGCTGGAAGTACATTCGAAATTACCAACCCAATATCCCCTACTCACAGCACATCGATTACATGGATCAGATGCCGACGATGCAGGACTGGCGACGACTTTCGGCTGCACAACGATTGGTCGGCGGACAGAACAACTGGTTCAAGTCACCAAAACCGATCGAAGAGCTATACGACACGAAAAATGACCCTTGGGAGCTGAAAAATCTTGCCGAAGACCCACAGCACGCTCAGCGACTAATCACCATGCGTCAGGCAGCCGAGGACTTGCAAGAAAGACTGGGTGACACGGGAATGATTCCCGAAGCTGTCTTGATGGAGGAGATGAAACCGGGGGGAACAACACCGGTAACAGAACGCCCGTCAATTGACACCGTTGGAGACAATCTCACCCTTACATGCGCAACGGGTGGATCATCGATCGTCTATCAAATCAAACGGGGGGATCAATGGGGAAGATGGAACCTCTTTACCAAGCCAATCAAACGCCCCAAAACGGGCGATCAGATCCGAGTTAAAGCGTGCCGGTTAGGCTATCGAGACAGCGAGGTGATCACCGAAAATCTGCGTTAGAGACGGTGAATCTGCGACAAAGTCCGTCGCTTCGCCACTTTCGCAAAACGAAATTTCGGGTATGGTTATTCGGTGATGGGCGAAACGCTCGCGAGGGAACGTGATGTTGTCGCCCCCGTATGATTGCGAAAGTAATTGCAAAAGTTCGCAACTGCCATCAGCAGTGCGAATGCAATAGCAGTGCGAATGCAATGCTCAACTCTGCAGTCTGCGGGTCCGGGCGGAGGTAGGTAGATATCCGTTAGGAATGCATTGTTAATCTTCGATCGGTTTCATGTTGTTTGAAATCGATCGGCACACAGTTCCACAATCACTGGTTCACAAAGGGGAATCGCAGCAATGACTAAGTGCAAGTTGGAGTATCTTTGGCTCGATGGCTATCAGCCTACCCAAAGCCTACGAAGCAAAACCCGAATCGTTGAAGACTTCAGCGGCAACGTCGAAGACGCTCCAATGTGGGGCTTTGACGGTTCTTCCACCGAGCAAGCTCCGGGCGGTTCTTCGGACTGCCTCCTGAAGCCCGTTTTCGTTTGTGCTGACCCAGACCGCATCGGCACCGGCTACCTCGTGATGTGCGAAGTGCTCAATCACGACGGTACTGCGCACGTCAGCAACGGACGAGCAACCATCGACGATAACGACGATGATTTCTGGTTTGGTTTCGAGCAAGAGTACACCATTTGGGATCCTGAAACCAACAAGCCGATCGGCTTCCCAGCTGAAGGCTACCCCGGTCCCCAAGGGCCTTACTACTGCAGCGTCGGCGCCGGCAAAGCAGTCGGGCGTGAAATCGTCGAAGAGCACCTCGAGCAATGCCTCGAAGCTGGCTTGAACGTCGAAGGCATCAACGCCGAAGTGATGATGGGGCAGTGGGAATTCCAAATTTTCGCCAAGGGTGCAGCCGAGGCAGGTGACCAAATCTGGGTTGCTCGCTACTTGCTCGAGCGAACCGCTGAAAAGTACGGTTTGGCGATCAACTGGCACTGCAAGCCAGTTAAAGGCGACTGGAATGGTAGCGGCATGCACGCTAACTTCTCCAACACCCTCCTGCGGACCGCCAACAGCAAAGAAGTATTCGAAGCTGTCTGCCAAGCGTTTGAACCACGCATCAAGCAGCACATCGACGTCTACGGAGCTGAAAACGACCAACGCCTGACCGGTCTTCACGAGACCCAGTCGATTGACAAGTTTAGCTACGGCGTCTCAGACCGCGGTGCATCGATCCGAATCCCGATCTTCACCGTTGAGCACAACTGGAGCGGGTACCTCGAGGACCGACGTCCTGCGTCAAACGCAGACCCCTACAAGGTTGCTAGTGTGATCATCGCAACGGTCAAAACTGCGAAGGTTGGCTAATCACCACTGGCTGGTTCTGAATCAGGAGCAGGCCCTCCCGCATGGGGTGGCCTGTTTTTTTTTGCAGCAACCGCTACTAACCTCGCATTGGCTGCAAAAAGTCCGCAGAAACACAGACAACAGGCAGGATTCACCTTGCTCGATCGTGACGTGTCGCTACACTCTGCCGTTCCCAAAGCGTTGAATTCAACAGCAGCTTTGCTGTCAGCCTGTGGGTAACCGCCAGCGTAGCTCAGTTGGCAGAGCTGCTGATTTGTAATCAGCCGGTCGTGGGTTCGAGTCCCTCCGCTGGCTCTTCGGAGCATCACGCCGCAAAAATAGAGTTGATTTGAGCGACTGAAACCTCTATCAACTCCAAAATCTCGGTGAATTGACCCGATCAGACAAGTTGACCGATTGACGAGGTAGAAAAAAAAACAAAGATCTGAAGTCAGAGCGTTGAGACGTATGGCTCAACAACACAACATTTGGGGGTTTGTCCGAGTGGTTAAAGGAGACGGACTGTAAATCCGTTGGCTATGCCTACACAGGTTCGAATCCTGTAGCCCCCATTGAATCTTTCAGCGAAGGCGTGAGTCCCTGATTTGACCAATTGCGTCACTTAGGCCACTAACACGCCGCCCAAAAGTCAAAAAAAGACGATTGAGCGTTGAAACGGTTTTGCGGTACACGAAAACGCTCAAATTTCACGATCGATAGCGAGGTCATCCGTCGTGGTTTTTCCACAACGGATCATTCGCACCGCGGGTGTAGCTCAACGGTAGAGCCCCAGCCTTCCAAGCTGGTTGTGAGGGTTCGATTCCCTTCACCCGCTTTTTGTCGATTAGCTGCTGTAGCTCAGTGGTAGAGCACTTCCTTGGTAAGGAAGAGGTCATGGGTTCAAGTCCCATCAGCAGCTCTGCTTTGGATTTTGAAGCGGGAGAGCGTTGCTAGAGCCTGCCAACCATGGCACTTCTAATTCGCCCCAAGCCGAGAGAGACCAAGCTGGAGCGAGCCCGCAGCAAACGCGGAAAAACCCAATCTGGGGGTCATCTGCGAGCCTGCGTTTCTTTGTTGGTCCCTTTTCCGAAAAATGCATCCCAATTGGGGGTAGTTTTTGCGAATTGGTGATTGCAAGATTGGCGAGTTTTCGCGACAACTAGGCATCGAAGGAACCACGCGCCCTCCACAGGATCGCGTCAGACTTCGTTGACCGAACAATTTTTGAGTAATTGACTCACATTCCACAGGGGAGTGTGAGGTGTAAATTTTCGTTTCGATAGTGTTGAACGAGCTCGGCTCGTGCGGCCAGAGAATTGGCGATTAAACCGTGGGTGTGAACGCGGTCGCTGACGATTTGGGCCAGAATGGAGCGTATCTCCGGCTGGTAGTGGCACAGTCAGGTGCAGGTGAATGAGAAATGGCTAAGGAAACTTTTAATCGTACAAAGCCCCACGTGAACGTTGGTACCATCGGTCATATTGACCACGGTAAAACAACCACGACCGGTGCAATCCTTGCAGTTCAGGCCGCCAAAGGCTTGGCTCAAGCAAAAGGCTACTCGGATATCGCCAAGGGTGGTACCGTTCGTGACTCGACCAAAACCGTGACCATTGCGGTTGCACACGTCGAGTACGAGTCGGACAACCGCCACTACGCACACATTGACTGCCCGGGTCACGCCGACTTTATCAAGAACATGATCACCGGTGCTGCTCTGATGGACGGTGCGATCCTCGTGGTCTCCGCCGCTGACGGCCCAATGCCTCAGACCAAAGAGCACGTTCTCTTGGCTCGTCAGGTTGGTGTTCCCTACATCGTTGTATTCCTCAACAAGTGCGACCTCGTCGACGACGAAGAGTTGCTCGAGTTGGTTGAGCTTGAAGCTCGCGAATTGCTCAGCAAGTACGACTTCCCTGGAGATGACGTACCTGTGATCCGCGGTTCGTCGCTGCCTGCGTACAACAACCCTGCTGACCCGGATGCCAGCCAGTGCATCACTGACCTCATGAACGCTCTTGATGAGTACATTCCTGAGCCAGTTCGTGAAGACGACAAGCCATTCTTGATGGCAATCGAGGACGTCTTCTCGATCGAAGGTCGTGGTACCGTTGCGACCGGTCGTGTCGAGCGTGGTGTGGTTAAAGTCGGTGAAGAAGTCGAAATCGTCGGCCTTTCCGCTGAATCCACCAAGACCACCTGCACCGGTGTTGAAATGTTCCGCAAGGAAATGGAAGAAGGTCGTGCTGGCGATAACGTCGGTTGCCTTCTCCGTGGTATGAAGCGTGAAGACATCCAGCGTGGTCAAGTCTTGGCAAAGCCAGGTAGCATCACCCCACACACCAAGTTCGAAGCCGAGGTTTACTGCCTCAGCAAAGACGAAGGTGGCCGTCACACCCCATTCTTCAGTGGTTACCGCCCACAGTTCTACTTCCGTACCACTGACGTGACTGGAACCGCGAACTTGGTTGGCGCTGAAATGTGCATGCCTGGCGACAACGTTAAGGTTGAAGTCGAAATGCACAAGCCAATCGCGATGGACGATGGTGTTCGTTTCGCGATTCGCGAAGGTGGCCGTACCGTCGGTAGTGGTGTTGTCACCAAGATTATTGAGTAATCAAGATTACTCGGTGAAAAACCAAATCAATGGCCAGCGAAGGTTTTGCTCTTCGTTGGTCATTGGTGATTAAGGGTTCATTCGTTAACATCATACGATGCAAACGCCTGATCCTTAACAGGGGTGTAGCTCAATTGGCAGAGCACTGGTTTCCAAAACCAGCGGTTGCGGGTTCAAGTCCCTCCGCCCCTGCTGATGCAAGAAATGAGATCAAACGGGCCCAGTCAGGACCCTAATCATCTCGTTTCAAATCGTACGAGTGCCTGATTCAAGGAAGAATACAGGGTGCATTGAATAACTCTTGTTGGAGTGCAACGGGTGTCCCGAGAGATTGCAGGAACGAATAACTCCCCGCTTAGCCGCGAGCTAGTGAGTGCTGGAGTCTACAAGCCGAATCAAGGCCGGATCGTGAGGCAGCTTACCTGCTTGGCGATCTGGATCATTGTGGGTCTTGCATGCTGGGCGTTGTACTCTTTCATGCGTGGTGGCGACTCGGGCTCAAGCACCGCTTCGATCACCGCGGGTGTTCTCCTTGCAGCAGGTATCTGGACAGGGTTCCGGCTCGTTAACTGGCCACGATTTGCCGACTTTCTAATCGCTGTTGAAGCGGAAATGAACAAAGTCACTTGGCCAAGTAAGGACGAACTGGTCCGTGCCGCGTTCGTTGTAATCTTCACCATCTTTTTTCTTGCCATTTCACTGTTCCTGTTTGATATCATTTGGCAGCAGGTTTTCAGTGCAATCGGGGTCACAATGTAGCGATGCTGCATCGATCCTTTTTAACCTTTCCTAAAAATGCCTGACTCAGTCGGGCCTCAAGCCAGTGAATCAAGCCGACCCAAACGACGCCGAACTAACACAAGATTCCGATCCCGCAGGGGAAACGGACACTACCGACATGGAATCTCAAGAGGTTGTCGAGGCTGAAGCTTCCGACACTGAAGAGGCGAGTTCCGCGCCGGAACTGCCACCTGCGGCTCCGCCGGACCCCAACGCAACCTCCGCCGCCGTGGTTGATGACGAAGCCAAAATGGATTGGTACATCCTTAAGGTTGCGTTCAACCGTGAAGACTCGATTGCTGACTCGCTGCGAAAACGCGTTCGCATGGAAGGCATGGGCGAGTTTTTCGGCGAAATCGTGGTTCCCACCGAAGATGTCGCGACCTTCACTCGTGATGGTAAACGCCGTGTGAGCAAACGAAAACTGCTCCCTGGCTACATCATGGTGAATATGCTGATCAATGATGACACCTGGTTCCTCGTTCGGGAAACTGGCGGAATTAGCGACTTCACCGGCTCGGCTGGTAAACCAATGCCGATGGAATCAGCTGACATCGAACGCTTCATCAATCGTCCCATTGAGGATGAGGATGAGGAACCACAAATCAAAATTGGTATCCCGTTCAAGGTTGGAGACCGAGTTCGGGTCAAGGAAGGCAACTTCGAGAATCAGGAAGGCGATGTTGATGGCGTCGATGAAGCGAACGGTCGCGTGACGGTCATCATCAATATTTTCGGACGTAGTGTTCCGATGGAACTCGATCACTGGCAAGTCGAACCGCTTTAATCGACTTGCAGCTTTCAGAATCCTTCTTATGATGCGACTTTCTGAAAGCAAAAGGATCGGTTCAACACCTTTCGGGCAAAGACATCAGCGGCACCGCTTCTGAGACATCCGCAAGGTAACCCACCACTTTCATCACAAAACAGCGTTTTTAAGTTTCTAATATGGCTAAGCAAGTTTCCGGTATCGCAAAGTTTCAAATCCCCGGTGGTCAAGCGACACCTGCACCACCGGTTGGTACCTCGCTTGGTAAGTACGGCGTGAACCTCGGTCAATTTGTCACCGCATTCAACGACCGCACCAAGGAATACAACGGCACACCGATCCCAGTAATCGTCACGGTTTACAATGATCGCAGCTTCGATTTCATCACCAAAAGCCCGCCCGCCGCTTCGATGCTAAAAGATGCTGCCGGCATCGCCAAAGGAAGTGGTGTTCCCAATAAAACTAAGGTTGGAACCGTTACTCTTGATCAGTGCAAAGAGATCGCCGAGAAGAAAATGGCTGACCTCAATGCCCGCAACATTGATCACGCAGTGCGCATGATTGAGGGTACTGCCCGCAGCATGGGACTTAACGTCGAAGGTTAATCCCGCTCCAGTCCAACGGATTCACCGGGATCTACTTCGGTTGATTTCAGTGAGTGCCTGTGAGTGTGATTCACGTCAAGATCCAAGTGACGTTGATGAGTTAGCTGAAACCATTCACGGTGGAGGCTTGAACACTTAGCAGACTCAACCGAAGAGACTCGCTTTGATCACACTGAAACTCCTGATCCGTTATCCGGTAACCGGAGTTAAAGCGAGTCGACTCATCTCAAGAAAGAAAGCGGCAGACTCCGCCGCTTACTCCTCTCCGCCACTTGTCTTGGATCTTCGCACAACCAACCTGATGTTTGATGGTGGTAGGCATCTCTACACCATGGCTCATCACGCTGCGGAGAATCACGTCAAGACGATTCTTCGCTGTCGTCATTTCCTGCTCAGCGGCATTGTGCACAAAACGTTCGGTCGCGGGATGCTCGATTTGCCCCATTCCGGTTACCTCCGGTCAGACGAAAGGATCCCCGAAAATGCACTCGTTCTGGGTGATTATCAGATTACCCAAAGTGAGAAAGAGAGTTTTGATGCGAGAGGCATTCGTTATCTGCAAATGCAAATTGGTCGAGAAGTTTCAACGCAACCTCCGGTCATGCCCTACCCGATGCACCCTTGGACACTCGAGCACCTCGACGAGGATCAGCGACACCTTCTGCGTGATCAACGTCACCGCGAAAACTTGATCCTATTCGCTGGCTGCCAAAAGCCGAAATATGGCACGAAATGGATGTATGAACAGTTCAAGATCCTCAGCAGGATAGAAGTCTTGAATGTGGTACGGAAACACTTCCCAAAGCAGGTAACTGAGACACTCAATCAAGACCAAGCAACTGTGGACAACCGGGATCGAGACAAACCAGTTGAAGGTTGTCAGGCACCTCCCAAAATCATTCAACTACTCGATAGCAAAGATTTCCCAATCGATTCGAAGCGGTGGCTTGCGAAACTCGCAGCTTCCCATTTCTTCCTCTGTGGTCCCGGTGGTCGACAACCAATTTGCCATCATTTGACCGAGGCGATGGCCGTTGGCACGATTCCAATTCTCGAGTACGGCGACCGCGTCTATCCAGAGTTGACCGACGGCATCAATGCGATTCGCTTCTCCGGTAAAAATGGACTTGTCGAATCAATCAGGCGAATCCTTTCCATGGACCAGCCAGAACTGAATCAGATGCGACAGTCGGTGGTCGCGTTTTACGACCAACACCTCTGCGGCCGTCACTTCTTTGCTCAATTACTCACAGGAGAAATCGCTGGCGAGCGGATCTCGATGCCTTTTCATGAAAAAAATTTCACATGAATCGCATCCGACCCCGTGATGATCGAATGATGCCAAATCGGTGAAAAAAACCGAAAAAGCGTCCCGACAGGTCGGTACCCTGAGCGATAAAGCTAAAGGCCGAGCGAACCGCGGCAAAGGTCCTTGGTGACATCCGCGGAATTGCTTGCAAACACAGTCAAACAATGGATTAAACTGTGTCTCCTCTTATTTGATAGCAATCCCAAGAAAGACGTTGCGCAGCTTTGAGGGAAGGCATCCGTTCATCAGAGATTCAGTCTTTGGACTGCTGACTGAAAAACACCACCATGAGAACGCTCGAATATGTCGTCGAAATCTGGAAAACCTGCACCTTCGCAACCTACCATTTCAACCACCGCTGAAGCGGTCGCAGCGAGGCTTCGCGAGAGTCTGCTTCAAGACAAGGCGGAACTTGAGGTCGACAAGATTTTCAAAGCGTTGGTGAAACTGGAAGGTTCCGACCTTCACATGAAAGTGGGGCAGCCGCCGATGGTGCGTGTGGCGGGAACCCTCAGGCCACTGAACCGACCGCCGATCGAAGCAGAAGAAATGGTGGATCTGCTGCTACCGATGATGGACGAGCGCAACCTGAACATCTTCGAGGAAGAAGGCGGTGCTGACTTCTCGCACACCATTCACGTTGACGGGGTTCGCTGGCGATTCCGCGTCAATATGCTCAAGGCACTCGGCAACATCGGATTGGTCGCTCGACGGATCAATAACTTCATCCCGGATTTCCGAGGCCTTTATCTGCCTGAGTCGATCGAGCAATTATGTCACTACGATCAGGGTATGATCCTACTTGCTGGCGTGACCGGGTCGGGAAAAAGTACGACGATCGGTTCGATGCTTAACTACATCAACAGCATCTACCGCAAACACATCCTAACGCTCGAAGACCCGATCGAGTTCATTTTCACCGAAGACAAGTCCCTGATTAACCAGCGGGAAGTGGGACAGGATGTGAAGGACTTTGAGATCGGGATGAAACATGCAGTGCGTGAAGACCCCGACATCATTCTGGTCGGTGAGTTACGTGACGAAGAAACCTTCATGACGGCGATTCACGCGGCAGAGACCGGCCACTTGGTTTTTGGAACGATTCACGCATCGAGTGCCTCGACCACCATCGGCCGTATTTTGGACTTGTTCCCGGAAGAAATGCACAATGCGATTCGCTCGGCGATTGCGTTCAACATGAAAGGCATCGTCGCGCAGAAACTTCTCAAGAGCATCCGGCCAAACGTACCGCGTGTTCCAACGTGCGAAGTGATGACCTTTAGCCCGATGATTCGCAAACTGGTACTCGAAGGTGAAGATCAGAAACTTCCCGATGCGATTCGGATCGGTGCGGAGGATGGCATGCAGGACTTCACCATGAGCCTCAAGGGCCTGATTGATGATGAACTGATTGATCGCCCGACAGCCTTCGCGGTGGCACCAAACAAAGATGCTCTCAAGATGGCACTCAAAGGCATTGATGTAAAAGCCCCTGGTATCCTTTAACGCGGTTGGAATCTTAAAATTCGCATTCCGTTCAGAAATGCGGAATCATTGAGAAAAGAGCCATCCAACGCTAGGATGCTCTTACGAATCCCCGAGTCCCCCACCATTCACAACCTTACAGAAGAGACTGCCATCTGATGGCCGAGCAACAAGAAATCCAACTTTGGCAAACCGTTCAACCAGTTGAATTCGTTCCTCGCATCAAAGACCAATCAGAGTCTCAATCGCTGCTGATTCAAACCCGGCAAGCGGTCGGTTATTCGGTGGCCGGTGGTCAACTCGCGCATGCGATTCAGTCACGTGCCACACACATGTTGCTCGATTACACCAAAGCCTCATGTGCGATTCGCTATCAGGTTGACGGTGCTTGGGAGCAACTGCCTCCCATGGAACGTGAACTAGGGGATGCGATGCTGGTCGCAATGAAGCAGCTTTGCCTCATGAACGCCACGGATCGACGTTCAACGCAAGCGGGAAAGCTCGGTTTAAAAGTTGCTAAAAGCAAATTCACACTCAGCCTTCAATCACGCGGCACTCCAACCGGTGAACAGGTGATGGCTAAGATTGAGCCAGATAAGGTGCCGTTTGAGCGAATGTCCGATTTGGGCATGCGTGACAAGATGCACGAGCAGTTCAAGGAGTCACTCGATGCTCACGGCAACAACATCCTGATCACCGCCCCCAAAGCGGAAGGGCTCACCACGACGTGGAACATTGCACTTGAGGCAGCTGACAAACTCGTTCGAGACTTTCAGTCGTTCGAACATCAAGAGCATCCGGAACCAGAAATCATCAACGTCAATCCGAACTATTTCGGTGGCGACACCGGGAAGGATCTGGCGAGCGTGGTGAAAAGCGCAATCCTCAAAGAGCCGGACGTCCTGATCTTTCCGGAAATGCCGGATGCCGAGTCGATGCGACTCGCTGTGGAACAGATCAAGAAGACCGAAAAACAAATCTACGCTCGCATGGTGGCACCAACCGCCATGCAGGGACTTGTAGCCTTTCTTGCGAAGTACAAAGAGAGTGCGGCGGAAATTGCCTCGACGGTCGGAGCAGTAATCGGCCAGCGTTTGGTACGACGACTGTGCGACCAGTGTAAGGTGGGCTTTGAACCGGCTCCCCAATTACTGAATCAATTGGGGATTCCCGCCGGCCGGGTCGCCATGCTCTACAAGCCTTTCATCCCACCTCCAATTGAGCAACAAGTGGACGAAAATGGCCGCCCAGCTCCAATTGAACCGTGTGGAGCCTGTGCGGGACGCGGTTACCACGGACGAATCGCCATTTTTGAACTGTTGGTTCCCGGCGATAAGTTAAAAGCAGCTCTGCTCAAAACCCAAGACCTCAATCAGCTCAATCAAATCGCGAAAAGTGAAGGCCATCGCGGAATGCAGGCCGAAGCGGTCCTCACCGTCGCTCGTGGCCTGACTAGCCTTGATGAGCTTAAAAAGGTGTTCGCTAAACGCTAGCAAAACAGGTTCATCCCTGTTAGAGCTCAGCTACTCGATTCGTCTTTCGCTGAATCGGGCTAGATCGGTAGGATCTGGGGCAGAATTAGGTGCAATAGGCACCCAACTACCGATCCATTCCGAATCAACACAGGCGTCACGGATGATGCGACTGCTAACGATCTCCACGTTGGTCACGCTTCTCAGCTTCTCACCAGCACGGGAACTCTCCACTGCGTTGGGTCAACAAACGATTGGCCAACCAGCTGGCGGTCGCCCCGCTCCGAACGGGCAAGCGCAAGCACCGGTTACACGTGTTGCAAAACAGAATGCCGCCGGAGCAGTCGTCGCACAACCGTTCCCCGCACTGAATGCCGCAGCACAATCGCAACTTCAGACCTTGCTGTTGAACTGGGAACAGCAGAGCAAGAGTATGAAAACACTGGACTGCTCATTCACGAGGTGGCATTACGATATGTTCGCCGCGCCACAGGGGCAGTTCGCCTCCCGCGCGGACGGCGTGATCAAATATGCCGCTCCTGACAAAGGTTTATTCCGAGTGGACCGCCTCGTGTTCTTCAGCGGCTACGATGCAAACCAACAACCGGTCCTTCAACCACAACCCGGCCAGTTTGGTGAACATTGGGTTTGCAACGGCGAACAGCTCATCGAGTTTGACCGCGGCCGCAAAGAGTGTCGCATCCAGACGCTGCCACCCGATATGCGTGGCCAAAAGATTTTTAATAGCCCTCTTCCGTTTGTCTTCAATTTGGACGCCCAGCAGATTCAGCAGCGATATTGGGTTCGTCAGGTTCAGGCTCCAGCTGAGGGAATGCTCCTGATCGAAGCATGGCCTAAACGACAAGAAGATCGTGCGCAGTACAAGCTTGTACAGATTGCACTCGATGCGGAAACATTTTTACCGCGGGCGTTGCTGATGTACGCTCCTAATTTTCATGCCAAGAATGCCCCGAAGTGGGACCACTACGAATTCCAAGATTCCAAACGCAATGCCATCGGCGCTGGATTCCAACGTTTCTTGGGTAACTTCATTCCCGAGAAGCCACCGGCGGATTGGAAAATCCTTCAAAACAACTTCCAACCCGGCCCCGCAGCTGGAGCCCAGCAGGCATCCAACCCGAACGCGGGACTCGGCAACCGCTAAACAGGTCAATTGCCCAACATTGAAATACTAAACAGTGCAAGCGGTAGCCGAGGAAGCCGGCCGGAAATTCGACAATAGAAATTCGACAATAGAAATTCGGCAATAGAAGTACGGCAATAAATGGGACTACCCGCTTGAAGAGATACCGAGTGGCGATGCTACAATGAGTACTCGGTGGTGGCGGAACTTGCGTTGTCCTCGACTTCGCGTCGCCAATGCCGAACCCTTCATTCTTCCCTTCCTCACCATGATTGTTTAGTTGCAATATGCCAACGTACGACTACGAATGCGACGCATGCGGACATCAGCTTGAAGTCTTTCAGGGTATCAACGACGAAGTCTTAACCAAGTGCCCGGAGTGTAAAAAGAAGAAGCTCAAACGACTCTTCGGATCGGGCGCTGCAATCGTTTTTAAGGGCAGCGGTTTCTACCAAACCGATTATCGCAGCGATGGTTACAAGAAGGCCGCAGCAGCCGACTCGAAATCTCAATCGAGCGATAAATCCAAATCCAGCTCAAAGAAAAAATCTTCTGGTGGCAAAGACTCAAAGTAGTTCACAACGCTTGAGCTTCGATACTTTAGACAAGTGAGAGCTCAATACCCAAGTGATTCAATGAACTGGTGAAGTAACAGATAGGTGAAGCTTTAAATTCATGCCCCATGTGATTTCACCGCATCGACTCGATCCAAGCCGCAGTGCATTGTTGCTTGTGGATCTGCAGGAGAAACTCTGCCCAGCGATTAAAAACATCGAACAGGTGATTGAGCGATCAAGAGTGCTCACCGAGGCGAGTGATTTGCTGAACGTCCCACGTGCTGCCACGGTTCAGTATCCGCAGGGACTCGGAGCATTGGTCGAGCCAATTCGTGAGAAATACGCTGAGGCAGATGAAAAACTCGACTTCTCTGCCGCAGTTTGCCGTAAATCAATTGATCGATGGAGCGGTGAAGGCCGAGATCAAATCTTGATTGTCGGCATCGAGACTCACATCTGTATCCTTCAAACCGCCTTGGATCTTGCTGCGGAAGGCAAACAACCTCAGGTCATTGTCGATGCCGTTTCGTCCAGAAACCTACTCGACCACCAAACGGGTCTCGAACGCATGGCTGCATGCGGGGTTGGGTTAGTGAGTCTAGAGAGCGTCCTATTTGAGTGGCTCGGTAGCTCGCGTCACAATTGCTTTCGTGCCATCAGCGGAATGATCAAGCATCTGAGTCGCTGATAGGCGGCGTCGATGACGCCCTGCGGAGGCTGTAAACCATTGCGACCAAAGACGACACCGGCGAGTATCGCCAGATACAAGACAAACGATGTGATAAATCGATAAATCCCAGTGACCTGACGGCACACAAAAAGGGGACGGTGACCTGAGGGCACAAAAAAAGGCTCCTGACCAAACCGATCAGGAACCTTCAAAGTGGGCGGTATTGGACTTGAACCAACGACCCCTACGATGTCAACGTAGTGCTCTAGCCAACTGAGCTAACCGCCCGAGTGCACGTCAGGGACACGTCCCCGAATGCAACTGCAGAAAACTTAAATCGGACGAACCGGTTAGTCAATCCACTTGATTTCGATTCTTCAAGCAGTTTGCTCGACGCCCGCAAAAACTCGCAACTGCCTCCCTATGGCGTGAGTGCCCCCCGTTTTAAGCAGCTAAACCACTCCACGGAGACGTAGAATCCCTCAAATCTGCCGTTTTCAGGGGATGCGCTGTTGACGGTCGGCTTGGCTGCGTCGGATAATTTTAAACGTTCGGAAATCCCAACGAACCCCGCTTGGATTCCGATATCGGAAGATCCGAAATAACACTTAACGCCGATACCGCTACTGTTTGAATGCAGGACAGTGGTGCGGCAGATTTCTTTCACTTTTGTGCCGGAACGCCCCCCGGCCGGAGACGACAGCTTTTAGTGGCATTGGCACGACAAAGACCCAACCAACGAGAAGAAAACAAAGATTCTGTCCGTATCAACACCGCGATTCGAATTTCACCAATTCGAGTTGTCAGCGAGGACGGCGAGCAATTAGGAATCATTCCAACTGAGCAGGCTCTTGAGAGAGCCAGAGATGCAGGCTTGGACTTGGTTGAAGTTGCTCCCAGCGAGCGTCCACCTGTT
>JAKMEW010000458.1 GCA_022425745.1 Rubripirellula sp.
TTTTTGTTGGTGATGCACCAACCGTGTTACTGATCCACCAACTTGAGCTATCCAACGGCTGGGATCTGCTAATGCGATGTGTTGTTGCGGCACTTTTTCGTGCGTTTCCGAACGCCGGCGACTTCAAGCTTGATCATTCCCCATTTCGTGTTTCGTGTCAGCTTTTACCGATGAATTTAGTAGCGGATTCTTCGAATCGCGGGCTAACGACATGTTCTGGGGGTATGTTCTGGGGGTATGTTCCGGCGATCTGTGGTGATCCTTGCATACGCATGGTGCAGGTGGGCGATGATTTCGGCTAACGTATTGCTGATCGCGTCTTGCTGTGGATTGTGGTGAGGCGATACGAACATCCTTCGAAGTAAGTGTGAAGAAAGAAAACGCATGAAATTTGCAGTCTGTAACGAGACTTTCGGCGACTGGAAGTTGGCCGATGCACTGAAGTTTGCACGATCCACTGGCTACACCGGATGGGAGGTGGCGCCGTTTATGTTATCCGACGATATCCGAAATTTTGGTGCTAATGAGCGGCAGCAGTATCGATCGGAGGTTGAAGCGGCGGGTTTGGAGATCATTGGGTTGCATTGGCTCCTTGCGAAGACGGAAGGCTTTTACCTCACTTCTCAAGACGATGTTGTGCGGCAGCGTACTGCTGATTACCTCAGTCAACTCGCTGATCTTTGTGGTGATCTTGGTGGCAGTGTGATGGTTCTCGGCTCACCGCAACAGAGGAATGTCCCCGAGGGACAGAGTATGGAATCAGCGATGCAATGTGCCGCCGACGTTCTCAAAGGTATCACTCCAGCGTTAGAACGGAACCAGGTAAAGATTGCCGTGGAGCCACTTGGGCGTGAGGAGGGTAACTTTCTGAATCATGCTTCCGACGCGCGGGACTTGATTGATCGTGTCGGCCACCCCAACGTCCAGCTCCATCTCGATGTTAAAGCAATGAGTGATGAGGGAATCGCAATTGACCAAATTGTTCGTGACAACGCCGAAGCAATGATCCATTTTCACGCGAACGATCCGAATCGTCGTGGCCCAGGGATGGGTGAAGTTGATTTTAAACCCATCTTTCAAGCCCTCCGAGACGTCTCCTACCAGGGTTGGACGAGTGTGGAGGTGTTCGACTACGCACCCGGGATTGAAACGCTTGTGACCGAGAGCATGAAGAACATGCTTGACACGCTAGAAGCGATCGGGAATTGAAGCGATCGGGAATTGGAGCGATTGTCAATTGAAGCATTAGGGATGAGGGGCTGCCGCAGCACCTCGTGCTTACATCACTGCTGTATACTACAAGCATCGAGGACGATCGATGGCTCGGGCATTTTCCGAGTCCATCGTGTTCCGAGTCATCGTGTTCTGGGACATTGCGTTCTGGTCCAACGTGTTCCGGATCATCTCGTTCTAGCGATCTGCGAGCAAGGTTTAGTTGACAAGGTTTTGTTCAGGAGCATTCATGTCCAGTGACCCGATGACCATTGACGAAGAAGCGGAACTGGTTGCACAGATCAGAGAGGGGCGAGAGAAGATTCTTGCCGAGTTGTCGAAGGTGATTGTCGGACAGGAGGATGTGATCGAGCAATTATTGCTCTGTCTCTTCTCCGGTGGTCACTGCTTGATCACCGGTGCTCCGGGGCTCGCTAAGACGCTACTTGTGCGCAGTGTTGCGGAGGTCTTTCATCTTCAGTTTCAGCGGATCCAATTCACTCCGGATTTGATGCCAGCCGACATCACCGGCACTGAGATTCTTGATCAGAATCAGGACGGAGAGCGGTCGCTGCAATTCGTTAAGGGGCCGATCTTCGCCAATGTGATTTTGGCGGACGAGATCAACCGCACGCCTCCCAAAACGCAAGCCGCTCTACTCGAAGCGATGCAAGAGCATCAAGTGACCGCGGCTGGTAAGCGTTACGAGTTGGATCAGCCATTTTTTGTTCTGGCCACTCAAAACCCGATTGAGATGGAAGGCACCTATCCGCTCCCGGAAGCGCAGCTAGATCGCTTCATGTTCAATGTGCTGATTGACTACCTACCTCCCGAGCAAGAACTTGCGGTCGTGATGAAGACCACCGCAGGGGCTAGCGAAGCGATCGAGCCGATTTTTAGCGCGGAGGATGTACTGCGATTTCATTCATTGGTCCGACGGGTTCCAATTGCGGAAGAGGTTGCAAGGTTCGCGGTTGATATCGCCGCAGCGACGAGGCCTCGGAGAGACGGGAGTTTGAATTTTGTCAATGAATGGATTAGCTGGGGTGCTGGTATTCGAGCAGCTCAAACCCTCGTATTAGCGGGTAAAGCCAGAGCTCTTCTTCAGGGGCGTGCGCACGTGACGAAGGAAGACATCGTGCACTTATCGAAACCCACGTTGCGACATCGTGTGCTTCTGAGTTATCGGGCTGAAGCCGAGGGTGTCTCGATCGAGGCGGTGATTGATCGTCTGGTTGAGTCAGTCGGATCGGGGGCGTGACATGGCCGGCGCCATTCAAGAGCGTAAAGCGGAACATTCCCGTCAAGAACCAACCGCCTCGTTGGACCCCGCTGCATTGATGCGTATCAAGAATTTGCAGCTTCGGGCCAAAATGGTAGTTGAAGGTTTTTATAACGGTCTGCACCGGAGTCCTTTGCACGGTAATTCGGTTGAGTTTCGAGAGTATCGACCGTACACATTTGGCGATGACCTGCGAAACCTCGACTGGAAACTTTACGCGAGGAGCGATCGTTACTACATAAAAAAATTTGATGATGAGACACAGCGTGAGTGCACATTGATTCAGGATCAAAGTCGGTCGATGGATTACGGCACGATCGGGTACAGCAAGGCTGAATTTGCCAGCACGGTGCTCGCTACCCTTGCATATTTCCTCAATCTTCAGCGAGACAGCGTCGGTCTTTTGACGTTCGACGAAGCGATCCGGCAGTATCTCCCACCACGACGTGCACACGGGCAAATGCGCCGATTGTTTGCCGGACTCGCGCAGCCAGCGAGTGGACTCGATACCAACATAGCGCGGCCTCTTGAGGAGGCAGCCGCGGTTGCAAAACGCCGAGGGCTCATTGTGCTCGCCTCTGACTTTCTCGCTCCGATTTCATCGATGGAAAAGGGGCTTGGTTTCCTGCGGGCTCGCGGACATCAGGTGTTGCTGTTGAGAGTGCTTGATCCGACCGAGTTAGATTTCTCGGTCGATTCACCAAGCATGATGTTCGATCTGGAAACAGGATCCGAGATCTACGTCGATCCAGTTGTTGCCAGAACTGGATACCGAGATGCTTTTGAGAATCATCGGGCGGAGTTGACCAAACTGTGTGGGTCGATAGGGATTGACTACTTCGAGATGGTCACTAGTGACCTGATTGAAAATGCGCTGCATCGTTTGATCTCCACTGGCGGGAATGTGAATCGAATTGCGACGAGCGGTTCGGGTGGTAGCGGCGCGAGTGCAACCGAAAGGTCAGCGGTCGAGGACGATGTGCGGGCGACGGAGGTTGACAGTGTTGAGGGCTCAATTCGCAGCGGAGGCCGCGAATGAGTTTTCTTGCTCCGCTGTATGCCCTCGGCTTACTAACCATTGCAGCTCCGATCCTGCTGCACCTGATTCGACGTCAGCCGAGGGATCGTGTGGCGTTTAGTTCGCTCCTTTTTCTCAAACAGACTCCTCCGAGACTAACTCGAAGAAGCCGCATCAATCATTGGTTCTTGTTGTTACTGCGAGTGCTCGCGATCTGTGCTTTGGTGCTCGCGTTCGCGCGTCCCTTTATGCGTCGTGATTCTCAAGAGTTGCGAGTCAAATTGGGACGCAGAGTGATTGTGATGGTGGATACAAGTGCCAGTATGCAGCGTTCCGGAATATGGAATCGGGCGACAGAGACGGTGGAGTCGTTGGTCGATGGACTGGATTCTCAGGATCAAATCGCATTAATCAGTTTTGATCGGCAGTCGATCTTGCAGGTGCCATTTGGTGAGGAGTCGGCAGTTCCTGCTTCGGAGCAAAGGCAAGTGGTTTTGGAGGCACTGATGACACTTGCTCCAACTAACCATGCAACGGAGTTGGGGGATGCACTGCAGTTCGCTGCGGAATACTCCGTGTCGGCGGCGCAGGTTAATTCCAACAATGCTTCAGAGGAGACACCGACGGATGAGTCTGGCACCGAGGGGACTGGTGATGGCGGTGCCGCGGAAGATGCCCGATTGCAGCGAGCGACGCAGCTGGTTGTGGTCAGCGACCTGCAGAGTGGTGGCAACCTGCGGGCGATACAGTCTTACCCATGGCCGACTGATGTATCAGTTGAGTTAAGGCTGATTGAGTCCGACAACGCCACCAATGCGTCAATAAGGCGATTGCCGCCGAGCGATGAGGATCTTAAAGGCGAACGGATGCGAGTTCGTGTCGACAACGCTTCGTCGTCGTCTACTTCAGAATTTGAACTTGCTTGGATCGACGAAGCCCAGCAGGCGTACCCAATCCAGAAGGTGCAGGTGCCGCCGGGGCGTACTCGCGTGTTAAGCTTGCCGATGCCGTTGGATTCGGTGGTGGCGGTCAAACTCGATGGTGACGGAGAGGAATTCGATAACCTGAATCACTTTGTACAGCCAGAGAAAGCTGATTTGGAGGTTCTTTATTTCGGTTCGCGATCAGAGGAGGTTCGTGACGACCTCTTTTACTACATGAACCTACTGCCGCTCAGCACCCGATCTAGAGAGGTGACTTGTCGATCGATCAACGCGAACGATATGGAACTTGCTGATGCCGAGCAGAACCCATTGGTCGTGGTATCTCAGGCATTTGATCAATCAGCAGCAGAGTCTTTACGGCGGTACATTGAGTCTGGAGGGACAGTGCTTGGTGTCCTAGATGGTTTGGTTGACGGAGCGGGCGAAGCAACGCTCCTTGACGCGCTGAATCAAATTGGCGAGATGAAACTAAGCAGCACCCCGGCGCAATCTCGTGATTCCAACGAAGACGCTGGCACAGCTAGCGTAGATGTCTACGCAATGTTCTCGTCAATTGACTATCAGCACAGCTTGTTTGCGAGTTTCTCTGAGCCACAGTTCAGCGACTTCTCTAAAATCAAGTTTTGGTCACACGAGAATGTCGGTGGCCTTGATGGTGATGTGTCCGTTGTGGCAACCTTCGATGATGGTTCCCCGGCAATTATCGAAAAGATGATTGGTGAGGGGCAGTTGCTCGTCATGACGTTTGGTTGGCAACCAAGCCGTAGTCAATTGGCACTTTCAACAAAATTCCTTCCGCTTATGGATTCATTAGTTAATCCCGCAAGAGAGTCGCAGGAAGGAAGGTCGATTAGCATCGGAGATGTCTTTCCTTTTCCACCGTCTGCTGATGCGACAATCAGTCAACCGGATGGATCCACGGTACCCTATCGGGAGATAAAAGACACCGAGTTGATGACCCAGCCGGGAATCTATCGATACAGTCGCGACGGTACCGAGTCTCGTGTGGCGGTTAATTTGGCCGCAAGCGAAAGTCAACTTGAAGCCATGGATTCAGACGAATTCGAGACTTTGGGGGTGCAAATGGGGGCACTTTCGGATCGAGATCTTGAAACGGCACGGGAGCTGCAACTACTAGATCGTGAGCTTGAGGAAAATCAGGGGTTATGGCAGTGGGCATTGATCGCCGCTCTGGTGTTCATTTTTGTTGAGATCCTGTGGGCCGGCCTCACTTCTCGTCGGCTGATGGCGGACCCACGCGGTGATGGTGCCTCGTACGGAGTGCGGACATCGCGAGTGAATTGAATCAACTGACCGGAGTTCGAGATGGGGCTGTAAGTGTGTTGATGCGAGAGTTGAAGAGTGCTGGAATTGTGACTAACGATCATTCTTTCTTAATGAGAATCCAATGGTGAATCAGCAGTTATCCGATCGCATCGCGGCGGTCGAGAGACGGATGATCCGTTTAAGGCTTCTGCATGGACTGACATGTCTGATGTTGGTCCTTGGTGTAGCCAGTTGGCTGACAATCAAGCCGATACAGGGGCAGCGATTTGAGGCGGGTGTATCGGTGGCAGCTTTGGGCCTGCTAGGAATCCTCGCAATCGTCATCTTGCTCTTGGTCTCCAAACGCTATCGCTTGTCAAATGGTTTTGTAGCCGAGAGGATTGAAGCGATCTTTCCCGACCTCGATCAACGGCTGTTGACTGCGGTGGAAATAGCTGATGAGAAGATCGGTTTCCTAGAATCAGAAGTAATTCGCCAGGCCATCGCTCATGCAGATCGTCATGATTGGTCCCATGTCGTTCAGCGAAGTCGGATGCGATACGCGCGGATCCTGTGTGTTGCGTCCACGCTCTTCTGCTTGACGTCGTTCTGGAATACCTATCTCGAGCCAACACCGATTGATGCTGTCTCTGCAGCGGCTGGAGTAACCATCGCTGGCGAAACGGTTCTGATCGAGCCCGGTAATGTTGAATTAGAAGTCGGTACGTCAATGGTTGTCACCGCACGCTACTCCGGAGACGCGCCCGATCAAGCCACGCTTGTGGTTCAATACGCTGATGGTTCAGAGGTTCCGTACGTGATGAAGCGGAATCTGAGTGATCCAGTGTTAGGCGTTGTGGTCGCAGACGTGGAGCAGGCGTTTCAGTATCATGTGGTCGACGGTGAGTGGGAGAGTGATGTTTTTGTCGCCTCGGTCTATTCGCGACCCGAGTTGGTCCAAAGCGATGCGGAGATCACCTATCCCACGTACACCAATCTACCTGCCAAGCGGATCGAGGACACGGTTCGCGTCTCGGCGGTCGAGGGTTCGATGGTTGAGTGGTCGTGTTTGCTCAACAAGTCCGTCAGCCAAGCGAGTCTCTACGATGAGAAGACGGATCAACGCATCACTCTACTTCAAGATGCCAAACAGCCTGAGTTGTATGTTGCGCAGGTCGAACTAGATCAGACCAAACGATACAAATTGCTCCTGCAGGATGCTCAAGGGCGCACAAATCAATTCCCGCCAGAGCTTGTAGCGAGAATGATTTCCAACGAGCCGGTCACTCTGAAGGCGACCGTAGCGGGCGATGCGGCGGTGTCCCCACTTGAGGAGTATCCGGTTGCCGCTGAAGTGGTTGATGATTTCGGTGTGCTTCAATTTGGATTGACGTATACGTTTGGCAGTGCGGAATCGATGGACATTGTCTTGGGGCGTGAGATTCCCAAGGGTGCCAAAGAGACTGGCGAGCATTTGATTTCCTTTGAGGATTTATCGGCTGCACCCGACGATCTGCTGACGTATCACTTTTGGGCCGAAGATCATGGGCCCGATGGAGCAGTTCGTCGCAGTGAAGGCGATTTGTATTTTGCGGAAGTCCGTCCCTTTGATGAGATCTATCGTGAACGGTCTCAGCAGGAGGCCGCTGCGGAGTCCGAGCAGTCGAGCCAAGAAAGTGAAAATGGTCAGCAGGCCGAGGAACTCGCGAACCTACAGAAAGAAATTATCAACGCCACTTGGCGATTACTTCGAGACCAGGATCGGAGGTCACAAGAAGATGCTTTTGTTAATGACATACAGTTGGTTATCGATTCTCAAAATGACGCCATGGAACAGGTTCGCGAGATGTCAGCGGAGGTAACCGATGAGCGTTCGCAACGTTTTGTTGATTTGGCGATTGAAGCAATGAGTGCTGCAGTTGAGACACTTCAGGAGATAAAAGAAGATCCCTCGTCGGTTTCTCTGAGAACCGCCTTGCAATCGGAAACGCAAGCGTATTCCACGTTGCTGAAGCTTCGTGCGAGGGAGTTTGAGATCACGCAGTCGCGACAACAACAATCGTCCTCGTCTTCGTCGAGTAGCTCTTCGCAGAATCGACGGCAGCAACAACTTGATGAGCTTGAATTAGAGCAGGAAGAGGATCGTTACGAGACTGAATCACAGGCGACTCAGTCTGAGATGCAGCAAGCCGAACAACGCGAAACGCGTCAGGTTCTCAATCGTCTCCAAGATCTTGCGAGACGCCAGCAAGATCTAAATGACGCTATCGCGGAACTTCAGTCCTCGTTGGATGCGGCTGAAGATCCAGAGGAAAAGGAAGAACTCGATCGGCAGTTGAAGCGTTTACGAGATCAGCAACAGGATCTGCTCCGGGAAACCGATGAGCTCTCAGAACGCATGCAACAAAACTCGACTCAACAAGAAATGACCGAGGCTGCGGAAAGGTTGGAGCAGACCCGTGAGCAAGTCAGGCAGGCTGCGGAGCAGCTCGAACAAAGCAATGCGGCGGAAGCATTGACTGCCGGAAGACGCGCGGAACGCGAGTTTGAGCAGATGCGTGACGAGTTTAGGCAGAATGCTTCCGGGCAGTTTAATGAACGCGTTCGTGAATTGAACCAACAGGCGGAGCAACTGCGCGAGCGTCAGGAAGAGATTTCGGAGCAGATGCAGCCGAATTCCGACGTTGCTGAGAACTCAGGTCTTCGGTCCGAGGGTAATGATCGACAAGAGACCGTTGAAGGCCTCCGAGAGCAGGCCGAAAAACTCGAGGGGTTGCTTGAGCAGATGCAGGAGACGGTCGAGCAGGCGGAGGAGGCAGAACCGCTTCTTGCACAACGGCTGTACGACACATTCAGGGAGACATCGCAACGGCAGACTCAACGTCAGCTTGAAGAGTCTGCGACTCTTCTGGAAAGAGGTTTCCAGCCTCAGTCGCAAGAGCTCGAGACGGCTGCAGCCGAGGGAATCGAGGCGTTGCAGGAAGGGCTCAGAAAGGCTTCGGAGAGTGTTCTCGGTGATGAGACGAGAGCGTTACAGTCAGCATTGTCAGAGCTTGACCGGCTGGAAGCTGAATTGCGAAACGAGATGAACCAAAACGGTGCCGTGCAGACGGACGCAGATGCAAATCCTGAATCCAATTCGGATCCAAATGGTCAATCACAGCCTTCTGGTGAACCCCAAGAGTCAGATCAATCACCGGCGTCCGGTGAACCCCAGCAATCGAATCAATCTCAGCAATCAAATCCACAAAGTCAAACTCAGGAACAAAACAGCGGAGGTCAAGGTCAGGGTGTCCCGTCAGGACAGCAGGAGACAGCGGGCGACGTTCCAGCGAACCGGCAACGCGGCAGTGAGGCCCAGCGCGGCAACGAGACTCAGCGCGGCAGCGAGACTCAGGGCGGCAGCGAGACTCAGGGCGGCAGCGAGACTCAGCGCGGCAGCGAGACTCAGGGCGGCAG
>JAKMEW010000482.1 GCA_022425745.1 Rubripirellula sp.
CGGCGAATGTTCCCTTTAGAGCTTATACCATTGGTCCAACTGACAAAGGGTATTGCACCTTTGTCGAGCCAGATCCTCTGAGTGAACACAGCGGGTTCTTCATCCGGTAAGTCCCAGACCTTAACCAGTTGACGTTGATCAGCCGCGTTTTTAGCCAACAGTCCTTCATTAGGAGCAATCCAGAGAGCCATCTTCAGCGGCTCGGACATGTATCGATCAAACTCGACGTGATCGTAACCATGGTCGGTCCGATTTGCTGCTGCTGCTTTGACGCTGACGGTATACCAACCGTCAGCAGGAATCCCGCCTCGGTTGACAAACTGATTGACAAAGTTTGCATGACGCTCACTTGGTTGGCCGTGGCCAATTTCGAGGTATTCATCGCTAACGATCAGCCGCCAAGTGACAGGTGCACGTTCGTATGATTGGACCCCATTGAAGTCCTTTGCGGTGTACTGCCAACGCTGAGCAGTTGGGCGTTGGACATCAAAAAAACATGCTGCGTCGAACGAAGCTTCGGCTACTTCGAGATAGCGCCGCAACTGGTGGGCAGACAACGTGAGAGATTTTCCATTGTTGTCAAAGCCGTGCTCAATCGCATCGACCGGGAAGTCAGATGTGGAAGAGAAGAATTCCTTTCGCAGGCCGAGCAGATCACTCATCGTATTGACGTACTCGAACCGATTTAGCCGTCGCAGCATTGTCGTTCCATCGGAGTCGGAAGCGGACAAGCTCAACAGGTAATCAGTGATTGCTTTTACCGTTCGCCTGGTTTCGTCATCGCTCGGCTGGCCGACTCCCTTTTTCTTTGGCGGCATATCGCCTCGATTGATTGCGTCGAGAGCTTCCTCCATTAAGTTTGCCGAATCACTACCGGCTTGCATCGAATCGGGAAACTGATCGAGACGCCGGTCACCCTTCTGTGTCGATTCGCCGTGGCAACGGATGCAGTAGTCCCTGAAATAAGCATCGACCGCGGGGGATAGTTGAACGCTGAGTTTCCCGGCGGCAATCAACTTGGTATCGCAGGCCAGCAACAGGGTGATGAAGAATGAACCGAAGATAGCCATTGGTCGACGCCACCACAGTCGAAGACCGATGAACCCGTGGCTTGCGCCTCGACCTGCACTTTCATAGTGGCCGCTCACGACTGTATCTCCAATCCAGTTAGTGTCCCTTCCGAGAGACCAAACTGGTCCACTTCCATGCCGAATCGTTGCAGCATCGAGACGAACAGGTTAGTAGCCGGTGTTGCTACCTTTTTATCTGAGTCCTTGAAGTAGGATTGATGCTCGCCATGTCGAAAACCGCCACCGGCCAGCAATAACGGTAGATTCTTGTTTGAATGGGAACTTGCATTGCCCATCCCCGAACCGAATAACACCATGCAGTTATCCAGTAGGGTTTTTCCGTTGGGCTCCTCAACTGACTTGAGTTGCTTAAGGAATCGAGCAAGCTGCTCCATGTGAAATTGTTCAATGACAGACAATTCACTGATGTATTCAGGGACTTTACCGTGGTGGGTGAGTTGGTGGTACCCTCGAGTGATATCGAAGCCTCCGTAGTTCGCACCGATATCAGCCAGCGCGAGCGTGATCACTCGGGTTGAGTCCGTCTCAAGGGCGAGTCTCATCAAGTCATAGTAAAGTGGAACTCGGTCGACAAAATCCAGGATACTGGGATCGGCAGGAAGTCGATAGTCCGTCGTCTGCTTGGGCTTATCTAGCCATTGTGTTGACTGAACCAATTGCTTCTCAACCGATCGAACGGAATCGAAATACCTATCTAATTTCTGTCGATCGCGGGTCCCGACTTTGCGTTTCAAGAAATCAGCATCCGTTTTGACCAGATCAAGAATACTTGACCTCACCGCAAGTTCTTTTCGTTGTCTATCTCGGATGCTTGGATCAACCCGCTGAAAAAGTAAATCGTAGATGACTTGCACATCACCAACTCTCGGGATCGCCACTCCCGATCCGCTCCACGAAAGCATGTTATTGACATCTCCTTTCCCACTAGCCAACTCAAGCGACGGGTAACGTGTTTTCGCACCAACAAACTGTGCCGCTTTTTGGTCAATGGAAATGTTAGCTTCAGGCATCCCGGAGGAGTTCTTTGATAACACGCCCGACAAATAGGCATGTACACCACCGTGGCCACCTTGTCCGTTTACGCCATGGTCGAGGCCAGAGAAAACGGTGAAGTCATGACGGAACTCTTTTAGCGGGCGTAGCCGATCAGTGAGCACGTAGTCCTTCCCCGTTTTTTCAGGAAAGAAGAGTTGGGGCACGAGCCCAAAGTTCAAACCGATGCAGGCCATTCGCATGGGCACGTCAGGTACCGCCATTGGCGCCGCCATTGCATCAAGGTGCGGCAGGGCTAGCAGAGCGCCACCCGATCCTCGCAGCACTGTGCGTCGGTTAAGTTTTCTGGTCATTTTAAAAACCTTTTTCAGTCTGTTTCATCTCACGGTTCGTCTATGATCGGCTCAAAGAATTTCTGCGAGCAGTTTATTGAAATGCGCGGATGATTCGCTCTGGTGCTAGCTTGAGCATCGCACCCATTCCCTTGTTATGAGCGGTAATTGCAATGATCAGGTCTAACTCGTCGACCATCATGATGAACTGGCCGCCGGCTCCCCTACCAGATTTGATGTCGTACATCTTTTCCTCGATCTCCACATCATGCCGCCACCAAAAATAGCCATACGATGTGTTTTGTGCGTTCGTATATATTTTCGATGTCGCTTTTTCGATAAACTCGGCTGGGATCAACGCTTCAGCGTCCCACCGACCATTGTTTTGAACGAGGATGCCAAACTTGATCATATCGCGAGATCTAATGCTGCTGCCGGCAGCTGATTTTGGTAGCCCGCTCACGTCATCTTGCCAGCTAAAATGATTGATTCCTAGTGGCTCGGCCAGTTCCTCGTTGATGAATTCCCTCGCGGTTTGAGGAACAACTGAGTCAATAACCTGCATGACGATTGAGGGGTCCGCGCTCTGATACTTGAATTGCTTGGATTCGTTAGTAATCGGTGCTGAATATTCAAGATAAGCCTGAATTTGACCTTGCCCTCTCAATTCACTGGATGTTTTCCGAAGTTTGTTGATTGCCTCTTGTTCAATACGAATCCCCGAACGCATGTTCAAAGCATCGTTAATTGTGATCGTTTCACATCCAGCCGTAATTTTGGTCTGATCAATCTCGTGAAGGAAGTCGAGAATGGGTCGATCCAGATCGGACATCTTTAGATGGCCCAGTCCGATGGCACGTCCCAAAGCTAATGCAGTGTAAGACTTGGTGATCGACATTTGGTAATGAGGATAGTTCGACCGCCCGCGCCGATAGTACGATTCGAAAACAAGTCGACCATCATGGTGAATCAAAAGGCTATCCACTTCGCCATGTTGCCCCAACGCAATCTCTCGCGCCAGGTTCATGATTAAATCTTTGTTTCCACTATCTAATCCGAGCTCGCCTACTTCGATTCCATCCGCCATATCCTCGGGAGCAAGATCAATAAATGGTTGTTTGAGATTAGGAAGATGCTGCTCCTTGGCGAACGAAACATCCTCGGAAGATAAATCCGCAACTTCTGGGGCCAATCCATTTGATTCGGTGATCTGGGCAGTATCATCTTTTACCGCCATGCGATCTATTGGCCTAGTATTTGTCGGGTCGGCTCTGTCGCTTAAGACGGAGCGTGTCGAGCTGGTAACGGAGTCTCGATGTGGCTTGAAGTTGTCCGTAATGAAGCTTGACGCAGGTAGTCCCGCTGAGTTCATCAGACTGATAGCGGGATTAGGGTCTGATTTTCGAAAGAGGTAACGAACATATTTTGGATTGGTAATCAGTGGGCTGGATACATGGACCTGGTCGCCATGAATTTTGGCAGTTGCTGGGACATAGTTGCCATTGCTACCCGCAATTTCGAAGAATTCCAAACTCAAAGGGCTACCGGTTGCGTTACGAAGTCCTTGTGCCACATGGTCAAAAGATAATTCAGCCGTATTACCTCGATATTCGATGCTTCTCAGTAATGGTCCAGAATATGGCAAATCTGCTCGACCATAGTCTTTCGCTAGTGCCCAGAGAGCCAGTCGTTCTCCGGCAACTTTTTTGTTGTCTGGATGCAAGCTGGGTCCATGGTCATAGAAGACCGCCATCCCAGTATTTTCTGTCATTTCGAGTACGCGTCGCATCGAATCTCGTAGCCACGGCCACTCGCCCGTCGCATCTTGCGTTGGAACTTGAACGTAGTAGAACGGGAATCTTCTATACTGAGCAGCACCATCAAGACTAATGCTGGAACTCGTAAACAATTGTCGCCAGTTCTCAATCATAAATGGTAAGAGCTGGCGATATTCGTAGCCCGTTTGAGCTTTTGCATTACGTTCGCCTTGGTACCAAATCACGCCTCGAAAACAGAACGGTACGATCGGCTCAATCTTGTCAGCGAACTGAACTCCAGGGTTGCGATTTTCCTGAATGTCATTCCAACCTACAGGAATTCCAAGTCTTTTTCTGATGACTTCACATTCGTCCTCGGGAATCCACGCTTGGATCGGTGTCCCGGAGTTGTACCGGAGTATCAAGCCAACCGGCACATCAAGTTCTCGGTATAGCTTCTCACCGAAGTAAAACCCAACTCGGGAGATCGTTCGCTGTGTCCTTTCGTCGATACCAGTCCAGCCCTGCCGAGTGGAGACTCGCATGAGAGTCAAACCTTTATCGAAGTATTCCGCTTCGATGAACCGATTTTTACTCGAGTTAAAAGAATCAGCCATATTTGATTGACCGCTACACAGCCAAACTTCTCCAACTAATACATCTGAGAATTCGATGTGATTCTTGCCCTCGATGATCAGCGTCTTACCAGTCCTAGAGGTTTCTAGCGGATCGAGGCGAACCATCCAAACGCCATCTGTGTTTGCTCGCGTGCGTTTGATTTGTCCGGCGAAAGTTACAGTCACCTCCTCGTCAGCATCAGCGGTACCCCAAATCGTTACGCTTAATTCTCGTTGCAGTACCATGTTGTTCGAGAAGATGCTGGGCAGAACAACGTCTGCTCGCGTTATTGCCGTTGAAACCGAAAGACAGATTGCAATAAGAACGATTATGAATCGCATGAGTGAATGCTCCATTGGCTGATCAAGGTGTCAGATTGCCTTTGATACGAACTGAAAATACGTCAACGCAATTTCCTCCGCGAGCACGACCTAACGGGCTGAATGGTTCTTTGTACTACCTTCCAAGATCGGAGTTTTGGCGGCGTTTGGATTTGGCTGCATCGGTTCAGCTCGCACGGCTTTTCGCCAAGATTCTAGTTCCTCGAGTAATGCATCGCGGCGGTCAGGATAGGTGGCTGCAAGGTTCTTGGTTTCACCAATATCTTGTTTCAAATCATAAAGTTCAATTGAGGCAGGATCGAATGATTCGATCAGTTTCCAATCTCCTTTACGAATCACACTGGAGGGATAACTTTGGGGATGGCTGTTGTAGTGAGGGAAATGCCAAAAGAGGGTTTCACGCGGTAACCGTTCTGTCTCGTTGAGTAGTGATTTCAGATTAATGCCATCCATATGTTGGTGGGGATTCAACTCGAGTCCCGCCGCGCTGAGGCAGGTCGGATAAAGGTCATTGCTGATGACCGGTTCTTGGATGACTCGGCCATTGAGGGAGACCCCCGGCCATTTGATGATCAATGGGACTCGGATGCCACCTTCGTAATAGGATCCTTTGTTCGCCCGTAGCGGCGCGTTGCTTGTGGCTTTATAGAAGCCACCGTTGTCGGAGGTGAAGATAATGATCGTATCGTCTTCTTTTCCGGTCTCTTTGATTGCGTCTAACACTTGTCCAACGCTACGGTCAATGCTTTCCACCATCCCTGCATACACTGGTTTGCCCTGACGTTTTGCTACTGGAATCTGTTCGTACTTCGCGATGAGTTCTTCGGGAGCCTGTAGCGGTGTGTGCACCCCGTAGTGAGGAAAATAGAGGAAGAAGGGCTTCTCACCAGCCTCTTTGATGGCTTTTACTGCTTCTTCGGCAAGGCGGTCCGTGAGGTAA
This sequence comes from Rubripirellula sp., assembly GCA_022425745.1. Taxonomy (GTDB): domain Bacteria; phylum Planctomycetota; class Planctomycetia; order Pirellulales; family Pirellulaceae; genus Rubripirellula. The sequence continues at coordinate 6,073 of JAKMEW010000482.1, forward strand.
TCACCATCATTTCCATCCGGTAAGACGTTCCACTTTGCGCGATGGGGGGTTGTGGGGATGGACCAGTTACCTTGGTAAGGAAAGAAATACTGACCAGGCGCGCCATGGGCGTTACCAGCGATGTTGAGATCGAATCCGTGATGTTGCGGGAGGCAGAACGGTTCGCTGCCGAGATGCCATTTACCGATGTGAATTGTGCGGTACCCAACCTCCCGCATCGCCTCGGCCAACGTAAATTCCTCGACTGGTAATCCCCGTATCTTGCGACCTTCGATCAATTTTGCCTTGGGGTCCCATCTTCCCGAAGGTAACCAGTCAGTCAGCAGTAATCGTGCGGGATACTTGCCCGTTAGAATCGAGGCTCTCGTAGGTGAACAAACAGCACAAGCAGAATAGGCGTCGGTGAATCGAACACCTTCGGATGCTAGTTGATCGATTCGAGGTGTTTTGTAATAGGTACTCCCTTGGCAACCCAAATCCATCCAGCCTAGATCATCGATCAGGAAGAGAACAATGTTTTTTTGCGACGCGCCATCAGCGGCGGTCGCTGACATGATTAAGAGAATCGATAGCGTTAGGCTAATTTGCTTCATGTTTCTCATTAGATTTATCTTCGATGGGCATCTAGCCAGCCCGTTACTTTGAGACTTGGAGGTGGTTTAGCTGCGATCAATTGATTCAGTTTTTCTTTCTCTTTTTTGGCGGAACGTCCGATTCCGGCAACCAACGAGCAAGCTCAGTTTTGATCTCTGAATATTCTGAACGCATTGCTAAATTAGTCCATTCATTTGGGTCGTTCATATGGTCATACAACTCCTCGCCTCCATCGGCGTAACGAATGTAACGATACCGCTTTGATCGAACCGCATGGTTTCCTGGTCCGTGCGATGTCAACGCGGGACGATCCCATGGATGAGTAGGGTCTTTCAGCAAAGCGGAGAGACTCTGTCCGCTAAGCTCATCAATTTTGGGAAGTCCACAAAGTTCATTCAGCGTGGGAAACAGATCTAGCATCCCCACTGGTTGCTCGCACACACTGCGAGGCCGTGTTGTTCCTGGAGCTACGACGACAAAGGGTATGCGAGTGGATCGTTCCCAAAGAGTGAACTTATGAAGATGTTGTTTTTCGCCAAGGTGCCATCCGTGATCGGACCAGAGCACGATCAGGGTGTCTTCTGTATGACCATTTTCATCCAACGCATCAAGTAATCTGCCAACCATTGCATCCGCGAATGAGATACTTGCAAGATAGGCTTGAAGCAATTCGCGGTACTTTCCGGTTTTCATGACCAATTTGAAGTCTTCACGTCTTTGACCTGCGAGTTTCAGGCCAGTTGCGGGAAGATCGTCGAGATCATTGTCCTTGATTTGTGGGAGATGAATAGAATCCTGATGGTAGAGATCAAAGTACTTCTGCGGTGCATAGAACGGTAAGTGAGGTCGAAAGATACCCGCGGCAAGAAAGAACGGTCGATCGTGATTTTGTTTCAAATAATCAGTGGCCCACTCAACGAGCTGCCCATCTCCGGTTTCCGCTTCTTTTTTGTTGAGCGCTCCCCAATCAAATTCTTTGGGGTTCTTGGGGGGCTTCGTTTGAGCTTTCACACTCGGGATTCCATTGAGAGGAAAGCCTGCAGGGAAGCGAAAGTTGCTGACGTCTAGCCCGCGATGCAGTCGATCTTGATAATGGCCGTCAAACACCTGATCAAAATAATGATGCCAATCATAGCGTCGGTTGAAATCAGGCATGTGGTGAAAAACCTTTCCACCTCCAACCACGTGATATCCGTTCGCTTTAAAGTGCTGCGGAATGGTTGTTAAGTTTGGGATTGCTTGATGCCACTTAACGCTATTGTCGTAGATGCCAGTACTGCCGGGACGTTTGCCAGTAAGCGTGGCGACTCGCGACGCGTTGCACACCGGTGCGGCACAGTGGGCGTTTGCAAACAGCATGCCCCGAGTTGCTAATCGATCAATGTTGGGAGTTTGTACATCGGGATGACCCCCGAGACAGCCAACCCAATCATTCATATCATCCACGACGATCATCAAGACATTTGGCTGTGTGGCTGGTAATGCTTCTTGTAGCAAGAAGATAAACAGAGCGACACGGATCATGAGAGCGTCGTGGTTCATGGTGCTTCCCTGACGAGATTAGGAACACTCTGATGAAGATAGATAATTCATCATAAAGGGTTCAACGAGCCCAAAAGCTGTCGTTTCTTATTTCGAGAATGTTGTGTACGTTGGATAAGCCTTGTAGGGATCTGAATCTGCCGAAACTTTGATGGTTTCGCCCGTCTCCACGTCGTGCTGCATGATCGCTCCATCTCTCGCGAATAGCAGGAACCGGTTATCGGTTGAGATCGAAACGTACCATGCCATCGTGGACGGATCTAATTGGTCGAAAATCACTTCGTCGGTGATTGACGGAGTAGTCGCATCAAACTTGGCGTAAACCATCACTCCGCCCTTATACATGTTGTGATCGCGATCGATCCACTTTTGGTATGCGATCATCGTTTCATCTTGAGATAGGGCGATCTTGTGAATGAAGTGGTTATCTGGCCGCTGAATCTGAACGTATCTGGCTTTCCCGTTTGCCCTTGGTGTTGCGAGAAAGCTCTTTCCGGCACGTTGCTGGATGAACAGTCGCCCATCTGCCAAATGTGGGTTGACCCAGCCCCACGGGGCAAGTTTTTGTTCTGCACCGGGGAGCCCATCGGAATCGTTCCAGTAGGGCCCAGCGGTTTCCACGTTCATGCGATCAAAGCTGATGCGATTTGAGCCATCGCGCGACCAATAGGGTTCAGTGTTAAAGCTCGATTCACCCTCGATGATTTCATGGACTCCACTACCATTAGCATTCATAACACAAATAGAAGACCTCCAGCTCTCGCAGCACGGGCCGTTCACGGCATAACGCCTAAAGAAAGTCAGTTGGCTACCATCAGGACTAAAGTTGGGCTTGAAATTCCACCATTTTGTTGCGGTCAGATAAGTAATCTCAGATGTCTTGCTGGCCAAATCAAAGATAGTCCGAGCGATCTGCCAGCGACCTCTGGAATCCGCCGTTGTGCAGACGTAAGTTACTTTTCCCGAGAGAGTCAGAACCGCGTTCTGATTGCTACTGCTTGCATTGATACTTCGAGAAACGGTGTCGTAACCCTCTTTGCTAAAGCTGATCATCTCCGCCGATGCGATCGTCGGCGGTTTCGTCCGAACATCAGCCTGCTTTGTTGTAGCACTGTCAAAGATAAAATGACCCTCGGCATCAGTCATGGTGACGATTTCAGCATCATGCAGTGAGACGGTTGCACCGGCGAGGGGAACTCCATTGCTCCCATCCATCACCCGACCGGAAATCAAGGTTTCCTGTGCTGAGGAGTAAGTTGTTAGAGACGCTAAAACTAGGAAAACGTTAAACATAGTATTCCCGCTATGGTAGTGTTTATCCATTAAACCGTTTTCTATCCTCACGATCATTGTGACTCTTTAACTGAGTGGATCAGGCGTTTCGATCGGTCCGTTGTCTCGATAGACTATTACCGCTGTAGATTACTAGCATCACGCCGACGCTCCACCAAACGACAATTCTTGTTCGCGCGGTAGTGCGAATTGTCATCGCTTCGCAGGAGATTTTTGCTTGTGGCAGAACGTTTTTATTTAGGTCAATTCGCGTTAGCCATCGTGCTTATTCTAAGCGGATGCGGATCACAAGATTCAGCTGATGGTGTGTTGAATCTGCGAATGGCTCATGTTTATGAAGTCAATTCACCTACGCACGCGTATGGTACCGCTTTCCTATCGGAGCGTATTCGAGGGAAATCCGAGGACCTGGATATCACGGTTTATCCCGCGTCGCAGCTCGGGAGCGAGTCGGAGTTATTGGAGCAACTGGTAGCGGGTGAACTTGATTTAGTGATCACTGGACCTTCTTTTCTGGCAATGTGGCACCCGCCAATCGGCGTACTTGACGCTGCCTACTGCTCCCGTGATTTGGATCACATGCTGGAGATCGCCAATAGCGAAGAAATGGCTCCAGAATGGGATGAGCTTCGTAAGCGGTACGACGTGCGGGTTTTAGATACTTGGGCTTACGGATCAAGGCATGTCACATCAAACGTTCCAATAAGAAGTCCAAAGGACTTGGAGGGTTTTCGACTTCGTGCGCCAGGTGCTCGCATCTTTCAAGCCTCTGCTGAAGCACTTGGCGCGAGCCCGATGCCAATTGCATTCAGCGAAGTGTATCTAGCGTTGCAGCAGGAAATTGCCGATGGTCAAGAAAATCCAGTTCCGGTTATTAAATCGATGGGTTTTCATGAAGTGCAAAAGTGTCTGAATCTCACTGGGCACATACAATCTTCATTGCAGATCCTCGTGAATGAACGCACTTGGAGACGGATGACAGATGAGCAGCAAGCATCGCTCCAAGCGGTTATCAAGGAATTGGGGAAAGACGTCTATCAGGGCTTGGTTCAAGACGAGGAGGAACTGATTGAACAGTGGCGGATCGATGGAACCATGGAAATCATCGAAGACGTTGACATGGAGGCATTTCGCAATCGATGCCGCGAATATTTCTCGGAAGGTTTTGAGTTCAGCGAAGTTTACAATCGCATCACAAAGCAGTCGCAAGGGGATGTGCGAAAGTGAATACCAACAGCGAGCGAGATACGGTGGGTGAGACTCTGCAACTTCGTCAGCAGGGGTTAGACAAGGAGCAAGAGCTCAATGTTCTTCCCGGTTGCCAAGGTGACCGCGCCCTACCAATGGCAGGAGTGGTGCGATGGATGATCATTGCAGAAAAGTTGATTGCAGGTCTTTTTCTGGTCGTGATCGTCGCCACCATGTCATTGCAGGTGATCGCACGTTATCTCTTTGACAATCCTTATCAATGGAGCGAGGAGTTGTCGCGATTTGCACTGATTTGGATGACTTTCATGTCCGCGGCTTACGTGATGGCAGAAGGTCGACACATCGCAGTTGACATGCTCTCAATAAGATTCGGAGAACGCGGCCGATTGGTGCTCGAAGTGGGTAGCTACATTTTGATAACGGTAACTTGCATGCTGTTAGTTTTTGGAGGTGCCAAATTTGTGTGGTACGTCGGGAAAGTTGGATCGCCCACTTTAGGATTACCTAAGAGCTTGTGGTATGGAGCTTGCCTGGTGGGACTATCCGTTATCGCTATCCATTGCATGATCAATTTGTTGCAGGTCTGTGTGACGGGAAAACCGATTCCACGCGATTCGACGGCTGATGAAGAAGCGTTTCATCTGCAAATGGAGCCGAACAAATGATTCTAGTGCTTTTAATCATTGCGATGCTGTTGTTGTTGCTTCTGCGTGTGCCCGTTGCCATCAGCATGCTATTGCCGTGTCTCATGTATGTTGTTTGGTCGCCTGACATTACGCTTGGTGTAGCGTTGCAGCAAACCGTCAGTCCCATCAATTCATTCCCGCTGTTGGCTGTTCCGCTATTCATCATGACGGGATACTTAAGTAATGCTGCTGGGTTGGCTGACCGCTTGTTTCGGATGTTACTGACGTTGTTCAGAGGGATTCCCGGAAATCTGGGTTTTGTAAACGTCTTCAGTTCTTTGATGTTTTCTTGGATGAGTGGTGCCGCGATTGCGGATGCGGCTGGCCTGGGTTCGGTTCTTGTGCCTGCGATGAAGAAGCGAGGGTACGATGAGAAATTTTCGTTAGGCTTGACCGGCGCCTCATCACTTATTGGCCCAATCATGCCGCCCAGCATTCCCGCCATTGTTTACGCAGTGTCAGCTAATGTGTCGGTGGAAAAGCTTTTCTTTGCCGGAGTCATTCCTGCTCTCGTACTCACGAGCATTTTATGCTTGTTTGTGTATCGTGATGCCAGAAAAAATCCGTTGCGTGTAGAAGCCAGCGGTTTGAACCTAACGGTTCTGGAGGCGATTCAGTCAGCTATTCCCGTGCTGTTGACGCCGGTCATCATTTTGGGGGGAATTCTGGGTGGAGTTTTTACACCCACCGAAGCTGCCGCAGCCGCAGTCATGTGGATTTTGATTCTGAGTTTGTTTTACGGCTCGCTATCGTTTCGTGCTTTTCAAGGCGTTGTGGTAAAAACGACTACCACAACTGGTTCCATTTTGCTCATCGTTGCTGCTGCCGGGCTATTCGGATGGGTGATAGCTCGAGAACAAGGGCCGCAGGCGGTAACCGAAGCGGTTCTGCAATTCACTGACAATCCCGTCGTCTTTCTATTGCTGATCAATCTTGCGCTTTTGGTGACTGGGATGTTTCTGGAGCCTGTTGCAGCATTATTGATTACCGTGCCGGTGCTGTTGCCCGCATCGCTTGAGTTTGGTGTCGATCCTCTGCATCTCGGAATTGTCATGATTCTCAATCTAGTTCTGGGTTTGTTAACGCCACCAGTTGGTCTGGTTCTTTATGTGCTTAGCAGCGTAACAGGTGCTTCGGTCCAGAACGTCACGCGGGGTACAGTTCCATTTCTAATACCTCTTTTGATTACACTTTTACTGATCACATTTGTGCCTGCATTCAGTCTTTGGCTGCCAAGTTTGCTACCAAAGTAATCCATTGCGGGACACGCGAATTGTGTGCTACGAATCAACCGATGCGCAGATAAAATGCTGACCGACCAAGAACTAAAACAATACCGTGAAGTTGGATACGTTACGCCGAAGTTTCGGCTCGATGAGAATACCCTTGATGAGATACGGGCAGCTCATCAGCGTCTTGTTGATCGTCACCCCGAGTTCAACGATTACTGCTCTGCCCTATTGGCCTATGATCCTTGGTTCTTGGAAATTGCTCGTCGCACCGAGATCCTCGATATGGTCGAGCAAGTCATTGGAGCGGATTTTGCTTTATGGAACTCAAGTTTCTTTGCTAAGCCGGCAAAGGTTGGTACTCGAACTCCTTGGCATCAAGATGGCGAATATTGGCCGATCCAACCACTTGCTACCTGCACGGTGTGGATTGCGATTGATGCTTCCACAACGGAAAACGGTTGTTTGCGAGTGATTCCCGGTTCGCACCGCCCGATGAAGCTGGCCAAGCATCATCGTAGTGAAGAAGACAACATTGCGTTGAACCTTGAGTTAAACCGGACCGAATTTGACGAGTCGCAGGCGGTGAATATTGAACTACAGCCGGGAGAGGTCTCGCTGCATGACGTTTATTTGTTTCATGGATCCGAACCCAACGAATCCAATTATTCGCGTCGGGGTATGACATTGCGATACATGCCCACCTCTTCAGTTTTTTGTCACGATACCGCAGCGTCGTCAGATGTTAACGAGCGTTTGGGTTTGGGAAATCGAACGATTTACCTGATGCGTGGCGTCGACCGATCTGGACGTAATGATTTCCGAATGCGTTTCTAAATCTCTCATCACCCCATTAGGTTGGGTAGGCACGCATTTGATGGTATTTGGGAATCGGCCGTCGAATGCTCTTAGGAGTTCTCGTTTGACCTTTCGATCGAGAATACATTTCCTGTTGGGGAAGCAGGTAGCGTTGCTCTCCACTGATCCACTTGTTGTATCAGCTGTGTTACGATCTCGGGTTTTTGCTCACTGAGATCGTTTTGCTCATAAGGGTCTTGAGTGATGTCGTAGAGTTCTTGGTAGCTGGAATCACGGTTTAGCAGTAGTTTCCAATTCTCGTTGACGATGGCATACGCAACCCAGTGGTGAGGACGTGACTTCTGAATGGGCCACGCTGATTGCATCTTCCAAAATAACGGTTTGCTACGTGCTACGGTTGGTTGACCCATTAGCGTGGCGACCTGGCTGATTCCATCGGGCTGATAGCCATCGGGTAGGGGCACGTTTGCTAGGTCGCAGAACGTGGGTAGAAGGTCGACTGCGGAGATTAAGGATGACCTGTCTGCTTTTCCCGCAGGTATCTTACCTGGCCAACGAGCAATAAATGGAACGCCGATACCGCCCTCGAACAAAGCTGACTTGTAACCTTTTCTGCCGCCGGTGACACCTTTTGCAGCCGCGATCCCCCAGCCTGCACCAGTCGCTGTGTCATATTGGAGTGTGAGTTCTGGACTACCGACTGCTCTTGCCGGACCATTGTCCGAACTAAAGATCACCAGCGTGTTGTCAGTCAGTTTTAGACGATCAAGCGTGTCGAGTACTTCGCCAATTCTGTCATCGGCGTGTGATAATACTGAAGCATAAATCTGGTCTTCTCTATTTTGGATATCTCGATACCGCCATTCATATTTTGGGACCGTATGAAAGGGTGTGTGCGGTTCATGGATCCATAGGTTGATAAAAAAATGTTCATCCCCTTGGTGGCAGCTCTCAATAAACCTTATCGCATTGTTGGCATCCTCGTGCACGGGCATTTGTTCGTCAGCACAATTAAACGCGCCGTATTGGTCGTATCCGTAAACGCTCGGTAGCGGCGAGTCGGGAATCATGTCGTTAGCCAAATGCCACTTGCCAAAATGTGCTGTTCGATAACCAGACTTTTGAAGTAATCGAGGCAATGTGACCGTTTGTGGATCAAGCCAATCCGGCATATTCCGTTTTTGATTTTGTGGCACCCAAGCAAAGTGAGCATCGATGTTGTAGCGGGCCGGAAAATGACCAGTCATAACGGCGGTTCGACTCGGCGAGCAAACACCACTCGCAACAGTAAATCGATGAAAGTCTGTGCCCTCTTTTGCCAAGCGGTCGATATTTGGTGTTTCCACGTAAGGGTGACCGTGGCAGCTAAGGTCTCCCCAGCCCCAATCGTCGGCAAAGATGAATAGGATGTTGGGTTTTTCTGCCGCATCGATTTGCGAAACACATGATGTCGAAGAGATCCAAAATAAGCAGATGATTGCCAGACCAACTCTTAGGTTCATATTTGATTTCTCGGTGATGTAGTTTTTTCGATCTAGTCGAGGACTCGCTGAACGTCTAGCACAAGGAATGATGAGCAATTGGTTACGGAAATCTGGCAACGGCTTTAAATGAATCATGACTAGTGAGGCTTGTCATTGACGGGTGTCCAGATGATCCATGTGTTGTGGTTCAGCTGTTGTCCCTTAGGAATCTCGCCAACCATTGCCTGGTTCTCTACTCGCCAGTGCTCAGGGTCGTAATCCCAATTTGAGACTGTGTTTCCATCAAAAAGTGATATTGGCTCACCACCATCGCTTGTCGTGGTCGTGGCTATTAACAAACTTACCAGTAAGAGATGGCGGAGCATGAAGTCGTTGTCCAAAGAAAACACGGTCCAAAGAAAACACGTTAGTCGGCTGATCTAGAATACAGATAATGCAGGAACGGACGCCAAATAGTGACGCCCGTCAAGAAGCTGCTTCGTGAACTAAAAAGGAGGCCGTCCGTCAGGAGGCAATCGATCTGAACCGGGACCCATTCTATTGAACCGTTGCATTTGCTGTGGTGTTAAAATCTCACGCAGTTTTTCATCAACAAGTTTTTGGAGTTGTTCAATACTTGCTTCTTGTTCTGCGTCTAAACGTAGCGACTGTTTCATGAAGTTGGGTAGGATTTGGCCGGGTCGCGGAGGTCCGCCAAATTGCCCTGGTTCATCCGAACGACCGAACCCTGGGGGGCCAAAACGATCGGGACCGATTGGTCGCTGACTCATTCGATCGCGATTTCGCGGCGGCTGCCCTTGGATGCCGGCAACGCGATTTCGAGGGTTCATCGCACCGTGGTGTTGGAAGTCATTTGATGGTGTTCCCCTCCAAACCCTCGGGATGACGGGCCACTGCTCAGTTAAGAAATAAGCATAGATGCCGTTGGGGAATTCTGGAGTGATGGTGTGTCGGCCATTGCACTCATCCAAATCACCACTACCGGCAACAAACTCATAGTCGCGGACGAACGTCCCGTCATACTCCCCATCGGGTGCGTTGCCACCGGGCCTATTCCCTTGTTTTAACTGATAGCTAGACCTTAATGCTTTGATTGCAGATCCATCGTCCTTAGATTCTTCGTAACCGTAGACTGCATAGATTGGAAACCCATCAGCAGCCCATCCAATTAAAGGTGAATGTTTGTTCGGGTCGAGTTTGACAGAATCCAGCAGACCAGTGGGTAGGCCGTGGTAATGATATTTGCCATTGGGCTGAACATGGGCATGCGAGACATCGATTCCAAGAGCGATTGCGCCTGATAGCGGTTCATATTGCCATCCCGGCTCTCCATCAAAAAACTCTCCCGCTCCTGGATCAAATGGGACACCATTAATAGCGACTCCGAATTCACCTTGGATCGGAGTCGTTTGATCCGCCGCTTGAGGGTCGGCAGGAATCTTGTAGACATGGTCTTGTTCTCTGATTCGATTGGGATTGCCTGCATTTGGAAACGAACCAGTTTTATGCTTCGGGATCCCATTGGATCGAATCACTCGTTGGCTACCCTCAATTTCAACGCTGACGCGATGGGCTTGATCACTGCGCGAGTTCGCGGGTACTAAATTGAGTTTTTGCTTCTTTGTTACCGTATGTACTCTGGGTGGTGGCGGTTGTTGGGCAACAACGATTACCACACTGACGCAAGCAATTAGACCAAAAACGAAACGCTTTTTTAATCGCATTAAATCGACTCCGACGTGGTGACTCTCTGATTCATTTGGATCTGCTAGTCCTTTGAACACCTATTCCTGGTTCAGGTTCCGTTGCGTCCTCACCTTCAATTGAGTGTGTCAGTTCTCGAAGTTCTTTAACTTTTGCTGGATAAAGGTTGGCCAGGTTTTTCCGTTCTCCGATGTCTGCGCTTAGATCGTAGAGTTCTTCGGTTCGTGGTCGGTCGTCTTCAATGGCATAACCGTAAAAATGAGCATTTGCTTTGATGTACTTCCATTGCCCTTGTCTAACGCCCGCGTGATTGAAGTAGAAGTGGTCACGTCCTGTGTCGGTTTTCCCGAGCAAGAGCTCAATTTGATCAATGCCGTCGATCCTTCGATCCGCCGGGACATCGTATCCAGCAATGCTTGAAAGAGTTGGCAGAAAGTCGATCGTCGCAAAAATGGCATCTGATGTTCGACCTGCAGGAACCTTGCCGGGCCAGCGAATAATACACGGCAATCGGTAACCACCTTCGTAGGGAGAGCCTTTGCCATTCCTCAATGATCCTGCATCTCCCCAAAAAATGGAGTCCACGGGATGACCCTTTTTCTTTTGCGTGTATTTATCTTGGTTCCAAGGACCATTATCACTCGTGTAGATCACAAGGGTATTATCCCGAAGCTTTAACTCATCGAGTGCATCAAGTAGGCGACCGGTTTCAAAGTCAAATTCTTCGACCACGTCCCCGTAGAGCCCTCCTTCGGATTTTCCCCGAAAGCGATCTGATGCATCGATGATCGTATGCATCATGGTGTGGGCGACATAAAGCAAAAATGGCCTTTCGGCGTCACGTTCTGAGTTCAAGTATTCAATTGCGTGATCCGTGTATAGCCTTGTCAGGCTTCCCATGTCGGTGGTCCCGCCAGCTGCCTTGTTATTTAGATGGAACTGAACTCGTCCTGCATCGTTGGCTCCGAGTGGTCCAAAGTAGTGATCAAATCCTTGGGCATTTGGCATTCGATCAATGATTGGTTGTCGATTCGATACGTCCCATTTTCCGATGCATGCTGTTTGATAACCAACCTCTTTCATCAGTTCCGCAAACGTGATTTCGGACGCCGGCATACTCCAGCCCTTACTTCGGATTGGCTGTCGTCCAGTCAGTAAAGCAGAACGAGATGGTCCGCAAACCGCCTGTGAATAAAAAGACGTGAAACGAGTACCTTCTGCGGCGAGGCGATCGAGTCGCGGCGTTCGATTTAAGTTGCTACCGTAGCATCCGATATCTGCGTAGCCTTGATCGTCGGTGAAGATAATTAGGATGTTCGGTCGTTCCGCCGAAATATTGGTTTGACTGAAGGTAGAGTGCACCAAAAATAGTAATGCCACGGTAAGTAGTTTTTTTGGATCCATGATTGGCGGGTTCGTTCGTTTCTTTGAGTGATGGTGAATGCGGGTTGGCATTTTTACGCAGTGGGTTCCCAATGAGATTCTAAACTTGAATCATGACTATAAATGCATGGGGAGGCAGTCGTCCACGAAGCGGAGTTGAGTCGTCTATATTACACGCTCATTCGAAATCAATTTTTGCTTTTTTGGGGGGTCGACTTGAGACCATCTTTATTACTGTCAGTTTGGCTAATGTGTTCTGCATCTTATGTGGAAGCATTGGCGGATTGGCCACAGGCTGCTGGGCCGAACCATAACTATGGTGTTCACGGAAACGCTTCAACTGCTTTCAGCGCTACCCGAGGTGCCTCTATTCAGTGGCGGACATCGTTACCTAATACTGGCGAAAGCACACCAATTGTGTCTGGGGATCGTCTTTTTCTCACGAGTCACCAGTCGATCAGCGACGATGCAGAATCCGGATGTGAAATCTACGGATTGTGTTTTGACGCGGAAACCGGCCAAGAGTTGTGGCGGCGGGAGTTGCCCGCGACAAGAGTGACGGATATGGCCAGTGGATTTAGTGATAATACTGCTGCGTCACCCGTCACCGATGGTAAATATGTCTGCTTCATTAATGTGGGGGGATCAATACAGACTTTTGATTACTCCGGTAATCTGATATGGCAGAAAATATGGGTTCCATTTGGTAGGCATCATGGGCGGCAACAAGAGCCGATTCTTTACAACGGGAATGTCATTTTTCTCCGTACGGTTGCCGACGACTTACCTGTCGAAGCAACGAGCAAAGAGGGTGCAAGGCAATTCGGACGAGTCGAGGGCGTGTGGACACGCCTCCACGCGTATGATCTCGCGACTGGAGATTTGTCTTGGATTGCGGAATCTCCTTCATCCGTTCATTGCCTTTCAATGTTGGGAGTTGGAAAGGATGGTTCTTCTCGGATTCTCACTGGGCGTGGAGGTGGGCATCAACCGCCTGAAGAACCGTACGGTCTTTCCCTAATCGATGGTGACAACGGTAAGACCCTCTGGGATGCTTCTGTTCGGGGTTACAATGCTCATCAAAATAGCGTGTTTACTGATAACTTTGCTGCCGCATTCATTGGTCTTGAACACCACACTTTTGATCTAACACGCGGGTCATTAAGTACGGCAGCTTCTTTGGTGAATAATGCAACCTATCGGCTATATGAGCCGAATCAAGCTAAGTACATTTCTGTCGCTGGTACGGATGCGCCATCAAGTAAACGGAATCGTCCAATTACTTACCACACAAATTGCATCATTGGGGGATATCACTACTTTCGTGCACACGAGAACCAACTGATCGGAAGGATTGATTTAGCAAGCAACAAGGTGGAGTACCTGCAGGTGCCGGTACAGGTTGACCGAAGATCAGCAGAAGAGAAGTTGCTTTGGGATCGCGCAATCGCAAACGATGGTCGCAACCGGGACGGTTACATTGTGTATCAAGACAAGCGTGCCACGTTAGATGGATGGGGGCATGTTTCAGCTGCAAGCCCGATTGTGGTTGGAGATTACCTATACATGCCCACCATGGTTGGAACCGTTTATGTCCTCCGGTGGAATGCAGAGCAATTAACGGAGGAATCAATCGTTTCGATAAGTGATTTGGGACCACCAGGTTCAACTTGGTCGTTATCAAGTTTGTCTTACGCTGGTGGTCGACTTTACGCACGAACCATGAAAGAACTCATTTGCATTACTGATGCTGCAAGATAATTTCAAGCAGCTGCCTTAGCGCGATTGGAATAGTTCGTGCGACGCGTCTCCACCACTTAAGAGATAGGCAGTGAGGTCCATGATTTCTTCTTTGGTCATTCGGCTGAACAGACCAGAGGGCATGGGAGAAGTGTTCGAGACAACAAGTTGCTCGATTTCATTCCGATTGATACTCACTCGCTCATTTGGGTCAGTTAAGTCTGTATTGACCACGATCATGTCACCGTCGCGGCGAACACCTAGGTTCACAATGACTCCTGTATGGATCCGTCCGTCATCTGTGAGAATCTTCACGGCGGAAAACTGATCATTGATGACTTTGCTCGGGTTGACGACTTGATCAAGTAGGTCTCGGACGGAGTATCGCCTGCCTGCCGTTGTTAAGTCGGGACCTGTCATGCCACCTTGGTTGTTAAATCGATGGCACGCATAACATCCGGCTGCTGCGAAGAGTTTGCGACCTTGATCAAAGTCACGTTGGCGCAGGTGGTCGTTTGCATAGTCACTGAGTTCGTTCAAGGACCATTCGGTTTTAGCCCGTCCTTGAAACATTTCCCCGAGATTCTCTAGTGCTGATTTTTTTTCTGGTTTTTTAGCAAGAGTCGCTTTGAGAGCTTGTCGATCGTTATCGGACAACGTTGAAACAGCGTCCTCGCGAATGAATTCAATGAATTTTTCAAAACTGGCTCCACCACGATAATTAGCAGCCCTGAGGAACCACTCGAAGTACTCAGTTTGCAGTTCTGAGGTCCATCCTGCTTTCAATAGACGAATGGATCGTGCGTACTGCATTTGCTCTTCTTGCGTCGGTGCGTCTGCAATGAGCTGCATTGCTTTAAGCGCCGTATTGGGTGACTGCAACCAAGCAAGTGTTTCGCAGAGTAGCCAATTGTGATCCGAACTGTTCGCGGGGAATTCTGGATCCAGCTTTGCAACAAGAGCGTCGATCTGATCCTGAGTGGGGCGTCCTGATCGATGCAACAGGATTTGCAATGCGCGATAGGCTGTAATCTTTTGGTCATCACTGAGGCGTTTCAGGTCTAGTTCGATAAATGCATCCAAGACACGTCGCTCTAGCTCTGACTGCTGACTGATGCTTTCTTCTTTTGAGTGGAGTGGGCAATTGGCGATGGTGCGAGACAGAGCTAATAGAAGCTCTGTTTTCTTAGCGAGATCATTTTCGCTTAGTGCTCGTTCGATCCACGTCTTGACAGGATGATGCTCCAAGATGGTTCTTGCTGCGTGTCGAATGTACCGATCGCGGTTGGAGAGATAAGACCAAGCTGAGTCGATTCCCTTGGGATCCGTCTTACCGTGATAAGCTTCAAACTGTCGCCTGATTTCCATTTTTTCATTTAGAACCGAAGCGTTGTTTGCAGGCTGGGTAGGTTGAGAGCCGACGTAAGTGACTCGGTACAGCCCCGACTGGACTTTTCGACCACCGATGGTGAAATACATCGCACCATCAACGGGATTGATAATTGCATCGGTGATTGGCAGGGGGGCGCCGGTAAGAAAATCCTCTTTTGTACCTTCGTAAGTGGCTCCATTCTGTTGAAGATGAATTGCGTAGAGTTTCCCCCAGCTCCAATCGAGAGCGTAAAGAGCGTTCTGATATTTTTCGGGAAACTTCGCGCCATATCCAAAGGTGACACCAGTTGGCGATCCGGGCCCAATGTCGATGGTTCCGGGTAGGTTGTCAGGGTAAAACGCAGGTCGTTTGCCAGCTCCATTGCGCCATCCATATTCACCGCCACTGGTTACATGGTTGATTCGAGTGGGGCGGTACCATGGTGTATTGAAGTCGTACTCCATGTCGGCGTCATACGTGAACAGTTCGCCATCTTGATTGAACGCGGCATCAAAGATATTTCGGAAGCCATTGGCAAAGGCTTCGAAGTTGTTCCCATCAAGATCAACTTTGTAGATGATTCCACCTGGCGCGAGGACTCCACGGTTGTGGCCGCGACCATCAGGGAAACTTGGAAGCAAGTGATCTTCTCCCCAAATCTGTGGTACCGGAGATTGATCACTGATTTGGGTCATCGTGGTGCTGTTACCCGTTACCAGAAAAAGCGATTGATGATCGGGGCTGGGAACAACTGCATGAACGCCGTGATCACCGCGTGCTTCAAATTCCCTCAGTAATTCGACGTGGTTGAGTTGGTCGTCGTTATTGGTGTCACTTAGACGGTAAAGCCCGGATGCAATCTTTCGTTCGTAGTCGTTCACGCCCACATAGAGAGCATCATTCATCCAGGCCATGCCATTGACGGCACGGATCGGAGCAGGAACTGGATGAATTTCATCCGCGTTCAAAACCTGATCGGTGTTTGGTGGGGTTAGACGGTAAAGTCCACCAAACTGGTCGCTGACGATCAACCGTCCTTTTGGGTCAGCACACAGGTTCACCCATGATCCTTGGGTTTCACTAGGAACCGAATAGAGTAGTTCCACTTTAAAGCCATCAGCCACCGTAATGCGATCGATCGGTGTCGCTGTATTTCGAGGGCCACCGGTAAATTCCTCAAGGACCTCTTGGCTTGATTCATCGTCAAGTTCTTGTAATTGCAAGTCCTTGAATTCAACCTTCATCGGTGCGCCAGCATGCAACTGTAGTGCGAGGATTCCACTTCGTTTTGCTTCTGGGTGGTTGTCGGTCAAATCGATGGTGGTGACTCCGTTGATCTGATGTATCTGACGATTTCCGACTGCAATGATCGTCAGTTCATTCCATTCATTGTCGATTAATTTCTGTTCGGGATCTCCAACATTCCCAACGACCTCCGCTATTCCCTCGCTATCAACAAGAACTCTCTCAAAACGTTTAGCAACGATACCTCGCCACTTTTCGGCATAGAGCATGCCGAAGTACTCGGCTTTGGGATGAAGGTCAGCCTGATAGCCCTTTACAGCATAGTCTTCTGCGGCGCCGATTCGTTCACTGCGATATTGAACACCAGAGTTGTTGCCTGAGAAGCGAACTTTGGTTTTGAAAATGAAGTCGCCAACCGTTCCACCGTCCCAAATTAAGAAGGTGTTGCTTTTTGTCGGATTTTCCTTCGTTGTTTCGCCCTTGATCATCCCTCCCCCAACCGACCAATGATTAGTCTTGCCCGACCATCCCGTTAAATCTTTTCCATTGAAGAGAGATTGGAATGCTTGGGCATGCGCGGGAATGCTCAAGGACGCGACAATGAGAGGCAATAAGAAAAGCGAATATTTCATGGTTTTCGACTGAGATTTGAGAGTGAGAGTCAGACAACATCATAGGTGGTAAAACTTCGGAAGATAACCGATGCCCTAGTTTTGGCTTATGATTTCTCCATTCGGAGAAATTTGCCGGAATTTCAGCGTGCTATCCGCCTAACCGGCGATACGAAAAGTGAGTTCACAAAAAGTTTTACCCCATGAAAACTTGTTTGAGCAGCCGAATGTTGCTTTGAAGAACGGGATCTTTGATACTCTTTTTAAATTGCGTTTGCCAACTGTTTTGCGGGGAGTCGTAGTCATGCTTCAGGGTCTAATTGTTTTCATCTGCATTTTGTTCTCGCCAGTCTTATTGGTCGCGGCAGATAATCCCAACGTGATTTTGATCATGGCTGATGATGTCAGTTGGGAGTGCTTTGGTTGCTATGGGGGAGAAGACTACGAGACTCCTCGAATCGATCGGCTCGCCGCAGAGGGGATTCGATTCGAACACTGTTATTCAACTCCTATTTGCACTCCTTCGCGAGTTAAGTTGATGACGGGAAAGTATGGTTTTCGTAACTACACTCATTTTGGCTATCTACATCCTGATGAGCGGACGTTTGCCCATATGATGAAAGAGGCCGGTTACCAAACCGCAATCGCTGGAAAGTGGCAGTTGAATGGTTTGTATAACCAATTACCTGGTCATCTGGATCCAATGCGGCCCCATCGAGCTGGCTTTGATGAGTCATTGCTGTGGCAGGTGACGCGAGGTAAAGGCGGAGATGGCGGAGAGCGTTTTTGGGATCCGCCGTTGGAGCATAATGGGGAGTTTATTTCCAAGGAAAAGAATGCGGGTCAATATGGCCCAGACCTGTTGACTGATTTTGTTTGTGATTTCATTGAGAACAATCAGGATGAACCATTCTTTGTTTATTACCCAATGTTACTTGTTCACGATCCATTCGTGCCAACACCGCACAGTCGTGGCGATCAGCCAATTAGCCATTCATTGAACCGCGCACCCAAAAGCTATGCGGACAAGAAGAAAAACTTTGTGGCGATGGTTCAGTACATGGATTATTTGGTTGGACGTATTGTCGACAAGGTTGACTCACTGGGACTGGGAGAAGAAACCATCATTCTGTTTACGGCTGACAATGGAACCAACACCGGAATTCGTTCAAGCTGGAACGGGATTGAAATTAAAGGCGGTAAAGCTGGGATGAAAGACAATGGCACTCATGTGCCATTGGTCGCACGGTGGACTGACCATACTCCCCCTGGAAGGGTGTTGCCTGATCTGATCGATTTCACAGATTTTTACGCAACACTACTCGATGCTTCCGGTTTGGGATCAAGTGCGAAAGAGCCGATTGACGGGAAAAGTTTTCTTCCACAACTTAAGGGCAAACCCGGTATGCTTCGGGAATGGGTTTTGTGTCACTACCAGTGCTACTGGAACAAGAAGCCCGGGCAGTATGCTCGAACGGCAAAGTACAAACTTTACAGGGACGGCCGTTACTTCGAGGTCCCCGTTGATTTAGATGAGTCGAAGGATTTGGGGACATCTTTATCAAAAGAGGCCGAAGATGTTCGTCAGGAACTGGAGTACTTGCTGATGCGATGTCCGCCTGTTCCCGCGGGTGCATTAGGCAAGGAAACGGTGGAACGCCCCACCTACCGAGACGTTCCAAACTTGCTGGACGATTAGATCCAAGCCCTCACGTTCTCGAATTAGTCTCAAAGCCTCCTGCCGCTGTTACGTCCTAGCGATTTAGTCACGGATTTATATTCGTTGACTCGTTTATAGCTTTGCATTCAGATGTTGCTCAGGAAAACTGCCGGTGTGGTGAATTTATTTTCACGGTTCATACTTCCGTGTATTCTGCGTTCTAATTATGGTGAGTCAGAAGTTTTACCCAGGGGCAACGGGAAAAATAGAAAGGTGCGGGTTCGTTTCGTTTTTTCTTTGTGTTTGTCAGGTCTTCTCTTGTTCTCGTTGATCGGATGCTCCCAGTCACATCAGGTGGAATGGAGGAAATTCGAAGATCAACGCATGATTAATAATCTTAAGAGCCAAGAGAATGCTTTGAAGATACTCAGAGAAATTGAATCTGAGGATCCGGATGCGATCTACAAAGGATCGAGCATTGGGACTTGGATCGAACAATGCGAAGCTACCGTCCGAGTCTATCGAGAGCGTGAAAAAATCAACGAGTCGATGTGGGCTTATTAGGTTCGATTGTGATTTCTCTGGCCGCCACGATTTGCTAGGCTTCACGGACGATTCTTCAAAGAATAGTTCGATGCCAAATCCTGCACAGAATGACAATACGAATTCACCGACTTCAGCACGTCGAGCGAGACGACCGCTGTGATCTGTATGCTGAAATTGTGACCAACGATTTTAGAGGAACGTTTGCTTTTGAGCGAACAAGTACGGTCGCAGGTTTATCTTTGGGTGATCCGCGTCCTGATGCTTTTCTCGTGATGCTACTGATGCACGCGATGAAGACCCAGCAGGATATTTGGATTGAAGAGCCTGTTGATGGAAAGCTCTTATTTCATCTTAGGGGTAGTGTTCAGGTTCTGTTGAGGCTTTGCTTCCCCGAATTAGCTCTGATTCGCATCGAAGCTGAGTCTCGAAAAGAATCGGAAACGATTTTTGCTCCAATGCACATTGCCACGGGCTTTAGTGGTGGTATCGACAGTATGCAATTGATTCATCGTAAGCAAGTTGATCACCAATTGCCCTCAGAGTATGCGGTGACCATGTTGATGCATCACGGCGTCGGGAGTGTGACGCAAGAAA
This sequence comes from Rubripirellula sp., assembly GCA_022425745.1. Classification (GTDB taxonomy): domain Bacteria; phylum Planctomycetota; class Planctomycetia; order Pirellulales; family Pirellulaceae; genus Rubripirellula. The sequence continues at coordinate 25,784 of JAKMEW010000482.1, forward strand.
AACAGTACCTAATGAATTTTCAGCACACGCAAAAATTCGCGGAGGAATATGAACTTGAATTAGCTGGTGCAAGATTTCAGGCAAGCCCTTTCTTTGAGGGTTATTCTTTTCTTGAGACACATACACTCCGAACAGTAGCCGCCACCCTTTCATTGGCACCAATTTTTAAACATTATCTATTTGCCTCCGGGACCGACCTTCAAGTTGGGGTGCCTAGTATGCCGTCGAGAACACTTGATGCGGCCAATCCAATGCTTTTGCCACTTCTCGCGACGCGAGAAAATGGCTTCAGTCAATTTGGAGGGGAGCATACCCGTTTGGAGAAAATTTTAGAGGTGTTGGGAAACGCAGAACTCGCGCCTAGGATTAATGTCTGCGCTAGGGTTTCCCACGATAATTCTAGGGTTCTGAACTGTGGCAGATGCTTTAAATGTTTCCCCGTTCTCTTGGTGGCTGAGGCCATTGGCAAGATTGATATGCTGCGAGCAAACTTCGATCTGGACTCTTTTCGACGTAATAAGTCACGGTGTTATTTGAATTTTTTTAATGCGGCTTTCGGTCCCCGTAAGATGCAAACGAATCGGCAGGTTGCTTGGTTCATTAGCAATTATGCATCCACCCGTTTTCCCGCAACCATACGAGCACTGATGCGTTTACTGCCGGATCCAATTTCAAGATCCTCTGTCGAACATTTGCTTCGTAAATTGTCGTAGAAACATGCTGAGTTTCTCGTGAGACTATTGAATCGAGGCGTTAACCTAGAGTACGAAATTATCGCGATGGTAGTGAATCGAGTCTATAATCGGCTTGTAAGGCAGCGGCGGCGTTCGCCGTGTCTCGAATGGAAAGTGCAATGCCCTGCCCTTCATTCTGTTTGGAATTGGAAAAAACTTGCGAGGTTTACCGATGAATTTCTCCCGAAGATCCGTGCTTCGGTGTGGTGGAGTGACCTTAACGTTGCCCCTGATGAATTCTCTATCTTGGTCGCAAGACTCCGATGCTTTGTTAGTCAAACCGAGTAAGAAATTAGCGATTGTTTACTTACCGAACGGGATTGTTCGCAGGTGTTTTTTTCCTGGCGAGGAAGAGGCCGAAATTCCCGAATTTATTGGCGGATTCAATGCTGATAAAACCAAGAACGAACGACGTTTTCACCATCAGCCTGGTGTGTATCCACTTGAGCTTACATCGACGATGCAGCCCTTGAAGCCACATGTGAATGACATCACGTTGGTTACTGGGTTGGATCGCACTTATAAAAATGGTCAGGATGTTCACGCACAAGGTGCGTCCTGCTATCTGACCAGCGTCTCTCCTGAGCAGGCAGAAAGAATTGGTTTAGCTCATCCAAATGGTCGGACGTTAGATCAGGTGATTGGCGATCAAGTTGGATTTTCGACCGCTTACAACACGCTTGAAATTAGCTGCAACGGCTTCACCGCTCCGAAGGAGCCTATCGAGTTTGATAATATCTCGTGGTATGGACCGGGTAAGATCGCTCCCTCCATTCGGGAGCCCAGGAAGCTTTATGAACGGCTCTTTTTGAACGAGAGCTACCGCTCGCACGTCGCTGATGTTACCGATTTGGTTTTAGCTGATGCTCTGAGTTTGTCTCGAAGACTCGGATCCGAGGATCGTCGAACGCTTGATGAATACATGTCGATGGTTCGCAGTATCGAATTGCGAATTTCAAAAATGGATCGAATGTTATCAGGTGTAGACCTTAAGGTGCCACAAAATGAGGTGCTACCACGGGGTGAGTATATTCGCCTGCAGATGGACTTGATGCTACTCGCTTTCCAAATGGGGATTACAAATGTTTCCACGTTCATGATTGGACCGGAGCGTTGGGATGCAACGTTGATGTACGAAGGAGTTTTCGATGCTCCCGTGCAGCATCACAATATGACTCACAATCAAAAAGGTGACGGGTACAAGGAGTTGCAGAAAATAGACATTTTCCACATGCAGCAATTTGCTTATTTGATCAAGCGATTGAAGGAGATCCCAGAAGTCGACGGAAGTCGAATGATTGATAATTCGCTCGTGGCGTTCGGCGCGGGATTGGGTGATGGTGCAACCCACCAGTATTACGACTTGCCGATGTTGCTCGCCGGCCGGGCGCAAGGTCAGATCAAACAAGGTCGATTTCTGAAGATGCCAAGTGGGACACTTAATTCAAACCTTTGGCTGACACTTGCGAGGCTGATGGATTTAGATATCGATTCCTATGCGGACAGCACTGGAGTGATTACAGAACTGTTGTCGTAGCGTAAGTTGAATCGCATCAGCTTCAGGTAAGCTAATCACGTTGTTCAACCATCTTGGAAAACTCAATTTCTGGAGATCTGATTGAGTACGCAGGCCATGAGTAAGTGGGTTTTATTAACTTTTTTTTTGCTGGTTAGCCCATCAATATCCAGCGGTTTTGATCAACTTGAATCCGACCTTACTGGATTCCTCGTAACCAACTGCGTCGACTGTCATGCGCGGGGTGACGCAAACGGTGATGTCGTGTTGGAAGTCTCAGGTGATGATGGGCATGTTCTGAATGATGCGGTTTTGCTCGACCGCGTATTAAACGAGATAGCTAACGGCACGATGCCTCCATCGGACGTATCAGAGGTATCCACCGCGCAGAGGAAAGCGGTGGTTGTTTCGATTAAATCTAGGCTCGTTGAACTGGTAAAAGACATACCGGAGGAAACCGTCCCAATAAGCCGTTTGAATCGGTTTCAGTACAACAATACGGTTCGTGATCTCTTCGAAATCGACCGAGATGTGTTTGCTCTGACTGAAAAACTGATGGTACGGGAGACCGATTATCTTGACGTCTTAGGGTCAGACCTAGCGTCATGGCAGCTGCCCAGTGAGGTCAAGGCACAATCATCCGCTGTTGCTCAGCGAGCTGGGATGAAAGCGGTTAAGCCATTTCCGAAAGATTTGAGGGCCGAGCATGGCTATGATAACCAAGCCAGTCAATTAACCTTGTCGCCGCTTCTTTTAGATTCGTTCTTTAAGTTGAGCGTTTCGATTGTTGAAAGTGAAGACTTCAATAAAGAGAGCGTTGGGATATGGGATTCATTTTTTGAATCACCACAGGAAGGAATCAATGTTAGACAAGCGGTGAAGGAGCGTTTGTCTGAGTTTATACCGATTGCTTTCAGGCAAGAGGTGGATGAAGAGGTTGTTAGCCGCTACACCGAATACGCCATCAAATGCATTGATGAATCGGCGTCATTCTCTGACGGAATGAAAAAGGTTTCGGCCGCTGTATTGTCTTCCCCACTGTTCTTGTACCGAACCAATGTGGAACCAAATCAGTCCACATGTTATTCGCTCGCTTCCAAACTCTCTTATTGTTTGTGGGGCAGTTGTCCAGATGCTGAGCTTTTATCGTTGGCCGCTACAGGCGAATTATCGGATCAAGCTGTCCTAACTCGCACGATCAATCGAATGATGGCGGATCCGAAAATCAAAAGGTTCTTGGATGCGTTTCCGGTTCAATGGTTGCAGCTTGAAAATGTTCTCGCCGCCACACCCAGTCCACGGATCAATCGATTTTATTCGATCAACACAGACTATCCCGCTGGCCTGCAAATGCTTATCGAGCCACTGCTGTTATTTGATCTGGTGTTTATTGAGGACCGATTAATTCATGAGTTGATCACACCAAAGGTTGTCTATCGCAGTGATTTCCTTGATGAATGGTACAACACAGATTTAAAGCCCGAAGCGGTTGACGTCGATGCAATTAAAGAGGCAAACGACGAAAGACGCACAACGCGCGAGGCCTTGCGTCTAGCAATCGAAGACCAGCACGGAGCTATTGAGGGGCTGATTGATCCTGCAAGAGAATTGATCTTCGGAAAAAAAGCGGGTTCTGAGCAGGCCGTCGACCTCAGGCCATACGCGGTTTGGAGGTTTGAGGGTGATCTGACCGACGAAATTGGTGACTTGGATTTAATTTCACACGGCGAGATTCGTTTTGAGTCTGGTGGAGTGGTGTTAGATAAAGCTTTTTTGCAAAGCCCTAACTTACCTGACGCATTTACCGAAAAGAGTTTGGAGGTGCGATTCTCGCTTTCAGATCTGGATCAGCGAGGTGGAGGCCTCATGACGATGCAGGCCGGTAATTTATTTGATTCAATTGTCATCGGTGAGCGGCAGAATCGACATTGGATTTCAGGTAGCAACGGCTTTGTAAGGACGGAGGACTTCCCCGGTTCCGTTCCGGAGCATTTAATCGATGATTCGATTCATTTGCTGATGACCTATCAGTCTGATGGATCCAAGACGCTCTATCGAAATGGGGTTCGTTATGGCGACCCATTTCAGAAAGGTAGTGTGACATTCAAGGCACTGGAGTCATTCATTCTTTTTGGATTACGGCACCTTCCACCCGGTGGGAATCGTTACCTCAATGTTCGTATCGACGAGGCTAAGTTGTATGATCGTCCCCTTACAGAATCGGAAGCAGCGGAAGCTTACCAAAGCTCAGGTAGTTTCATTCCTGAGCAAGATCTGAGGGAGATACTAACAGCAAGCGATTACGCAGCTTACATTCAAATGAGATCACAGTTGCGGGAGACTCGAAAGAAATTAAGCGAGGTCCCGCCTGATGTGCAATTCGAGGAGGTGCGGTTAGCGAACGAAAAAGCATATGAAAATAGAATTCGCAATCTGATGCGTTCGCCCAAATTCAAGCGAGTCGATGTTTCGGATCCGCGATACGGCGGTATTCTGACCAATGCCGCTATTCTAACTATGACCTCCGGGCCAGACCGTACTCACCCCGTTGCACGTGGAGTCTGGATCACGGAGGTGTTATTCAATGATCCACCATCACCACCGCCTAACGATATTCCTCCATTAGATGAAGATGCGAGCGAGGCTGACCTAACGATACGAGAGAAGTTCGCAGAGCACCGGGCGAATCCGTCCTGCGCAGGCTGTCATAACCAACTCGATCCACTCGGATTTGCGTTAGAAAACTATGACATTACCGGACGCTGGCGAGTGAAATATGAGAATGGTCGCGAGGTTGATCCCAGCGGTTCGTTGTCGCAAAATTCGTTCACAAGTGTGTCCGAATTTAAAAAGGGTTTACTGAGTGACGTAGATCGTTTTGCCGAAGCATTTGCGCAACATTTTATGCGATATGCATTGGCAAGAGAGCTTACGCCAAAGGATCGTGTGGCGGTGAGGGAAATTGCAGCCGGTTTGCGGGATAAAGGTTATCCCGTGCGATCCTTAATTCATTCTGTTCTGCAAACGGAATCTTTTCTCGCTAGGTCAATCGAAGATTGATGATCTACTCGAGTCCCAGGTTGTAGATCTTTGCGGCATTTCTCCAGTAATAACTTTCTCGAGCATCCTGACCCTTGGAGCTAATGAACTTGTCCACCAAATCGACATAGCTCTGATATGATCCGCTATGTTTCGTTACTGGCCAATTGCTTCCGTAAACGATACGGTCTTTCCCAAAGGACTCCCAGATAATGTTTAGAACATCTTGGTAGTAGGCAATCTCTTTGGGAGCGGGCTGCTGTGTTGATCGCTGATAGAGTCCAGAGATTTTGCAGGAGACATTTGGATGTGAGGCAAGTTGTTTGACTGACGCGATCCAGTCCCTCGAGGGAGCTTTGCCATCAAAATTGTAGCCGAGACAGTGGTTAACGACGATTTTTAAATGAGGAATCTTACGAGCCACTTCTTCGATAGTCTTCAGACCATCTATTCCACCTCCGTTGGTAAGGTAGTCCATCGTCAGATTATTGTCGGCAAGCATGGTTAGGTTTTGGAGAACGATCTTGCTGGTGAAGTCGATTGCTTCGCGGTTGCGCGGCCGAATGCCAATGAATCTAGAATCTGTCTTTTGAGCATTCAAATTTTCTTCAAAATCAGCTGTTGTTACATCGATGTTGCCAACCAGACCAACGTAGAAGTCATCCTCTTGAACGAGATCAAGAACCCATTGGTTGTCCGGGTAACGTAGACTTGCTTCAACAACCACTACTCCAGTAACACCTGCAGCTTTAGCGATTTCGGAGTATTCAGCCGGCAGATGAGGTTGGTAGAGAACTTTGTCAGATTCGGGAGGCCATGTGAACTCGATATCGCGCCGTGTGTCGTAAAGATGGATGTGAGTGTCGATTCGATGTTTGGTTTGCTGAGTCTCATTTTCGGCCGCACCACAATGATCGCTGGGAGAAACCAACATTGCGGCGACGCAGCACAAAGCGGTGAAGAGGAAAGTGAGATGATTCATGATGAGAAGGATGTGGATTGAGTGTGTTATTTAGCAGGAATTGATTGAGTGGGCTGTCCGTTAACTAAGGATTCCAGTGACAACCTTTCCGTGCACATCAGTTAAGCGGTAATCTCTTCCTTGGAAACGATAGGTCAGACGTTTATGGTCGATGCCTAAGCAGTGCAACATTGTGGCATGGAAATCATGAACATGCACAGGGTTGTTTGCAATGTTGTAGCAAAAGTCATCTGTTTCTCCGTAAGTGTGACCCGCTTTGACTCCCCCGCCAGCCATCCAAATAGAGAAGCATCGAGGGTGGTGATCACGCCCGAATGAATTTGGATTTCCCTGAGAATAGACCGTGCGGCCAAATTCACCCGCCCAGATGACGAGCGTATCATCTAGCATTCCGCGCTGTTTCAAATCCTTGATCAACGCAGCTGATCCCTGATCCGTTTCTCTGGCGAGTGTGGGCAAGTGTTTTTGGACATTAGAGTGATGATCCCATCCTCGATGAAACACTTGAATAAATCTAACGCCTCTCTGGGCGAGTCGACGCGCAAGTAGGCAGTTTGCCGCGTGACTCCCCGGTACCTTCGCTTCGTTTCCATACAACTCAAACGTGCTTTCAGGTTCGTCACTCAGATCCGTCAGATCCGGTACCGATGTTTGCATCCGAAACGCCATTTCATACTGAGAGATGCGTGATTCAATTTCAGGATCACCGACTTGCTCGGACTGAATGCGATTAAGAGCGGTTAGTCGATCGAGTCGTTCCCGACGCACAGATTGATCGGCATCCAAAGGATCCTTTAAGTAGAGTACGGGATCACCGGTACTTCGGAACTTAGCGCCCTGAAACTTGGATGGAAGAAATCCACTGCCCCAAAGACGGTCGTAAAGTGGTTGTGCTTGAAAAAATGTATTGTTCGTGAGAAGTACAACGAATGCTGGGAGGTTTTCTGTTTCGCTTCCTAAGCCATAACTAAGCCACGCACCGATACTAGGCCGACCTGGTTGCTGATTCCCAGATTGAAAAAATGTGATAGCTGGGTCATGATTAATTGCTTCGGTGTGCATTGATTTGACAACGCAAATGTCATCCGCAACCGAACCTAAATGTGGCAGTAGCTCGCTGAGCCAAAGACCGGAATCTCCATGTTGTTGAAACTTCCAAGGAGACCGAATGATTGGGAATTGTTTTTGTCCAGCAGTCATCCCAGTTAGTCGCTGTGACTGCCTGACGCTCTCAGGTAGTTCCGACAGATGTAACTTCTTTAAACTCGGTTTGTGATCGAATAAGTCAATTTGAGAAGGCGCGCCTGATTGAAGCATGTAGATCACACGCTTCGCTTTAGGTGCAAAGTGCGGCAAGCCGTTGAGTCCACTGCCACTGGTTAGCGAGTCCTCGGCGTTGGCATGAGGAAAATCACGGTTCAGCAAACCCGCTAACGCAACGCTGCTAAGACCACGACTTGCTCGCTCCAGTAAAGCTCTTCGACTTAATGAATTTGTCATAGTTATGCTGACAGTTTGATGAGTTTGTGATGGCGTTTGATCTGAACTTCCCAAAGTGATGTTTCAAGGCAGTTTTTGTTTGCTCACTTATTGGTGCTTTCTTTAGCAATCATGACGTCATCCTTTTGAGACGGTTTCATCAAGATTTAAAATGATCCTCGCCACGTTGGTGTAGGAACGTAGTTGTGTTACGTCGATTGGCAAAGACTCAAGCATTGGTGAAAGCTTGCCGAACTCTTGATGTGTTAAAGCGACGTCTATCTTATGATCGGTACAGTTGTATTCCTCGACCAGAATTGAAAGTTCTTCGCGGGTGGGAATTCGCGAGGTTGCAAGACGGAAGCCGTACGTAATCTTCTCTTCAACGGAACCATCGCATTCCAGCATCATCCTTGCGGCAAGGAACTGGGAGGCTTCGATGAATTGTTTACCGTTGAGTATCAATAATGCCTGCATAGGGGTATTCGTACGTGAGCGTCGTACCGTGCAAAATTCCCGCTCAGGGGCATCTAACGTTTTTAGCATGGGTGAAGGGACGGTACGCTTCCAAAATGAGTAGATGCTGCGTCTAGCCAGTTCGCTCCCGCTGCCTTGGGGGTAAGGCTGTGAATAACCGGGCCGATTGTTTAGTTCCATCCAAAGGCCTTTGGGTTGATATGGATAAACGCTCTTTCCGCCCACCTCAAAAGCAAGTAGTCCGCTGACCGCTAGGGCTGTATCTCGTATCTGTTCACCATCTAGCCGATAGCGTGCACCTCTGGCGAGCCATTTGTTTTCGGGATCGGCTTGATATTCGGACTGAGGTGCGATCGACGATTGGCGATAGGTTGCTGAAGTCAGTATGCTTCGCTGAAGTGTTTTGATATCCCAATCGCTGGAGATCAATTGGATTGCTAACCAATCAAGTAATTCGGGATGACTGGGGAGGTCACCTTGGATTCCAAAATCTTCTGAAGTCTCCACCAGTCCTCGTCCGAACAACCGCTGCCAGTGGCGATTGACCACGACGCGAGCGGTGAGTGGGTGGCTTTTTGAAGTAAGCCATTTTGCAAACTCGAGTCGGTTACGCACGGAAGTGTTCGTATCTTGATTGAGGCATGAAGGGACCCCACCTTCGACAGTTTCGGTTGGCTGGTCGTACTGACCACGCTTCAGTATTTTCGTTTCACGCGGTTTTGCCAGCTCCGACATAATCATCGTCGCGGGAACCTTCTGGTTGATCTGATTGCGAAGTTTTTTGATTCTTTCTTGCAGTTCGGAGCGAGGGTTATGGCTAGCGAGATAAAACGATTCAAGAGCCTTTTGAGATTCGCCATCAAGTTGGTTGAACGGTTTTTCAATCAACGCAAGGATTTGCTCCGGTAATCCATGAAAATCATAGGGCGTGTTAGTCTCCGACGTGATCGAAAGTCTCGGGCGGCCAACACCGTGCGTGGCAAAGTTCGCTTGGTGTTTCAGGGTAAATGTCAGCCTTGTACCACCGTCAAATCCGAACGGCTTTTTTGCGATCCATATTGCGGTTGCTGGTTGTTTCCTTGTTGGGCCATCGACAGCCCATCCACTATTGTTGGCTGTTGTTCCATCGATCGTTTTTTCGATGCCGTATCCACTCTGAGAATAGTCTGCAACAGCCTTTGCTAATGGAATGCGTTGACTAATTTTGGGGTCGCGAATCGACGTCGCCAGTAATTCAAATTCACTCAGAACAAAGTTTGAATTCGAATGCCTGCCAGGTCCGGTGCCTGGCAAGCTAGGATGTGTTAAAGCCTCTAGGCGGACCGCAGTGAGATTGGTTTTTTCGGTTACTCCGGTGATAGTATAAATGTCATGTTGTGGGTTTTTGCCACTCACCAATATGGATTCGTCATCGAGTTTGGTGAGAGTCGATCCACCGCTAGAGTGAAAGTCTGCTGGAGAAATAATCTCCCATCTCGTAGGCGATTTGGCATTGATTTGCTCTATCCACTTCGAGATCAATGGGGATAGGTCGAGGGGGTTAGAAAGTTGGTTTTCTAGCGATTCCACCTGCTTCTCAAGGGCGGAGATGGATGGATCAGTAAACGGTGAACGAAGCGTTGCGCGAGGATCGAATCCGCGCATTCCACGTTCAGGAACCTGGTTGAAGAGTGAAAAAAATTGGTAGAACTCTTTTTGGCTAACGGGGTCGTATTTGTGATCGTGGCAGCGAGCGCAACCCAGTGTCATTCCAAGCCATACTGCGCTCGTTGTGACGACACGATCCATGACATATTCGATCCGGTACTCTTCATCAATGATTCCACCTTCAATCGTGATGCCGTGATTACGATTGAATCCGGTTGCGAGTCTTTGCAAGTCCGTTGCGTTTGGGAGTAAGTCCCCCGCAAGTTGGTTCGTTGTGAATTCATCAAAGGGCATATTTAGGTTGTAGGCGTAAATCACCCAGTCTCTCCAAGCCCATTGTTGTCGTTCGGTATCGTATTGGTATCCGTTGGAGTCAGCGTACCTTGCAAGATCCAGCCAGTATTTAGCGAGATGTTCACCATACCGCGGCGAGTGGAGATATTGATCGACCATGCGATTGTACGCGCCAGGTCGGTGATCAGCTAAATACGTATCGACTTCGGAAATGCTGGGTGGCAAGCCGGTCAAGTCATAACTGACACGTCGGATGAGTGTTTCTTTGCTTGCCTCAGGTGAAGGTGTTTTCCCAAGTTCAACAAGTTTTTCGGCAACGAAATGATCAATGGTATTCCGTGTCCACGAGCTTAATACGTTCGATGTGATACGCGGTGGACGAGGTGGCGTAAAAGCCCAGTGTTCTTCATATTCGGCACCCTGTGTAATCCAGGTCGCAATCTTATTAATTTCGTCCTGGGTTAGTTGTGATCCCGTCTCGGCGGGTGGCATTTTTATGCTGAGATCGTTTGTTGTGATACGTCGATAGATTTCACTATGTTGGGTGGATCCAGGTGTAATTGCAGTTTCCCCACTGTCACCGGCAGCAGTCGCGGTATCGAATTGATCCAAGCGAAGTCCTGCTTCACGAGTGTTTTCATCTGGTCCATGGCAGGTATAGCAGCGATTTGAAAGTATTGGCTGTATATCGGATGCAAACCGAAGTTTCCGGTTTTCGCTGGCCATGCCGACCGAAGTCAACGTGAGGCAGGCAAGTAACTGTATGAGAATACGAATATAAAGAGGCAATTTGGATCTCGTGGACTGGGCTTCACGCAAATTTGTCGAGGCGATTCAATTCACAACAATTGTAATCGACTCTAGGTAGCGAAGCATTAAACTCGATACGCTGTGATGGAGCAATTCTGCTGCTCTGCCTGTTTTTGAGTCGGGTGCGTTGTTATTCCATCGGTGGGATGAGCCGAATCGACGAGAGGGAAAAGAATCTATCAAGGCGAATTTGTATCGTTCGGTTGATTGCCACATAATTTCCTGAGCAGAGATGCAAGAACGTGACGGAGAACATTTACCTTAGAGATGGATTGGTGAGTTGATGATCGATAAGAAGCTTGCAAGGTTTTTGGTCATCGTGGCTGTTGCGATGATTTTGGCACTATCGATGCTTGGACGAAATTGGTGGTGCCCGCTTGGTGATCCGCTACCGTGGTCTTTGGATGTTTGGTCCCGGCACAATTCTCAGCACCTATTTGATGCCTATTCACTAACGCATATACAGCATGGTATAGGGATCGTTCTTGTGCTTGGTTTGATTAGCAAAGGGCAGTTTTCATTCCCAGTTCGCGCTAGAGTCACAGCAGTGATTGAGGCAGTCTGGGAGTTTCTTGAAAACACTCCATTTATTATCAATCGGTATCGAGAAGCTACAATTTCGCTCGATTATTACGGCGACAGTATCGCCAATTCATTCAGTGATTATTTGATGTGCCTTTTGGGTTTGTTTGTAACCAACCGACTTGGTTGGAAAAGAGGTCTGGTTTTGTTTGTAATCTTGGAGGGTGTCTGTTTGTTTTGGATGCGAGACAGTTTGTTATTGAATATTGTCATGTTGCTCGCGCCCAACGATTTCATACGCGAGTGGCAATCGCAATGATAAACTGGCAGTTTGTTGGCGTAATTGGTTACCAATGAGGGATAAGTTTTGAAGTTACATCCTAATGATACGCACGCTAACTGGATGGGGGCAGATTTGCCGCAACGACCAGATTGGTGTCATCAGCTAACTCCCGATGAGATAGCAGAGTGTATTGCCTTCGCATCTGAATACGAACGCAGTGATGGTGCGGAGGACTTGAGCCGATCATTTGAGTCGATTCTTCCAACTTTTTGCGAGAGGTTAAAACGTATTCAATCCGATCTTGAAACGGGATCCGGTGCGACTCGTCTTGCAGGTTTTCCAATCGACCAAATAAGTCACGACGCAGTGGAAAGAATATTTCTGCTCGCAATGACTCAAGTTGGCACCCCCGTGTCGCAGAGCATTCATGGCGAGACCGTTTTTCATGTGCGAGATGAGGGTTACAAGGAGGGTGACCCGAGGGCTAGAGGCCCGAGTTCTAAGAACCGACTTACGTTTCATTCGGATCGTTGTGACGTGATCAGTTTTCTCTGTTTGCAGGACGCAAAGCATGGTGGCGATAATCAAATTGTAAGTTCGATAGCCATTTTTGAACAAATCGAGCGGGAGCGACCTGATCTTGCGAGAGTCTTGATGGAGCCGTTCTGGTACCAGCGACATAATGTCGACTCTGGAAATGAAAACTCTTTTTATCAGCAACCTGTCTTTTCGATCTACCAAGAAAGATTTGCTTCGAGTCTTCTTCGTGTGTTAATCGATCGAGCGTATCAATCACCCGATATCCCGGAAATGACGATGTTACAGCGAGAGGGGTTGGATCTGATTGAAGAGCTTGCATGCCGACCGGAAATGCATCTGGAGTTTCGGCAGGAACGCGGTGACATTGTTTTGTTGAATAATTTTGTGACTTTGCATCGAAGGACCGCCTTCGCGGATCATCAGGATGAGAATCGCCGCAGACACTTGCTCAGGGTATGGCTATCAATGCCGAATAGTCGAGCGCTCAATCCCCTTTTTGCAGCCAGCTACGGAAATACTGCCGCGGGCTCAGTGCGTGGTGGGATGCGGGTGGCGGCCAGTTAGCGATTGTGTTGAGTCAGATGGCCACGTGTTCGAATTCTCGGCATTTTGCGCAGTCACTGTAAGAGGAGTCTTGTCCATTTGTAGCGTAACGCCACTGGCATTTGAAGCTAGACTCAACGCGGGGAAAGGGGCTGTCATTATTTGATGCCTCCTGCCAAAATTGTGCGCCGTGCGACGAACATCTCGATGGAACTCTGTTTTGTTTGGAGCTTCGACTCAAGTGACGTTTCAAGCTTCGCGAAGTCCAGATCCCGAGTGTCTACAGCTGCCTAGGACAGGGTGACAATGTGAATGACGAGAACGAGCAAAATCCTTTTGATCCATTGGTTCACGACCCTGAGATGGTCTCCCCACCCCAGAGTGCGTCGGATGGTACGGGCGGCGTGATCCCTTACAAGAATCCATCCGCACTGGTTGCCTATTACCTAGGGATCTTTTCGTTTCTTCCATTTATTGGCTTAATCCTTGCGGTGCCCGCATTCATTCTCGGTGTACTCGGATTAATGGCCAGGAAACGCAACCCGGCAGTTCGAGGTTCAGTTCATGCATGGATAGGGATTATCTTGGGTGGGATTTTCTCCTTGGTTTGGGGCGGATTGGTCCTGTTTCTTGCGTTGAGCATGCCTATCGGCTAACTCGCAGGCGACTTGGGATCGAACCGAACTAGGTGAGCCAACGTTGTAAGTCAAACGTGGCGCAAAATACGGATACTAAGACGTTGAACTTTCATGGCTGGCTTTGCAATTGAACATGTCGCAACCGATTTCTTGACTGTCTTAGTCGGTGGTCTGATTTCGGGTGTGTTTTGCAAACGATTTGGCATCTCAATGCTCGTGGGTTATTTGGTGATTGGCGGCCTCCTTGGACAAGGTTGCCTTGGGTTGGTGGCGCAGGATGATCATGAGCTTGAATTGATGGCGGAAGCGGGGGCACTGTTATTGTTATTTGCAGTTGGCCTAGAGTTTTCAATCGATCAATTAAAGCGTTTGCGACGTTATATTTTTGTCGGTGGTGCGGCGCAGATGTTACTGGTGATCGTGCCGGTTTACGTTCTTGCTTTGATGTTTGGTTTCACATGGCAGGCAAGCGTACTAATCGGCGCAAGTGTGTCGCTGAGTTCGACCATCCTTGTATTTAAAGCTCTTAACGAATGGGGTCAGGCATCTGCTCCCCATGGTCGAAGAGCGATTGCAGTTTTGTTGTTTCAGGATGTTGCCCTCGTTCCGGTAATGTTGCTTGTCCCGGCGCTCGGTGTCGAAACAGAATCTGGCCTGCTGAGCAGATTCGGCAGTCTCGCTCTGATAGCCAGCGTCTTTGTGATCGCGGTGTATTGGCTCAGGCGACTGATCGCTCGCTATGTTGTTCCTAGTTTGATTGATTTGCGAAGCACGGAATTGGTCGTTCTTTTTTCCGTGATTGTTTTAGCGGGTTCATGTTGGGTGTCTTATCTATTGTCGATGCCCGCGGCGGTGGGAGCATTAGCTTCCGGCTTTTTACTTAGCGGCAATCGACTCACACACCAGATTGATACTTTGGTGCTTCCTTTTAGAGAGACATTCGCAGCAGTTTTCTTTGTGACTCTCGGAACACTTTTGCGGCCCCAGGTGTTCTTGGACGAACCCGTCATTATGGTTGCTGCTCTTCTATTGGCTCTTTTGGTTAAAACCGCGGCGGCATCTTTTTCACTGAGGCTTACGGGTCTTCCGTGGCGACAAGCTATCGGTTCAGGGTTGGGTTTAGCTCAGCTAGGTGAGTTTTCGTTTTTGCTCGTCGGCGTAGGTGTAAGTGAAGGCATTCTTAGCGAAGCGGATTATCAGAGAACCCTGTTGGTTGCAATTGGCACCCTTGTTTTAACTCCTCAACTTATAAAATTCGGATTAAACTGGGGTCGCTTGTCCGGTGAAGACGATGAGAGCCATGTCGGGCACGGTGCTGATCTTAGCGATACAACTCGAGCAGTGGTCATAGGTGTCGGGGTGATTGGAGGACGCACGGCTGCGAGGCTGGAGACGCTTGGTGTGCAGGTTTGCCTGGTGGATCATAGTCCCCTGAATTTGTACCCTTTTGCTCAGCAAGGTTTTCAAACCGTGACGGGCGATGCATTGCATGATCGCGTTATGGCGAGCATAGAGCTGACCGAGACGCAGATTGCGATTGTCAGCGTTCCCGATGATACCAATGCGATTGAGATTGTGTCGAAGCTCCACCAGACGAATCCACATTTATTTATCCTTGTTCGTTGTCGGTATTTTTCAAATATCAACGAACTCGAAAAAGTGGGTGCAAGCCAAGTTGTCAGTGAAGAGAAAGAGACATCCAGTGTGATTTCGCAAATGTGTGAACGCATGCTTTGGAAAAATCGCGACGGAGATGCGAGTCGGTAAGACATCGGCGAAGACCTTGTTGCTCTGCCAGGTTAGCCCAGCATGAAGTCATTGAGTGTTTTGTGAAAACAGTTCTTGGGCAGAACAAACCAGTACTAATATCAACGGGATTTCGATGAATCCGACTCAATTTGGTATCGCCAATATTTCGCTCCATCAACCCAAGCAGGTCATTTCTAATGATTGGTATGGCGAGAGTCTTCCAAAGAAGTTTGTTAACCACACCGGTATTGAGGAACGTCATATCTCATTTCGTGATGAAGTGACGATGGCGGCGGAATGTATCGAGAGCATGGTGGATCACGGAAAAATTGATTTGAAGGACTGCGCTGGGTTAATCTTTGTTACACCATCATTTGTGCCAATGCATGTTGCGAATCGCTACATGGATCGGCAGCAGGCGAGGCAAGAACAACCGTCTCGAGCCGCACATCAGCTTGCGAATCGCCTGGGCATGAACGCGAGGAAAATTGCGGGAATGAATGGCTTTTGTAGTGGGTATGCAAAGGCATGTTTGTATGCGAAACAAAAAATGGTTCCTGCATTGAATCTTCAGGGAACTGAGATGATCTTGCTAGTGACATCCAATCGCATTAGTCGGATCACAGATTATGGATGTCGACAATCTGGCGCTTTATTCGGCGATTTCGCCACTGTTACCGTGCTGTCCCGGACGGAGAATCAACGCTACCCCGTTCGATTTGAGCTAGTTGACGTTTGTTACAACAAACAGGCGGTTAATCGACCTTACTTTGATTTTTCGTTGAAGCAGAATGTCTTAGTACCGACACCTGATGGTGGTCAGGAGATTGTTCCTGAGCGGCTCGTCTTTTCAATGGACGGTATGGGGATTGCCGATACCGCTCCACGAGCCATGGCTGCATCAGCCGGTCAATTGCTTGAAGCGAATGGAATCAGTGCTTCGGAAGTGCAACGAGTAGTTCCCCACCAAGCTGGGAACGGTATTATCCGGCTAGCTTCGATGAAATTTGAGCAGTTGGGGCTTGAGGCAGAAGTTGTAAATGGCTTAGCGAAGGATGTCGGTAATGTGAGTTCTGGCTCAGTACCGCTGGCCCTGTCTAAGCTGTGGGCCGATTTAGAAGGGTACGTCCTTTGTCCTGTGGCCGCCGTTGGAAGCCCTGGGCGTCCTGAGGTTTCTCAGGGCTGCCTGCTCTTTAAGGCACGCGCAGTGTGATCGTCGCAAACGTGTGATCGTCGCAAACGTTTGATCTCGTGGGTTTTGTTTTTGTCTGTCTATCGGCGACAAGGATAGATTTGAACCTTGGGATCGAATCAAAATTGGCAGCCGTGGCCGTCTTCACAAGGTCGGGTTGTACTGATTAGGTGGTTTTTTGTGGCAGCATTTGTTCGTAAAGTGCCGGTTCTGGCGATTTTCTTGCCTCATCGGGTGAGTCGTAACCGATTGCGATAGTGCTGTGGAATTGTCTTGGTGAGAAGAACGTCATTCCCCCTTAACGCGGTTGCGTCGTGCAGGTTACTCGTTCGAGAGTTCGGAGATTCAGCCTAGGCTATCGCGTGCGACCCGGTCAATTGGTTGAGGTTGTCGGTGGCACAGTGGTTCGGCGCTGCCGCGCCGTAGCGAGCATTCTGTCGCTCTTATGGGCTAGTTTTTCTCTCGCTTTCACCCCGCGGTCGTGGTCTCAGCCAGTTCGAAATGTCATGGCTCGACAGCTGCTTTTCACGGGTGTGGATGGCACATGGGCGGCGATGCGTTTTGGCGCGGCGGTGGGAGTCCTGTTGATCGTGCAGGCAGCTCTCTGGGTCGATGCGATTGGGATGACTACCGAAATGATTGCTCCGATGTTGTGGCGTGTAATCGTCCGCGAGGTGGCGCCCCTGTTAGCGTGCTTGGTTGTGATTGGCCGGAGCGGTATTGCAATATCGACCGAGTTAGCAACCATGCGCGTCGATGGTGAGCTAGAGGTGTTGGATGCGCAGGGAATCGATCCGATGACCAGCTTGGTCATGCCCCGCGTGACGAGCATGGTCTTCAGCGTGTTTTGTCTGGCATTGATCACAGCGACTGCGATGATACTGACGGGCTATGCCGGCGGGCGTGCAGTCGGCGTCATTCGTGTGTCGTTTGTTGGATTCATTGATCAGCTTGTTGGCGAGATTGATACGTTGGACCTGCTTTTCTTTGTTCCCAAAACGATTGTTGCAGGCGCATTCGCTGCCGCAATCTGTTGTTTGGATGGTTTGAGTGTTAAAGCCACAATCACGGATGTTCCACGTGTGTCCGCGCGCGCAGGAATCAGAGCACTCGGTGCGGTCTTCATCATTTCGGCAATCTTATCGATTTTGATCTACGGCCGCATTCTCATCTTTGAGGTGATTTAGAGATGAGTTTATACAAGGCTTTTGACGCTAAATCGGAAAACCCTTTGGTATTGCAGTTGCAGGGTGTGACGCTTCGGCCCGATTTTGAAAGTGGCCTCGAGCTTCAGGAAGTGGATTTAGAATTGAATGCGGGCGAGTTGTTGACGATTCAAGTTGATGCAGCGACCCGAACTCGCTCATTCGCATCAATGATTCAAGGGATTTTGCATCCAGAGTCTGGAATCGTTCGGTTCCTGCAACAGGATTGGCAAGGTTCGGATTATCAGAGGCATTTCTGGCAGCGGAGTTTGATAGGTAGGGTTTTTGAGGGACAGGCGTGGATTGAAAATCTGAATGTTGATGAGAACGTGACACTGGCGGCACGGCATCACGGGGTGCAAGTGAGTGATATTACCTCTTCAATCCAACACTGGTGTAATCAGTTTGGAGTGGACAAATTAGCAACTCGACGGCCCGCCTTCGTTGCCCCAGCAACCTTGCAGATTCATCAATGGATTCGAGCTTTTCTGGGGAATCCTAAGTTGGTGATTTTAGAAACGCCATTGCAATATCTTGCTAAAAAATGGGTCAAGGTATTCCTTGCTGCGGTCAGCGAATTATTGAATCGCGGGACGGCTGTGCTTTGGTTGGATAGCCGGACGGATTTGCCTTTTTGTGATGTCGTCGGTCCCTGCCGGCATCTCCGAGTTGATGGAGCCAAGCTAAAAACCATTAACGCCGGGCATGGAGGTGACAATGAATGAAGTTTATCGCCTCAGGTACACCAATCAGATTGTTGGCGTGTTTCTGTTGTTATTTCTGGCGTTGATAATCGTACTCTCCTTCACCGTGTTTCGGCTTGGCAATCGGTTTGGTGCCAAGGATCGTTTCTGGATCGAGGCGTCGGAGGAAGAGGTGCATGAGTTGCATCCCGGTACTGAAGTTTTGATTCTTGGTAAGCCTGTCGGTGAGGTGCTGGATTTAAGTTATTTGGAGGATGGAAGCGGTGTGAGGGTTGATATTCAGTTGACCAAGCAAAATACCGCAATGGTCTTTGAAGACTCAGTTGTGCGACTGGAGAGGAAATTTGGCGTCGGGACACCGGTTCTGGTGATACGCCGTGACTCACGGAAACGTTTATCAGCTAAACCATTAGCGGCAAATCAACGCATCCTATCTTTTTTACCCAACCTAGATCG
>JAKMEW010000164.1 GCA_022425745.1 Rubripirellula sp.
AAAGATACGTGTCGAGCGAGCCTCTGCAGATTTCGACCAAGATGGCTGGACCTCTTCCCAAGCCATTGATGGAGACGAAAAATCGGGGTGGGCAATTTTTCCTCGCGTGAACGAGTCGCATTACATCGTCTTTGAGTTGGCGGAGCCGATCGACACGCGTCGGGGCGGGCGTTTAGCCGTGACGCTTAAACAGTTCTATCCACCCAAGCACGTCATCGGGAGATTTCAGTTTTCAGTTACAGATGCTGCAAACGGCACCGCTTTGGTCTTGCCCGAGGCAGTCCGAATCGGAATCACAAAGCCACCCGCTCAAAGGAGCGATTCCGAGCGAGTTGCGATTGCAGCGGAGGCTTTGAAGGCGATGGCCAACCGAGAACTTAATGCACTACCGCCAAAGGAGAAGGTATACGGGGTCTCCGCTTGGTGGTCGCATGCAAAAAAACTCGACACACCCCAGACGCCAAAGGTAGTTCATCTTCTGAAACGCGGTTCCTTTGATCAACCTGGAGCCGAAGTAACCCCTGGCGCCGTTGAACTGATCTCACACGCTCCAAGTCGTTTTAAGATACCTGCAGGTTCTGATGAATCACATCGTCGGGCTGCACTCGCCTCTTGGATCGCACATCGCGACAACCCATTGACGTGGCGGAGTATCGTGAATCGTGTCTGGCAGAGGCATTTTGGTCGAGGCTTGGTGGATACGCCGAACGATTTTGGCCAGATGGGAAGCCAGCCGAGTCATCCCGAGTTGCTCGATTGGCTCACCCTCTGGTTTCGTGATGATGCGAAAGGATCACTCAAGGCTTTGCATCACCTGATCCTAACGAGCGAAACCTGGAAACGCAGCAGTTTGTACAACGCCACTGCAACCGGACTGGGCACTGATAAGGAGAATCGTTTGCTTTGGCGGGCAACACGGCGACGATTGGACGCTGACAGCTACCGTGATAGCGTCCTTCGTGTCACCGGTGTTCTCGACGACACCGTTGGTGGTCCCGGCGTCGAACAGTTCCTCAAGGAACAGGGACCACAAGCGACCCCCAAACTCGACTACGGTAGCTACGACTGGGGATCGGCCGGAGCAACTCGGCGGAGTATTTACCGCGTCGTATGGCGAGGAATTCCTGATCCATTCATGGAATCGATGGATTTTCCTGACCTCGGGATTCTCTCACCTAAACGCGGCAATTCGATTTCCGCATTGCAGTCACTCTCTCTCTACAACAATCCATTCGTATTGCACTTCAGCGACAAGTTCGCGCAGCGAGTGGCAATGGAATATGCCTCGGTCGAAGAGCAGGTCAACGCGGTGGTCGAGAGAACGTGGCTTCGAGTTCCAAGTGAACGAGAGCTTGGCAGCTTTGTTGGATTTGCGGACGAATACGGACTTGCTGCATTTTGCCGTGTGATGCTCAACAGCAATGAATTTCTTTACGTGGATTAGAAAGACTTAATTGAGAAGCGGATGGATCGAAGGCATCTTCTACAGCAGATCGGTGGTGGTTTCGGAGCCGTTGCGCTTCAACACTTGATCCACAAAAACGCACAGGGTGATTCGGGAGTCGGATCCGCAGGCGGCTTGCATCACCGTCCGAAGGTGCGCCGAGTGATTCAGTTGTTCATGACGGGGGGAGCCAGCCCCATGGACACCTTTGATTACAAGCCGGAACTCGATCGGCTCCATGGTCAGAAACTCGGTCCGTCAGAGAAACCGGAGGGCTTCACGGCCATGCCGGGTGCCATCATGAAGAGCCCGTTCAAATTCAAGCAACACGGGCAATCGGGTCGTTGGGTCAGCCAAGTCTTCCCTCATCAGGCCAAGTGGGTTGATGAAATGGCGTTCTTGATGGCGATGGCCTCAAAGACGAATGTGCATGGCCCAGGCACCTACATGATGAATACAGGTTTTCTGCTACCCGGATTCCCGTGTCTGGGTGCATGGACATCGTATGCACTGGGTAACATCACCGACGATCTGCCAAGCTTTGTCGTCCTCCCTGATGCGAAGGGACTGCCGTACAACCAGCGAGGTCCTTTTTCCGCCGGTTTTTTACCCGCGGTTCATCAGGGCACCGTGATCGAATCCAATTCCGACCACCGTGTACCGGATCTGTTTCCATCAAAGAAGCATCGATTTGCCACCCCGCAGGCGGATCGTGCAGGTTTGGATTTGTTGGGTGAGATCAACCGTCAGCATCTCACCGAACGAATGGGTGATGATGACCTGCAATCCCGAATTCAGTCCTATGAACTAGCGGCGAAAATGCAGCTCTCTGCACCCGAGGCGTTTGACCTTTCTAAAGAAAGTGCGAATACCCATCAAGCTTACGG
>JAKMEW010000503.1 GCA_022425745.1 Rubripirellula sp.
ACGACATATCAAGACACTCAACAAAGTACGAAGTATTCAGCGACCGTCGGTAACTCAATCCGACCTAGCAACTTGATCGCCAAAACACATCTTATCACCGCGAGAGATAATGGAAGAATCTACTTAAACCTTCGCAAAAATTGAATCGCCCAGCACGCCGGTGCTATCCGCGAAACCTTCCACCTCGATCTGCATCGAACGAAGAATGCTCAGGTACAGATTACTCATTCGGGTTTCGCCATCTCGCCAGTACTGGCCGTGCTTGAGCCCCATGTTCGCGCCGCCGGCAACCATCGTAGGTAGGTTGCGTGACCAGTGAGTCGTACTGGCACCACTGCCGTAAAGCACAATCGTATTATCCAAAACACTACCTTGAGCATCCTGATAACGACTCAAGCGATCAAAGAATCCCGAGAGCTGTTCGCTGAGGAAGAGGTCATACTTTGCAAAATCAAGCTGACCATCTTTATCACCCGCATGGGAAAGCTGATGATGTGTTCGACTCAAACCCAACTTGAGCGGGAACGTGTCGCTGATCCCCATACCATCTTCACGGTTCAGCATGAACGCAACACTGCGAGTGATATCGGCATCAAATGCGAGTGAAATCAGATCGAACATGTGTCGATAGTACTCGCGCGGATCATCCTCGTTGGTGATCTCAAGATTCAGATGACCATAATCCTGTTCCTTGATCGGAATATCAATCCACCGCTCAGACGCCATTAAACGGGATTCAATCTCATTGAGCGAAGCAAGGTACTGATCCATCTTGCGACGATCGGCGGAACCCAACTGGCGATTAAAACTGCGTGAACTCTCCAGCACAGCATCCACCAACTTGATCCGCGAACGCAACTTTTCACGCTGCAGTTTCAACGAATCCTGATCAGCCCGAAACAGCCGGTCGAAAATTCTTTGTGGCGAATTTTCAGCAGGGATGGGGCGTCCCTGAATGTCGTAGGAAATCGTCCCCGTACGAGACAAGAAACCAACGCCCGCATCGATCGACAGAACCAACGAAGGCTGACGACAATACTGCTTGGTGTGCTGTGCGATCAGTTGATCTAGACCGATGGTGTTGTAGGTTTCGCGAGTGGAATCATGCAGCGGAGCGCCGGTGAGCCACATGTCGCTGCAGGTGTGCGGGTCAGCTTTAACTCCATTTTCGTGATAGAGTCCGCCCATGAAGCTGAGCTGCTGGCGATACGGTTTCAAGGGAGCGGTCGACTGACCGAAAACAAACTTGCCTTCTTCTTCGACCGTCGGAAACCAACTCCACTCATCGATCCCATTCTCGGCCTTAGGCAAAGACATGCCGTTGGCGGTGTAGAGGGCACAAAAACGACGCGGCAGCTCGGCGTTGACTTCAGCACCCATCGCCTCCAATCTCGGTAGCGCCAAGGCGGCTCCCGCAACCCCTTTGAGAACGGCGCGTCGATCGAGTTGTGGTGATGAGGTCATGATCGTGTTTCCCTTTTTCAACCAAGGTTGGCACTGCAATTTGACGTCAGAATTTCCGCGTGAGCACAAAATGGATCTCTGGCAAACGGGTCTTTCGCAAGAGAGACCGGAGATACCCCCGACGCCGAGTGAATCAATAACTCACTTCATCAAGAAGAGGTCACTTTGGATCACGTATCGCAGCGCATCTCGCATCCGGTATTCAGAGCAGTCAACACTTTGAGTGTGCTCCCGTAATTTCTGCTCCTCATTGTAAGTCAAGCTTCGACCGACGGCATAGATTGATAGATGTTTCAGCAAACTAAACGTCACACTTTCGATGCGATCCTCGACCAGATAACGGCGAAACTCCTCAAAATTAGCCACTTTCTTACCATCGGGCAACTGCGTCGACGAATCGATTTGTTTGCCAGCGAACAGTCCGCCAGCATCAAAAGATTCAAACGCCAAACCCCAGGGATCGATTCCTTGATGACATTTTGCACAGCCTTTCACCGAACGATGCTGCTCGAGTCGTTCCCGCAAACTAAGTTTCCGGTCATCCTTGAGTTCCGGGACGTTCGGCGGCGGATCATCAGGCGGCTCGGCGATCAACTTTCGCGCGAACCACGCACCACGCTTGACCGGGTTCGCCTCACGACCATCCGATAAGCCAGCCAACAAAGCAGCTTGCGATAGCACGCCACCAAGGTGCTCCTCACCATGCTCAATCGGAACAAACTCGAAACCACTTTCGACCTTACCACCGAGACCATAGTAGGTGGCGACCGTTTCGTTCATCACCGACACGGGCGACTCGATCAGGTAACTCACCGGCAGGTTCTCGCGAACGAGGTACTCAAAGAAGCGTGACGGCTCTTTCGCAAGCTGACGCTTGGTGGTCAGATTCAGCTTTGGATATTTTTTGCGATCCGTCTCAACCACATCAAACTTATCAAGACTCAGCCACTCGCCAACAAACCCGTCACAGAATCTTCGGAAGCGATCATCAGAAATCAAGCGATC
>JAKMEW010000167.1 GCA_022425745.1 Rubripirellula sp.
GTGTTTTTGGTAGTGAACCTACAGTGGTACATCTAAGCGTTTTATTGATTATGACCGCGGTGCTTCTGGCAGCATCCCTCGCGAAAGTGAGTGTGAGTGAATACCCCACTCAACAAGAAGGCTGAGAGTTTTCAACCCTTGCAACCCAAGGTGATGCTGCGTCGGCGGCTTATAGAGAATGAACTACGGGCTTCTTAACGTTTAGAGGTGGGGGCGGGAGACTGCCGGTTTTTCGGCTCGGGACACCGGTTGATTATCTGTCGTATTGGTTTTTATACCGCGACATAACTTCTATTGCTCTTACCAGTGACTTGGTGCGGCTAATCAGTGGAGGTGCTTGCGATTTTGAGGACGCGACCGATTCTGCTCTCACTGAACACTTTGCCGATAGCACCAGGTGAGTCGTGTAGGATACACCTGCCGTGTGGCAATCAGCTCAAGGTCGTTGGTTTCTGTTTAAAAGGAGAGTGTCATTGTGTGCATCGACGATTTCAAGATCGCACTGGCGGAGTGTGCCGACGGACGGGTTGAATCGCTTCAAGCCGTCTATGACTCATGGCATGAGGTAGTGGGTGTCGTCAGGTTCTGGATTGATTGCGTCGGTGATTCTGCACTGGAAGGCGGGGCAAGTTGGCTTTTGAAGCACTGGGTTGAGGCGGGCAGTGAGATCGAATCAACCGATCAACACGAGCTACTGAACCGCTTGGATGCGGTCACCAGTTGGCAGGCACGCCTACACCTATTGCAAATTCTTGAGCACTTGCTGATTCCGGAAGAATTTAGGGAGGTTGTGGCTAGCTTTTGTAACGAGAGTATTCTTAGCAGCAACACGTTTGTTCGCGCGTGGGGCTACTCCGGGATGGTTACACTTGCGAAGCAGTGGCCGTGCTATATCTCACGCGCTCTTGATGCGATTGAACTTGGCGAAAGCGAAGATGCTGCTTCGGTTCGTGCGCGTGTGAGAAGAATTCGTCAAACGATCCCAGATGATTGGGGAATCAATGAGGTGTAGTCGTGTTGGTTCCACTCGTTTGCCTTTTGCTCAATCAAGTTAACCAAGCGTTTGGGTTCTCGGAAGACATTCGGGTCGAATTGCAGTGCCAGGGTCACGTTGTTTGCATAGGTAACGATGCCGAGAGACAGGCCATGCCCGGGGGGAAGTGCGGGTTGAGCGAATACGCTGCTGACGGTCGATGATTGCAGGTTTCTCAGTTTTCTCCCCGCAGGTATCAGGCTGATTAGGATGTCTGCTTGGTTGGCATAGAGGCTGAAGATGAGTTTTCTTGCGACGATGGGGATGCGATTTCCGATGGTTAGAATGGTCGTGAAGACTCGTTGTGACTTCTCGCTGCGGATTCTTGCGATTTGTTTTCTGATTCGCGACACAGCCGACTGCAATGCACCTGAACTGGCATCGGCAGGACTGGAAAGTTCGATGAAGCCAACGTCATGACGATTGGACGTGAAGGTATCGTTGGCGGATTCAGGGCGTCCGACTGGCAATAACGCACGGACCTTTGCTATTTTTTTATATTCGAAGCTATATCGACTCAGGGCATCACCTAAGATCCCGAGAATTAACTCCTGAAATCCACAACTGAGGTTCTTCCTGCGATGGTCGAGCCCTTCACGGGGTATCGTGATAGAAAAGGATTGACGTTGAGGGGTTTGGTGACGCCGCATCACGCGCAACGCTTTGGGTGGGAAGCGGAGGCAATCACGTCCGAGAGCACAGAGAGTTGCAAGTTTTGAGTTCCGACGGGTCGGTGTGGTGATCTGGTGGTCAATCCGAGATTTCCGCTCTTTTCGGTTTTGCAGCGTGAGATGATCGACGAGCTTTAGCCCTTGCAGGCCGTCGAGAAGGGAGTGGTGGGCAGTGATCAACAGTGCATCGCGTTGTTGCTGGTCATCTCGATCGATGAAGCGAACGAGCGAGATTCGCCAAGGCGGCAATCCGGCGGGGAGTCCACTGGCGGCCTGATTCGCGGCGAGTGTGAGAACGCTGTTCTTGTCGCCCTTTGGTAGATCGATCGTTTCAAGATGGTTCTCTAGATCGAACTTGGGGTGGGTGATCCAGCGAGGCTCGGTGTCTGCTGAGATGTAGCATCGAAATTGCTCGTTTTTTTCAACGAATTCGGTCAGGCTCAACCGGAGGAGATGCAGCGAAGCCGATCCGTGGAGAAACATCGTGCCTGTGACAACCTGCTGCCTCGTATTGCTACTCAGGTCGATGAAACCAAGTTCATGCGTGGATAGGGGGCGTTCAATCGTTCGGTGTGACATCGCTTTCCTCGGCTAGTATCGGATTTGATCCGTCCGTCACTATGGAAAACCGACAAATGAGAAGCCTTCCCAAGTATTATTTGCGATTTATCTTCAGATTCTTAAGTTTCTGTCGTGCTGGCCGTGTTGAAGGCAACCGTTGAGGGCATCTTGTCGGCTACTCTCGGACGTGACTCGGGCAGTAGTCGTTTCAGATGGATTCCCCAGAGCACTGCCAGGGATGTGGCGGCCAAACCGTAGAGAATTGGAGCAAGTGTGGTACCCAGTAGGGTTGCCCCAAGAATGATGAACGAGTGAAGGCAGGCAGCTATACCCAGAGGTTGAAGAGGTCTCCAGTAACGCGGAGCTAACGCGATCATCAGCAAACCGGTGAGTGCAGAAAACATTGGGTAGGCAATTAGGATCGCCGATCGACCGGCGGAGAGGCTTGGGTCGCCAAGTTGCGTCGAGACGGTCATGAAGAATAACCGTAAGGATCCTGCGATCGTCAAGGCTGCGATGCATTTGCCAATCCAGATTGCCCATAGGCTCTCGAGTGCGAGATGCTCCGGTGAATGACGATCCAGTTTGCTTAGCGTTCCTAGC
>JAKMEW010000546.1 GCA_022425745.1 Rubripirellula sp.
CTCATGCAAAGTCTTGATTTAATGGTTTTTTCCGACTGACGCACAAGTGTGCTTCGAGGATGCCGGTCATTGCGCTGTAATTGATTCGACATGCAGAATTTTTATTTCAGAGAAATGAAGCGAGAAATCACGGTGAGCGGGCCCGCTCTCTCGTTCGTACCAAGATTCCGCTCTGGCTTACCTAATCGGAATTATCCTAACAGGTGCAAGATCCGGTGCGTCTTGATTCGCTTTTTTATTTGGTTTTGTTTTTGTTCTCAGACGAGGATAACGCGTACAACACGAGTGATCTTCGTCTGCGAAGATTCAGTTAGGCGTTACTAGTAAGGAAAGAGGTTTCCAATGAATGCCGCAACTTTCACGCTCGAAACCGTCCATGGTGTCAAGCAGTCTTTCAGCTTAGGTGTCATTCCGACCGTTCAGCAGGCTAAATCGCAGACGACGCAGGATACCGGTAGCCGCCAAGATTTAGCGGTGCAAGATCGCCAATCGCAAGACAGCAAGAGACTAGATCGTTAGGTCTCATTGCCATTTCCGTCTAGGTATTTGAGCGTATCAAGCACCTTCTTTCGTGCAACTCAGATAGAGTTTCAGAGCGTCGACCGTTTCAGGTACGTCGTGGACTCGAAGGATATGGACTCCTTGGCTTGCGAGAGCCATCGATACTCCGAGTGTAGCTGCAGTGCGATCTGCCTCTTTGTCACCGAGGATGCTACCAATAAAGCCTTTGCGGGAATGTCCAACTAAGATCGGCGTGTCCGCTTCAAGGAAACGGTTTGCAGAGCGGATTAGTTGCAAGTTGTGCTCATGCGTTTTCCCAAAGCCAATGCCCGGATCGAGACAGATTCTTTCTTTTGCAATACCTTTTGAAATGCAGTCGTCACGGCGAGCAATCAGGTATTGCAAGATTTCCTCGACAACATTTTCATAGCTTGGATTGTCCTGCATGGTCTGAGGAGTGCCCTGCATGTGCATCACGCAGACACCAACGCAATGAGAGGTGACCACGCGGGGCATTTCCGAATCACCTTCGAGTCCCGTCACGTCATTGACAATTTCCGCACCTGCCGCAATTGCCTCTTCCGCAACCTTCGCTTTACTTGTGTCGATACTGATCGGAATTTGAATGCGATCCGATAGGGCTTCGATCACAGGTATGACGCGTCGGAGTTCTTCTTGTTCTGTCACCGGGTCGCTGTAGGGTCGTGTGCTTTCTCCACCGATGTCAATCATTGATGCGCCAGCATCCTCCATTCTCAGTGCAGCTGAAACAGCAGTGCTGGTTAGGAGGTGTTGTCCGCCATCGGAGAAACTGTCCGGCGTCACATTGAGAATTCCCATGACCAAGGGACCGGCTTCGAGTCGTAATTCACGCCGGCCGATATTCCAACTTTTCGAACTCAAGTCTTCTTCCTCACCAGTTGCGTGACGTTTTCGGCTCTCAATCCGCTTACCACCGCGTTTCCATTTGTGAAACGATCTGAGCAGCGAGTTTTTCGATGGTCTCCTGAGTCGCGGTGGCAATGCTTTGACCAGCTTCGGGAACGAAGCGAGATTCTTCACCGAATGCCATGGTGAAGTCAGAATCGGCAGCAAGATTGTTTTGCATCAATTGTTCGCCGCTCCTAGCGGTCCATTTTGCGGAAGCCGTAATGACGGCATTGAGCGCTCTGGGGTCATCATCATTCGTTTCCGACAAGACTTGCTTCGACGTGTCAGTAATCGTCACCCACAGGGTGCTGTCCGCATTCGGATTGCCGGTCACCTTGTACGGCGTTCGCCGATCAATTTCTTTGACAATCGCTTCACTCAGTCGAACCCCTAGGTCGTGACGAAATGTTTCATTTTTAACAATTGGTACGTGGATTGTTTGGATTCCTGGCTGAAACATCGACGCAGCACCGAATTGGTACGACGCACAGCCACCAAGTGACATTGCCACGACCATCAGGGGTAGCAGAGCGAGCTGTTGGACTTGCCGAGTCGACTTGCGGGGTGCCAACGTATTGATCATTCTTGGTTGTCGCATGATTTCGATTTGACTCGACGCTGGGCTAAATGCGTGGTTTATCGCAAGATGACTTTGGATGAATCGATCTCAACAGGTTGCTCCAGCTCCAGCGGAGTTTCTTTCGCGGTTGAATCCGGGAAAATCGTTGTGAGCCATGATAATCTCTGTGCCGGTTTACGAGGCTTTTCGTCCGTTGCCGCAAGCCGCTCACGCGCATTCTCTGCATGAGGTGTGTTTGGGTATTTTGCGAGTAGCAGGTTGTAGTAGTAACTTGCGGCTCCAAACTCTTTTCTCTTTTCGCGATATTCAGCGCGGTACCTAAGGCGTTCCGCCTGCAGAAATGATATTTGAGCATCGAGTTGTTCGAGTCGCTGGCCGAAATTCTCTTCGGTCGAAGCGAGTTTATCGGGGAATCGCTCGCGAGTTTGTTTGACCAGTTTTTCTGCTTCTTCCAACGCGAGGCCGCTATATTTTGGACCACGGTAAGTTTGCAGCTTGACGTTTACGCCAAGTAGATGAGCGATAAACAGATGCTCACTGTCTGAAAAGGTTTCTCGAAGGTCAGTTAGGAATTCATCCGCCTCTTGGTACTTTTC
Source organism: Rubripirellula sp. (assembly GCA_022425745.1). Taxonomy (GTDB): domain Bacteria; phylum Planctomycetota; class Planctomycetia; order Pirellulales; family Pirellulaceae; genus Rubripirellula. The sequence continues at coordinate 2,608 of JAKMEW010000546.1, forward strand.
TTGCCTCATGTATTCGACCGCTGCAGCGAGGGTAGCATCATCTGCAAGCCGACCGGTTGGGTCATCAAAACGGATCTGATCCAGTACACGGATAGCATGACCCTTAGCATCAAGTCGCGGGTACTTCGGGTCGGTCAGATTGATCGGTGTCCAACTGGTTTGTTCCACCTTGGCCACATCAATCCAATACCGGCTAATTGAAAACAATCGTGCGGCGACTTTGTCGATGTGTCGATTGCGAGGAAATTCCTTTTGAAGACGCTCGTAGACATCAGAAGCTTCGACAAACCGGTTTGCGAAAAAGAGGCTCTCACCCTGCATGAACATGGCGTCCTGCTGTAACGCTGTGCCTGGTGC
>JAKMEW010000549.1 GCA_022425745.1 Rubripirellula sp.
TTGGTGACGAGTACGGTTGGCGAAACGGAACAGGGAAAGATTCAGGGTGCCCTGACTTCGCTGACAAGTTTGACCAACATCGTCGCACCGGTATTCTTCAACACCCTGCTATTTAGCTACTTCATCAGTGACCGCAGTCCCATCCACTTACCTGGTGCACCGTTCCTAGTGGGTTCTTGTTTGTTGGCAGTTTCTACAGTCCTCGCCATCATCGTCTTTCGACGATTTCCCAAAGCCGATACGAATGACGCATAGTGGTCGTCGTATCAGGCGGTAAAACTTCCACCGTCTATCAATGAACTCCTCGGATTATTCGACGATGCGTACGATCCGATTACCGTTTACCACCTGATCGCCTTTCGTGGCACGCACCTCAATTAGGTGAGTTCCCATCGAGAGCTTTGCAGGTAATGAAGCAGTCCACTGATGCGGTGTTCGGTGAGGCCCCGGAAGATCGATCCAGTTCTTCTCCGTAACCTCATCCTCTCTTGCTTTCACCGCAGCAAAATAGGGATCCACGGCCGTCCTCTGCTCCATCGAGCGCCATTCTCCTTGCTGACCAATGCGATACTGGACCGATGTTTTAGAAGAACCGTTGAAAACATTCACTGTGAAGGAAGTTTCGGAGAGCTCACTTTGCTTGATCGCCTCTTCACAATGGATACTCATCTGATAATGAGCTGGGCGGCCTGCACCACGGAAAGACAATGAGTAGCGATTACCATCAAATTCCATGATGGAATAACCATTCGGACCGCCGTCACTCATCATTGCGTGAGGAATGCCACGCTCATCCTTTTGCCCTCTCCACCAGCTTCCACCGACAGTTACATTGACGATGTGATGATGAGGCTCAGGCCCCTTCCATCCATCTTCTTCACCAATGAAGCGGTGCTCCATGTAGTGGGTGTGAGCCGAGATTGACACGGTGGCGGGTCGCTGTTCGATCAAACGGTATAAGTCTTGTCGGTCTTGCACTCCACCAAGCGGGATATGCATCATCAACACCACTAGCTGATCTTCAGGAATCATCGCTAAGTCATTTTTGATGAACTCAATTTGCCGATCGCCCAGCCCACCGTGGTAATGCCCCTTCTTTCCATCCTCCGGGCCGTGCCACATCACATCGTCAAGCACCAAGAAGTGTGCCGGACCGTAGTCAAATGAGTAGTAACTCGGTCCGTAATGACGCTCAAAAGTCTCGTCACTCAACTTATCATTCGGAGCATCGAGATTCAGATCGTGGTTACCGATTACATTGTACCAAGGGATCCCGATCAGCGCGATTGCTTGACTGAGCGGCTGCATGACAGATAGATCATCAAAAACGATGTCACCGAGCGTCACGCCAAACGACGCGTCATGCCCCTCCTCTGTCACGATTTGCTCAATCACATCGTGCTGGATGTACTCGACCTCAGTCAAATTGCGAGGCTGCGGATCGCCGAACAAAAGTGCCTTGAAACGATCCGGTTCGCCCTGCTCGTGCAACCCGAAGTCGATCGACTCAGGTAGGTCACCGGTTGGCTCAACGCCCTTGAATCGAAAGTCCGGTGGCGAACCTTTCGGTTTGTGGATGTAAAAGAATTGCGGAATCTGATCGTCATTGATCGCGGTGGCCCAATTCCGCGGCTTGATCACAAAAATAATCGTGTCATCACTTACGGGGAGTTCGTACCTACCCTCCTCGGATGTCTCAACGATTTCTCGCCCATTACTGACTCGCATACCCGCAACGCCCTTCTCGTCCGGATCTCGTTTTCCATTCCGATTGAGATCGTTAAACACGATTCCCTTGGCGGTCTGCGAGTCGTCGGCGTCGTCCTCATGCCCACCATCATGAGCAGCAGAAAAAGCCTGAAGCGAAACGCCTATCAGCAGAGCACCCAGCAGTCGCCAGCGTGACACATTGCGATCTACTCGGAATTGAACGCGTGCCGGGTTGGGGTGAAACTGATTCATGACTCAAGGCTTTCGATGGAGCTAGGTTTAATAATATAAATGCGAGTGCGACCACAAATGGAAAAATAAACCCTGCATCAAGATCGAATACACCAGGGCCACGCAACGGGTCACAGATGGGTCGACGCAGTCTAACATCCGCACTGCTTCGCTGCATTCCCTCGCTAAAGAAGGCCTCAAATCTGAACAATAAAGCCTATGGCTCGCACTAGTGGAATCGATCGCCGCCCCAGAGAGAATTTCGGTTGGGCGGTACGAAACCCGGCTGATGAGGATTGCAGTAGAGCCACTGATGCACGAGCGACTCACCGGCTTCACTGTGACGATACAACTGATGCCAATCTCGCGAGGTAGGAACCAGCTCCTCGTGATACGGCCAAGGGTCGGCCCATGACGAACCCAAAACGTCATCCAGCTTGTCCGAGTTCATCGTTACATTCCCCGCACGAGGCGGCATCGGCCCCGCATCAATTCTGGGGCAACCAATCAACAGTTCAGGCGGGTAACCTCCCACAACGTTAACGACCTGCGCGATCTGATAAAGACTCAATTGCCTCAACCCACCCGCGTGAAACACCCCCGTGATGGAACTTGAGAGCAGGCGGTGAAATAGTCGATTCAAGCAGTCGGTATAGACAGGCGTCCGAACTTCGTCGAAGTAGAGTGTCGCTGGCTTTCCTTGGCGAAATCGTGATGCGATCCAATCAATCGCGCCAGCGTGCCCATTGAAGCTAATTCCCATCGGCAAAGAGATTCGGAGTACGCAAGAGTTGTCCACCGACTCCCGCACCACCCGTTCCGCCTCGACCATCTTGGCACCATAGACGGTCACAGGATCTGGTTTATCTTCCTCGGTATAGTTACCTCCATCCCTACCGCCGAACACTAAGTCGATCGATAAATGAATCACTCGACTTCCCTGCCGACCTGCAAGCCTTGCAATTCGCTGTGTCCCCAAGACGTTCACGCGATGCGCCATCTTGGGGTCCAATTCACATGACTTCAAGCGGCAACTACCAATCGTGTTGAGAACGGTCTTGAATTGATACTTTTCCCATAGCGCTTCAACCGCCATATCATCGTCAAGGTCGCACGCGATGATCCCTTCACCCTTTAGTGGCCACATGTTCGGTTGTCGAATCCCGACAACGTTCTCACCATGAAGGGACCTAAAGTAGTGATAGGCGTTGTAACCCGGCACGCCCGCAAGCCCCGTAATGAGCATGGGGAACGCTGGCCTCTCAACTCCACGATCAAGATTCGCCACAAATTCTTCCAATCAACAGAGCAAATAACGCAACAAAACGTGACGTGATAATAAGAGTCGCGGGATGTTGTCGATCAGACATCCTTACCACTCGCGTTGAACGGCAATCGCCTTGAACGGCAATCGCGTTGAACGAAGCACGAAAACACACCCGACTAAGACGCAAGCACCAGCCCCAACAAGCCAAGCCAAGGGCAAATGCGACTGGTCATCAAACCCGTCACCTAGAAACGCCAAATGATCGGCGTAATAAATCACGACGTTCAGTAATGCATTATGAACGAAATGAATCAACATTCCAGGCAAGACGCTTCCGGTGCGATAGGCGACCCAACCGATGATGATTCCCATCAAGGCTGATGGGACAAAGCGTTCCACAAGTAGAGCATTCCCCGTCAGGACATGAAACAATCCAAATGCAATCGCTGTGCTCATGACCGCCGACCAAGGCTTCACCACCGATTCCAACCCCGATAGGAAGTAGCCACGGAAACACAATTCTTCTACCACCGCCGGTGTCACCGCAAAGACCATGAGCAATAGCCAAATGGGAGCTTCCCGCATCTTCTCCACCATCGATTCGGCGGATTGCACCTGTGTCTCACTCAGGCCACCAATGCCGAGAGAATCAGCAATCACAAAGGCTTCATGGGCAAAAGCCCAACAGCCTAGGCCCAGCAGAATCGCGCCGAGGAACGCTCCGATCGGCGCAGTGCGGATTCTAAACGAAGGCAATATACGAGACCGCTCCCACCACACACTAACCAACGGTAACAAACCAAAGGTCAAGATTAATGCGGTCGCGTTTAAAAGAAGTTGATAGCTCACATCGAGAAGGTCGCCGTAACTTCGCAGCAACAACATCAGGCCGTTTGAAACGACAAAATAGCTCGGGATTAACAATGCCAGCAGTAGGATTGCCTGCTCGAGCCTTGGCACCACACTTACCCGATCAGGGCGGCGAAGAAGGCTCGCGATAGATTGCTCGCTGGTGCGCATCACCGCGTCTCCGCCGAATAATCGTGCCGCAACGGCAAGTGCACCACAGGCGTAAAGAATCGTTACACCAACCGACACCACTGCGGCCTGAATCAACAGATCGCCCGCGAGCATATCCCTCGCCAAAAGCACAATGTTCACCAGTGGAACGACTAGCAACACTCCCTTGAGTTCGATTCCTGGCACCAAGGAAATCATTGCCGGTGCAAGCGACATCAGCATGACGGGGATCAGATACGCTTGTGCCTCCTTGAATGACCTAGCGTAGCTTGTCAGAGCCAGAAGAACCGCTGAGAAAAACAACGAGAATAGAATGAGCAACAACAGCATCGGAGGAATGAGCCCCCACGGTGTGCCCGAGCCCTGCTGTACCATCTCAATTAGCCCGCTCCCCCACAAGGTTGTGAACATCGCAATCAGGTTCACGATGGCCGTCAAACAGGCGACGCTGATTACCGCGAGATACTTTGAAAGCAGTACTGCAAAACGGGGAACAGGCGACGCCATCACCGCCTCGAGCGTTCCTCGCTCCCGCTCCCCAGCGGTCAAATCAATTGCTGGATAGACGGCTCCCGTGATTGTCATTAGGACCAGAACTAACGGAATGAGTGTCGCAAGCAAGTTGGACTCCTTAGCCTCACCAACTTCCTCAATCACCACACTTATCGGTGAGCGATAATTTGGGAATCGGGATCGGATCCACATTGCAGCATCGGACTCGGAGAGCCAGTGCAACCGCTCGACAAGAATCTGCCGCGCGGTTTCGCTTGCCGCATCACCTCGATGGGAGAAGACCGACACGATGTTCTCACCAAACTCAGTCACTTCAATCTGCACGCCGAGATCGGCTTCATTTGCATCAATCGCCGCGGCGGCGTCAACCGATTGACTGAGCCCAAGACGGAAAGCTGCTAAGTTGCCACCTCGGCTATCCAAGATCATCTTGGGCGGATGACTGCGATCATCGCCAAGCCAGCTACTCAAAAGCTCGAGCTCTCCCTGCGTCTGCACACAGATTGTGTAACCTGCCTCGGGGACATTAACCGACAAGAGGAACCGATTCAGTGCCATGCTCAGAATTGGATAGAGCAAAAGTGGCATCAGTAACAGCGTGATCATGGTTCGGCGATCGCGGAGCGTCTCACGGAGCTCTTTACGATACATTCGCCCCAAGCGTCTAAGGCGATACAACGCAGTCGGATGACCGCTAACCTGCTTATCAAGCTCGTTGTCGTTGTGCTGAATCTCGTCAGATTCAACACCTAGCTTTTTCTGCTCAAACATGGGCCCCACCGCTCAAAGACCCACCGCTCAAAAGTCCAGCGAACATATCAACCAGATGATCTTTTGAAGTCGCCCCTTGTAACTGCTGCAGTGTTCCCTCATGGGCAAGGTTACCGCGGTGCAGAAGTCCAAACCGGTCACACAACCGCTCCGCTTCGTCTAACCGGTGCGTACAAATCACAACGGCCTTGCCGAGCTCCCGGAGGTGCCCGATGTATTCAAAAATCGTCTGCACACCCACCACATCCAAGCCGCGAGTTGGCTCATCCAAAAGCATCACCGGCGGATCATGAATCAATCCTCTCACGAGAGTAACGCGTTGCCGCTGGCCAGTGCTTAGACCTCCAGCTCGCCGATCTAGCAGCTCGCTAATCCCCATCAACGCAGCAAGTCTCTCGCAGCGATCACCTGCCACCTCCGGAGCGACACCGTAGAGGTCACCGAAATAAAGCAACATCTCACGAACCGACAGCCATGGGTAAACCCCATCACTGGCTGATACGAACCCGAGACGCTGCTTCACTTTCTCTGGGTCGCTAGAGGTGCGGTACCCCAGAACCTCCGCATACCCTGCATCTGGCTCGAGCAATCCGAGAATCATCCGCAAGGTTGTGGTTTTCCCAGCACCGTTGGGACCGAGCAAACCGTAGACCTCAGTTTGATCGACATGAAAGGATAAATTCATGACGGCATGCACCAACCCCGCCTCTAGGGGAAAAGATTTCGATAGTGCTTTTACCTGTAGCATGACGCCTGCTTTATCCTTACCACTGCCCCACCATCACGTGTGAAAACTCTCGTAAAACTGCAAATCGCAAAGACGCTTCTCACATCGGCAATATTCCCGAAGACGCTATTCATACAGATCCGCCGAGAAATACCCCGCTTCAGCCATCATGCGAGTCGCCGAAGGATCGCTGTTCACATGCCGTGATGGAGTATACGTAGGATGACACCCCACAGATCGGAAAACGGCTAAAACTTCACTCGACATCTGATCTGGTCGGCTCAAAATCGGTTGGGTTAACCCATCCTGCCTTCACGCTATCGGGATCTGCTAGATATTTCTCGTAGAATCCCCGCTCACGCTCATTCGCGTACAGGTACTGATCAAAAACCTCGCCATTTCCCAATATTCGGGGATCGCCGTGATCCTCAAGTGCTGCCTCTAGCCGCCCTAGCATTTCAACCTTTTGCTGTGCATAGCGTGGCTCCGACGCTAAATTCACCACACAATCACGATCTGTCGCTAGGTTGTACAGTTCGTACTCCGGCCTCAATCCGAAGGCCAATTGCCACCACTGCGAGTTTTCACCTTCGCGTCGGGCATTGAGAATCACGGTTTTTGTTGGGCTACCGTCCGTGTTGAGATACCCGGTGATCGGATCACCTGCCGGCCACCGACTCGTTTCAAAGTTCTTGAGCAGTAAAAAGTCACCTTGGATGATCCCGCGAACCGGATAGCCAACATCCTCTGGTCGCCCAATGTCATGACGCTCTTTTCCAATCAGGATCGCGTCCCGCTGCGTTCGCTCAGTGGAGTTGCGAAAGATCGGCACAAGCGAGGCCCCAGAAAGGCTGGCCATTGATGTCTCATCGGCTGCCACTCCCGCAACCTCCAAGTAGGTCGGCGCAAGATCCACGAACGAAACAGGTTCGTCAACTTTTCTGCCCGCATCCTGTATTCCCTCTGGCCACGAAATTGCCAACGGCAAATGGTGGCTCCACTCGTAACTCTGACCTTTGATTCTTGGAAACGGCATCCCGTTGTCACTCGTTACGACTACTAAGGTATTGTCCAACATGCCCCTTTCCTCGAGCTCGTCCAATATTCGCCCCAAGTGCATATCAAAATGCTCGATCTCCAGTGCATAATCCAACATGTCGTTACGAATCACCTCATTGTCGGGCCAAAAATCAGGGACCTCTTTGATCGAATCAACTGACTTGCCTCCCACACGGACTCCAGTTCCATACTCATACCTGCGATGCGGCTCAGTCCCCCCGTACCAGAAGCAAAAAGGTGCGTTGTCAGGAGTAGCATCCAAAAAGTCGATGAAGTTGGCTGAGTAATCATTCGATGAGATCGCCTTGGTCGGAGGCTTTGCCTTGTTACGCGAGAAAGGCTTGCCAGCTAGATCGCGACGTTTTCCATCTCTGTCCACCGCGATCCCAGGAGCCCAACCTTTACCAGTCATCCCCGTTCGATATCCATTCTCAGCAAGCGTCTCAACGTAGCTGGTGAATTTGGTGGGAAAGTAGCACCAGTGATTAGCAGCTTCCTCCAATTGCCAAGAATAACGC
>JAKMEW010000020.1 GCA_022425745.1 Rubripirellula sp.
AATCATGGGGTTCGTAACCAAAAAGAAATACGAGCCATTCTTGAGCAAGCCGACTGCGTTCACGGGGTCTTCCAGGGACACAGTCATCAAAACGATCTCAAGTGGATCAATCACATACCCTACTGCACCTGCGTGGCGATGGTTGAGGGAAGTGGGACAGATCAAAACGCGTACAGCATCCTTGATCTCCATGAAGATCACTCGATCCAACTGCGAGGTTTCCGCAAGCAGGCAAGCCCCACATTAAAAAAATGAGCAGCGAGTGGCTCAGCCAATGAGCTGCTCAACCCTCAATGCCAACTCGGCTGCATTGGTCGAAGTCATCATCGTGAAATGGTGCCCCGGAACTTGGTGCAGATCCGTTTTCCCAAAGGAGCCCCAACCAAGATCAGAAGGTAGGGACCGCCCCGCTGCCTTACACAGAACACTGTGATCGTGTGGGCGAATAAGAATTGATTCAAGTGAAGTGTGCGAAGGCGAATAATGCTGAAGGATCTCGACATGCTTCTTGCAAACATCGATCAAGCGTTCCAAAAACTGAGTCGTTGCGTGGGACGGCAACACTCCATTGGCCATCCCCAGCTCAAGGACACGTTGCACCGCCTGCTCCTCGTTGAGGTTGCTCAAAAACGCGGAATCGATTTGCATCGAGTTTCCCGCAAAGTAATTGCTGAAGGTTACTAAATCAGAAAGAAACTTGAGGTTATCCGCTAAGTCGACTTGTTCAAAAACATCTGGCATGGGTGTATCAACCATCACCACAGCTTCAATCTCTCGATCAAGTTCCTGTAGGCGAATCGCTAACTCTCTCGCAAAAATGCCGCCTGTAGACCACCCCAGCAAGCAGATTGGCCCCTGACTACAAGCTCTTTCAATCTCACTCGCATAGTCCAAGATCATTGCATCCATACAGCGGTGCGGCTCGGAGTAGGCATCAAGACCGCGCGATCGAAGTCCAAAAACGGGTCGCGTTGTTAAATGCCGAGAAAACCGATCGTAGCAACGCAAATCGCCTCCGACTGGATGGAGACAGAAAATTGGAGCCTTTGGTCTGTGAGGCCCGCCCAATGCAACAACCCCCGAGCGTCGCCTTCTTTTTGAACCTTTGCGACTGTGGCTCAACTTATCCGCTTCACAATTATTGTGTTTCGCTGGATCTTTGATTGATTCCGCTGCGACACGAGCCAAGACTTTCACGGTTGGCGGCTCGCTCCCTCTCAGCCCCAAAATCCCAAACTCAGGCAACTCGGTTCGCAAAGCCTTTTCAAGTTTGCATCGCAGGTTCATCCCAATCAATGAGTCAAGTCCTAAGCTGACCAATGATTCATTCGATTGGATTTGCGAAGTTTCGATTCGCAAAGCAGCAGCGAGTGTGTCTCTAATCAGACGTTCTAACTCGTTAACTCGCTGCGCAGGTGATCTCGCTAGTAACTGCTCAAATAATCCGCTGGACTCAAGATCAACGGCGTCGACCGGGTTCCCCACACCGGTCAAACGGCCCTCATGCATCGACTCGGATGATTGATGATCCTTCACCTTTAGCCCCAGACACTCATGCCCCAGACACTTTTAGTCATAGTAACCGCTGATCCCGACGCAGCTCCAACAGACCTTTGCTGACTCCAACATCATCACGGCTTTTGCGTCGGTCGCCACTTTCGACCTGCTACGAGAAAGTGTAGCGGAGCATCCCGCAGGTCCAAATAGTTTTCGGGAAAACGATCAAAAAAGCAATGATTTGCCGCGGAATACAGCTGTGATGGCGAGTTCATCACCGTGCCCCACAACACCCTTGCTGAACAATCGGATATCTTACCACGGAAGCGTGGACCCGAGTTCCACGCCCCATTACGACTCAAAAAACATCCAAAACGTCTTTTCATCCCTGCAGGTTCACCATGTCGGTCGCAAACTCCGAGATTCGCTCACTTACGGCAAAAAAGTTTGACTGCCCCCAAAAGTTCTCAGACTTTTGCTCCAACGGGGGAAAGCCACTTGGTGGAATCGTCGGGGGCGTTGAAACAGCCGGTACGATGAATGCAACCTTTGAAACCATTGATCCCGGTAATCATCAGGTACTGGCAACCGTTTGCGAAATGGGCGCTGCGGAAGTGAACAAAGCGGTCCAGGCAGCCCACAACGCCTACAGCAACCCAAAGACTGGCTGGAGGCAAACGCCGATTGAAGAAAAGATCGCTCTGGTGATGAAGTTCGTCGAACTCTGCGAGAGAGATCGCGATGTGCTGCTTGCCTGCGAAATCTTTGATGGCGGAAAAGTATCCGAACTAGCCGAAGGGGACTTTGATCAGATCCGCGCCTGCGCTGAATATTTCTGCGATGTCGCCAAGAGGATCCCACTCGGAGATGGCCCGAGTTTGGAAGTTGCCCCCGGCGTCCAGGGTTACAGCTATCGCGAACCTTGGGGTGTGGTTGCGGGAATCATCCCTTGGAATTACCCCATCGTTCTTACGTCTTGGTTTATTTTCCCAGCGTTGCTATCGGGAAACTGTGTCCTAATTAAACCTGCCGAAGACACACCACTCTCGGCACTCTACATGGGCAAACTTGCTGAAGAAGCGGGCTTCCCACCAGGAGTGATCAATGTCCTTCCGGGACGAGGCGAGCTGACGGGGCAGTTCATTGCCGAACACCCAGTGGTTCGTTACATCTCTTTCACGGGCTCCCCCGGCGTCGGACAACACATCCTTCGCACTTGCGATCGCCACGGCACTCGGATGAAGCGGGAAATGGGAGGAAACGGTTCGGCCATCGTATTGGCGGATGCGGATCCCATCGAGGTGGCCAGAAAAATCGGACGATACACCAATCAGCACTTCGGCCAAACTTGCTGCACGATCCACCGCGTCTTTGTTGATCAAAAAATCGCAGATGACTTCATTGACGCTCAGCGTGAATTTTTTGCTTCGTTAAAAATTGGCTATCAAGCTGATGCGGGAACTGAACTTGGCGCAGTCATTAACTCAACGCAAAAAGAACGAATCCTCTCGGCACAGCAGCAAACCGTGACGCGCGGTGGCCGAGCACTGCTGAGAGGTGGAGTTGCGGAAGTTACAGGGCGAAGTGGCTACTACCTGAAGCCTGCTTTGTTCCAAACCACACCCGAAGTGGATTGCAATCCAGCGGAAGTGTTTCACGCTTTCGCAACCATCTGCCCCGTCTCTGACGCCGAACAAGCTCTCCAACTAGCTAACCAATCACCATACGGTCTCGGGGCCAGCGTTTGGACCCGGGACATTGAACATGGCGTGGCTTTGGCTAAGCAATTCCGTGATGGAACGTGCCAAATCAACTGCCACAACCAGATTGCCTACGGCTTGCCATACGGCGGGCAAGGAATCTCAGGCGGTCCGGGAGCCGGTGTCAACTGCGAAGAGACATTTACCGACTACACGCAGGTTAAAGCCGTCTACGCCTCCCAATACGATGCATGAAAATAGCACGATGCATGAATAGTAGCACGATGCATGAATAGTAGAAGATTCAACCGCGAAGGATGCTCGCTCAGGAAATCTCCTCTTCCCGAGCGGCCTTGTGCTCCATGACACGTTGATTGTATGAGGCAATCGCTTCGCGGCGTCGAAGCATCCCCAACAAGTTCCCCGGTGCCTCGGGTGCGATCACTGGCAACTCATCCTGATTCAATGAAGTGAACGCCTTCATCGCAGTATTGAGGTCGTCTTGGGGCGACACGCTGACAAAGTCCGTGACCATAATGTCTCGAGCAACGACCAGTTCCCAAAGCACATCATCATAGAGATAGGTTCGAACATCATCATCGGTAAAGATTCCAACGATGTTCTCCTCGCGGTCGACGACAGGAAAATAGTGCTGATGGTTCTGAGTCAGACGATGAACAATCTGATCTAAGTTCATTCCTTCGGGGATCATCACGAGATCGGGATCGTGACGATACACATCACCGACCCTCAAACCCTCTAGCACATCAACAATGAAGTCCCCGCGGTGCGCCTTGGAATCCATTCGAGTCGGAACTTGCTGGCGATAAAGTCGCCAACGCTGACTTCCAACGAAGGTCAACGTGGTGACCAACATCGTGGGTACCAACAAACCAAAATCACCCGTTAGCGCACGCACCATCATGATGGTTGAAAGATTCTGACGTATCCCCAACCAGCAAACACCAAAATGATCGCGAGAATCGTGTACGGGAAAAGCTCCCAAAGTGCAGTAGACAGGTGATCCAACTCACCGCCAAACAATGGCATGAACCGAGTGGAAGTGGGCAGCACCTGAGAAAAAAGACTGTAAGCAACAATCGATGAGGTCGCAGCGGGCACGATCACATCAGCCTCGAGTTCGGCATCGCTATATAAAATTTCAGCGGCAAAAACCGCTCCCGCCAGGGGCGCACAAAAAATGGCGCCAATTCCTGCCCCCATTCCAGCAGCTATCATCAGACGGCGGTCACGAGGCGAAAGTCGGAAGACACGGCCAAGCCAAGACCCGAGGGCGGCTCCAATTTGACCGATCGGATCCTCACGACCACCCGATCCACCAGTGCCCAAGGTCAAAGCCGAAGCAATCGTCTTGATGAAGACAACACGCCCCCGAATCTCTCCGCGATTGACGCATCCGCTGCTCGATCAACACCGACTCCGTCACATCTCGCACCTCGAACACGTGGCCAATCGGATCGTCCTCCCAATCAGACAGCGGCTGTACGACCGTTCGATAATTACGAGTCAGGTTGCCAAAAGCGAGCGAATAGTCCTGACTGACGCTCTGGCGAGAAGTCGCAAGCATTGTACGCCGAAGATCATCAAGATCGATTTGACTGCTGAGGTTAGCAAGTGGCCAACCCACAACCTCCTCACCAACCCCAAATAACTCCATCCCCCGACGATTGATACTCGTGACATTTCCATCCACGTCACATGTGATCACCGCCTGATCAATGCTGCTCAGAATGTCACCCGCCAATGCTTTGATATCTCGCAAAGACTTCTGGCTTGACCCGTACGCTCGCCACAGAAGCACGACCGCAAAACCGGTAACGACCAAGTTGAGGACAACAAGTATCGTCAAGCGAAATTGCCAACGCAATTCACCCGCCAATTCCTCAGCAGAAGCTAACGACTCCCTGGGCAGCTTTGTGATCAATTCTTGCACAATGACCTGTTCACGCAAAAAATCGAACATCGTCCAGACGGTCACTGCAAGCGCTGCCACACTCAGGGCAACAAGCCCAAAGATCACGACTCTAGGCGGACGACGATCAACTTCTTGCGGGTTCCTAAACACCAATCCTCCGGCCTATCGTTGCTCTCAGCAAATTGCTTCGCATCACAATAAAGTCAAGCAACTGATCATTTCTGATGCGTCCAGACCGTATGCCCTTTGGCATCGGTGTCGATTGACCAGAGAGTATGCCCAGCGGTGACATACAGAGTCTTCTGATCGTGTCCGCCGAAAGTACAATTCGTCACCATGTCCATCGGAACCTTGATCACTTCAACCAAACCGCCCTCAGGAGCAATCACGTAAACACCAGCCTGATACTTACCGGCCGTTTCATGCGGCGGAGCGGCATAATTGAGACCTGCAGTCACATACAAACGCCCCGATTGATCAACGGTCATTCCATCCGGTCCTCGATCCTGCCCCCAGTCGAATAATTTCTTGCGTGAATCAACCACAACATCGCCCCCTGACTTTAAATCAAATCGATAAAGCGCACGGTCACTTCCCTCCGCATCATTTGTGTTGACCGCAACGAAAAGAAACCGCCCATCAGGGGATACGGCAATTCCATTCGGGCGTGCAATTTCTTGGCCCAGAACTCGACTGACTTTGCCATCGACGCCGATCCGATACACACCCTCGATTGCCCGGCCATCAGCATCATGTTGCTCCAACCCCGATCGATCACCGTAACGGGGATCCGTAAAAAAAAGATTCCCCTTCGAGTCGATGGCGATGTCATTCGGCGAATTGAACTTCTTACCTTCATAGGTATCGGCCAGGATGGAGATTCGACCATCCTTCTCGGTTCGCGTGATGCGACGGTTACCACCCTCACATGCAACGAGACGTCCCTGGTGATCGAACAATAGCCCGTTGGCCTTTCCTGAGTCCGATCGAAAGACTTCCAGCTCACCCTCGGTCGTGGCTCGCATGATGCGATTATTTTGAATGTCGCTAAAAAGCACCCCGAGTTCAGGGTGCCACGCCGGCCCCTCGGTGAACGCAACTCGGCTAACCGGGATCAAACGCTTCCCCGAGACGACCGACTCCTGAGCCAAACCGATACCCGGGGCCCCAACCAACGCCTCGAGGAAGGCGAATAACAAACTGGCGCAAACAACCAACCGTCGCTGTGACATCAGGAATGACCTCTCAGATGGAAAGCAGGAAAACGAGAAACTTTCTTAGGTTCGCGGCTTGAAAGAAAAATTCTGGCTCTGCGCGAAAAAAGCTATCGGATTGTCATACACCACTTTGCGAATCAGCGACTCACTGTGACCACGCCGTCGCATTTCAAAAATCAAATCCGGAACTGCGGTGGGCTTACTTGGCCCCCAATCACCAGCGGAATTAACCAACAACCTCTCCCCACCAACCTGTTCGATCATGTCTGCTGCTCGCTCAGGCGTACACTTTGTAACGGGGTACAGAGTCATTCCAGCCCAGAATCCTCGATCAAGCACCTCGGAGATCGTGTGCTCTTCAACATGGTCGACCAACACACGTGTTGGATCGATCCGCTGATCGCCGCAAAGCATATCCAGAATCATTCGTGTGCCCTGATACTTATCCTCGAGATGAGGTGTGTGGATCAGGATCTGCTGCTGGTATTTAACCGCGAGATCCAAATGCTCAAGAAACACGGTCGCTTCGTTCTTTGTGTTTTTATTGAGTCCAATCTCGCCGATTCCCAGAACGTTCGGTCGATCAATGAACTCGGGAATCATCGCAATCACATCGCGGGACAGAGAGACGTTCTCCGCTTCTTTCGCGTTGATACACAGCCAAGTGAAATGTTGAATCCCGTACTGCGCTGCTCGCTTTGGTTCAACGTCTGTGAGTTGGTGAAAGTAATCGCGAAATCCATCGACGCTACCGCGGTCAAACCCTGCCCAAAAAGCGGGTTCGCTCATCGCCACACAACCCATTCGGGCAAGCGTGGCATAGTCGTCGGTGGTCCGTGAAACCATGTGAATGTGAGGGTCGATGTAGTCCATGGATGTATTCTATCTATCGTTTCGATGTGAAAGTTCGTTGGGGCTCAACGTGCAGACTTGTGGGCCTTGCCTGCAAGAATGAAGACTCGGGCGATGTGGACTTGAGTAACCAACTTAGATCCCGAAGTCGTCACGCCAAGCGTCTTCGTATTCTCGGGAGAACAGTTTCTGCAAGCGTTCAGCCCGGTCGTTGCCAGAGGACAGCAAGATTTCGACTGCTTGATCAAGTTTCTTGCGCCGCTGCGTGGACTGGTGATTGAAGTCGCCCGAATCTCCCTGAGCTCGTTCTATTCGGTCCAAAGTCGCAGCAACTTCCAACAACTTCGCTCGCACCTCCAAAAAGGTGCCATCCAAGATTTCCTCGGCGTTTTGCATCTCAGCTCTCTTTCTTCACCAACAATCATCAACGAGTCAACGCGGACACACGAAACCGTAAGGCCGACTCCGCATTCAGCGAGTTGAAATAGGCATCAAACGGGCTCAAAAGTATACCCATTTCCACTCAGACACACCTCCCCCGCCGGTCGTGGAATCCACAAGATCGTCCGCTTAAATCGACCCGGTTTGACGCAAACGGCTTGCCAGAGCAAGATCATGTCGGGTGTGGGCGAAGGCGAGCGGTGACATGATCGCCGAGGAAAAGCACCAGGCAGGAAACCGACGCTTAAGCCGCCATCAAGATGGAAACCACCCCTGAAATGGCCTGGAAGTTTTTGCGTCGCTGACTCAAAGAGTAAAAACAGAGAAAATAGGTTAGCCACGCGCCCCATCAAGGACTTTCCGGCCTTGCCAGAGTTAGTGGAATTGCGAACACTACAGGTCTCGTAGTGGTCGTCACTGATCGTGCCGAGGTTGTTCGCGGCCTTTGGCCATCATTTTGACAGGCAGAGACTCGCGGCGTTCCTGCTAATGAATCGATCGCCTTCAAAAGATGACGCACTCGTTTAGAGAAAACCAGCTTCAAGACATCGAACCCTAAGTCGATTAAGACACTGAAAGACTCCGCATGAATTTTCCAATCTCCGGCAACCACCCGGCCAACGAGATTCTCAGTAGCCACGCCTACCAATCCTACCAACGTCAGAGGCAACTCACGCTTGGTGATCTCCTGCTGGAGAATCGAATTGTATTCCTGCAGGGCGAGATTCATTACGCCAACGCGAATGATGTCGTCATGAAACTGCTCTACCTTCAGAGCGAAAATCGACGCAAGGACATTCATTTCTACATCAATTCCCCCGGCGGCAGCGTGACCGCGACGCTCGCGATCTACGACACCATGCAAATTTTGTCTTGCCCTGTTGCAACCTACTGCGTTGGAGAGGCTTGCAGTGGGGCAGCAGTGTTGCTGGTCGGTGGCTCAAAAGGAAAGCGAACCTGTCTTCCCCACAGCCGCGTCATGATGCACCAACCGATGGGCGGCGTCGGTGGACAGGTCAGCGACATTGAAATTCAAGCAGCGGAAATGTTCCGCTATCGAGATGTCCTTAACGACATCATCAGCAAGCACACGGGAAAGTCCGTCGAGCAGATCGCGAAGGATACCGACCGTGACTTCTTCCTCAATGCAGAGGAAGCCAAAGAGTATGGACTTGTTGACGACATCCTCTCCAAACCACCCGCCGACGACGCTGACGAAGCCTGATGAAACGCCAACCCGACATCGGTCTCAGCGATGCACGAGTCGCGAGCCCCCGGCGTTGATCAAGCAGCGATTACTAAACCGTCATCATTCATTTTCAATCAGAGATACCTAAGACATGGCACCGATTCCCTACGTCGTCGAAAAAAGCGGTCGTGAAGAAAGAGTTTACGACATCTACAGCCGCCTCCTAAAAGATCGAATCATCTTTCTTGGGCAGCAGGTGGATGATCATATTTCAAACGCTTTAGTCGCGCAAATGCTATTCCTCCAGTCAGATGACCCCAAAGCGGACATCCATCTCTACATCAACAGCCCCGGAGGCAGCATCACGGCAGGCATGGCAATCTACGACACCATGCAATTCGTATCATGTGACGTAGCCACCTACTGCATTGGGCAAGCTGCATCGATGGGTGCGGCCCTGCTGACGGCAGGTGCAAAGGGCAAACGGTTCGCACTTCCCAACGCGAGAATCATGATTCACCAACCCCTCGCTGGCATGCAGGGCACCGCTAGGGAAGTTGAAATTCACGTCGAAGAATTGCGCCGCATCAAGCAACGCATGAACGAACTGATGATTGAACACACCGGTCACTCGCTCGAAAAGATCGAACAAGATACCGACCGCGATCGATTCATGTCTGCCGACGAAGCGTGTGAGTATGGCTTGATCGATAAAGTAGTCAGCAAAATCGACGAGAAGTAAATCCTCCGGTCGATCCCGGCAGGCATTTGCGTCGGAAAGCGTCTGTCCGGTAGACAATTCGTGTCAGAAATCGCCGTAGCAGGGCACGCAGATGCTCTGCACCTTTTGAAGGTGGTCACGATGCATCGTTGGATTCAGCGTCCCGGTACGTTGAACTGCTTGATACTAGTGATGGTTCATTGCCTGACAGGTCACGGCAATGCAGAATTGAGCCACCAATCCAACGCCGAGCAAACGTCCATTTTCGAAAATGGGCAACATGTGCTGACCTATCACGCGGCCCACATCACCCAAGACGGTAACTGGGGCCGCGCGAACTATCTGCATCCCCTTATAAACCCGTCTGGGCAGGTGATTACCGAGGACTTCCCCGACGATCACCCTCACCACCGCGGCGTTTTTTGGGCTTGGCATCAAGCTTGGTTGCGGGATAGGCAACTTGGTGACGCATGGGCCTGCAACGGTTTTCGGTGGAATCTAAATTCGTCCAGGACTTACCACGACCGAAAAACAATCGTTATCGAAAACGACCTCACTTGGTCAACGATTGATAAGACAGAATGGATACAGTCCTCACCGAAGCCTGCTCTAGAAAAAGACAAAGCAAACTATCCCGAATTGAATTCAATCGGTGGCGAATCCAAGGCGGAGACAGCGAATCCGGTAGACCTGATCGAGGAGAAAAACTGGATTCGCGTTCACCCTACCCATCACAACTGTCGTGTGATTGATTTTTTCATCTGCCTGTCGGCGAATCACGAGGGTGTTCGCATTGGCGGTAGTGAAGACGCGAAGGGGTATGGCGGCTTTTCCGTACGACTAAAACTAGATGGCACTGAGGCCTTTCGATCGAATGACCGTGAAATCAAACCGGAAACACAAGCCGTCAACGCGGGAAACTGGCTGGATGTCAGCCGGCTAGATTCCGGACTCACGATCATCAATCATCCGTTGAACCCGGGTGTACAGCGGGATCAAGCGTCATGGATTCTTCGCAGAAAGCACAGCATGCAAAACGCAGTCTATCCTGGACGGGAACCAATACTGATTCCGAGAAATCAACCACTTCGACTAGGCTACCGATTGGTGTTACACGATGGATCATTAAAAGAAGAACAACTCAGCCAAATCTCGGCTTCTTTTGAACAGGTACCCCAACCTTGGAGCCTGCGCAGCGAGGACCAGCAAGAGGAAGTGACTTTTCGAAGCAGACCGCTTCGGTCATGGTTTCAAAAGAGATTTCGGAGCATGCAAAACAACAGCATTGACTAAGCTGAAGTCCGCAATGATGACGATAAACGAAAACCGATTTCAGGATCCGTCATGATGGACGTGGCCAAGTGGCATGCAGACGCTCCGGCAGAAAGATAACTCCTAACCTGTTCGGTAGTGCGAATCCCGCCTACTCCGATCAACTTGATCGAACTTCCCACCTCGGCAACCGCTTTGGAAAATCTTGACACTTGATCACGTGAAGCCTGAAAAATAGCATCACCACAGATTCCTCGATGTTCCCCACCAAACAGAAAACTGCCATCAAAATCGGTCACTCGCGAGGCCAAACTGTTGGTCATTGATAAACCATCAACCACGTTGTCAAGCGACCGAATCAACTCAGTCGCGGACTGAAAATCGGGTTGAAAACCAATTTTGATGACCAGGGGTACAGCGCCGATCCGCCTGCGAATCTCGGACGCAACTAACTTTGATTGATCTGGATTCTGATAAAGCTGACCGTCACAAGTCGTGACATTTGGGCATGAAAAATTAGCCTCGATCACGTCCGCCCCACTTTGTGCTGCCCAAAAAGCGCATTGAGCATAATCATCGGCTAACTCACTCAATCCCCAACCGTCCTGCTGCGTACCAACAATCGACACCGAAAGTACTTGATCTGATCGTAAATTCGCCCTCGCAAACTCAACATCTCGACGCCATACCTCAGGCGAACTCGATGGCATTCCGAAGGAGACGGCCCATGAGCCACCCATCCGATCACTCCGGTGGACGCTCGCCTCTCCGCCTTGCATCGTGGAGTCTTTCACAGGGACAAGATTGGGCATCGCGTAGCATTCACGAGCCGAACTCCGCACGGTCTTATAAGTCAAAACATCGAAACCGCGAGCACCGTAGTACAAACACCACGCACTGTTTAGCAAGGGGCCAGCAGCAATCCCCAACGGTGACGCAACGGGAATCCCTAAAAAGTCCCAACGGCTACCAGACTCGTCGGTGACCGAAACGTCCTCCTGCCGGTGTAAATCCTTTGATTGCCGAGACGAGACCTGTTCGCTGGCCAGCACCTGTTCAATTGACAAATCCTGTTGGGTTGCCAGATTCTGTTCATTTGCTAGATCCGGAGGATGATCATAATTCCAGCGATAACTTTTGGATCGGTCATAGCGAACCCCTGCTTTACCATTATCGACGCATCGCTCACGGCTAAGCTCATCGCCATCTTCTCGGATCGGCTCGGAACCCCCTGAGTCTGATTTCGCCATGCTAGTTGATCCTCTGTATTAACGGCCTGAGTAAACCAATTGCGTCAACGCATTCCTTAGACATGGACTTAGAACACTCAGCTTGCGAAGCAATCCCCCTGCATCGAACACCAATATTTTTGCAAAGAGTCACTCAAGTTACCAACGAGAAACAAAAAAAGCAGTCGGGAAGAACCGACTGCTCATAAAAAGCTGAACAAGTTGTTGGCAAAACCTCCGTTGCCTTCGGTCAAGCTGACGCAGATTCGTCAGCTCGACACATCTCCGGCTGCCTAACGCAATGTTATCTAGTGCAATGTTATCTAGTGCACTGTTTTCTAGTGCACTGTTTTCTAGTGCACGGTTATCTAGTGCACGGCAGCCGAAGCAAGTGGCTCGACGGTGATTGCGACGACAATCGGGGCCGTTGGATCATCACCTTTAACAAGCTCAATCGTTTTAACCACTTTACCGGTCTTTGGCTTGACTTCCAGATACCGAATCTGCTGTCCTCCAACACTCATGGCAAACTCAGAACCGGGAACATCCACTCGGCGAATGTAATCCGCAAAGTGAACCGCATTGAGCAGAGGATGATCCTCGGTCGAACCATCCTCCAGGTGTAATCGAACAATCATCGAAGTCGATTTATCACCGTGAGCGGGGAAGCCCCAACCACTGATACCGCTAAGCATGTGTATCGACTTCAATGCCGCATTACATTGGACCTCAACCGACTTCGGCATCGAGGGCGGCAGGGTTCCACGTGGGCCGTTAAGCAAGACAATGTTTGGAACGCTCTTGCCCTTCGGGTCGACAAGCTGGAAAGGCACTTGGCCAACCATCTTTGGAGACCAATCATCAAAGACAATTCGGTCAGGCCCGTTATCTCCGTCATGGAACAATCCCTTGGTGCTGACGGCGGTGACCGCGTTATCGAGCGGCAAAGGGAGATAGGATCCTTTATCCGTCAAAAACTCAAGCAGGTCAGCGAAACCTTTTTCGTCAATCTGCTTCTCGAATCCTTCAGGCATGACTGACTTCTTCGAAGCGACCAACTCTTCAATATCCTCACGCAGCACAACTTGCTTCTTGCCTTGTGCATCATAGATTTCAATCGCCGTTTGGGTTTCTGATGCCAGAAGACCATTCATTACTAACCCATCGACAGTCAGAACGGAATAGCTTCTATAGTTACCCTCAACACTGCGGCTTGGGTCAAGAATGTGCGTGAGCAATTCTTCTTTGGGGTGCACAGCCATCCCTGTCAAGTCCGGCCCAACCTTGTTCCCCTCACCACGATGCATGTGGCAGTTCGCGCAATTCTTAGCGTAGACCAATTTCCCCTGAGCGACATCGCCCGTCTGCTTGGTAACCTTCATCAAACCTTCCAGCACCGCGACGCGGTCTGGGCTCGGTACACCACCGGCACTGGCGAGAACCTTCTTCGCCTGCTCGCTGATTTCTTTTCTTGGATGCGCCAACAATGCCTGCTGCTGATCCAAAGCCAAATCGGTCCGGTCAAGATCTCCGTCCGCAAGAGCCACCAGGAGTGCCTGCGTACTTTCCGGTCGTGCCAACATCACGCGAATTGCAGCGGAACGAGTCGTCGGTGTCATGACTGGAACAAATTCAACAATCGACTCGCCAACCGAAGCCGCACGACTTCGCTGCAGTGCCATGATCAAACCAACTGCGGTCTTCTGATCAGTTCGACCCGTGATACTTTTCAGGATCTCGTCAACCACATCACCGTCGTCAACCATCAACCCAATCAATTCCGTCGCCGCGTCGACAC
This sequence comes from Rubripirellula sp., assembly GCA_022425745.1. Classification (GTDB taxonomy): domain Bacteria; phylum Planctomycetota; class Planctomycetia; order Pirellulales; family Pirellulaceae; genus Rubripirellula. The sequence goes on from JAKMEW010000020.1 coordinate 13,853, forward strand.
GTGACTGACCTTCTGATTCCTCATCCGATGCGATTTTGAGCAATGACTCTGCAATCATCTTCGCATTTTCTGCAAGCTTCTTACTACCTAATGCAGCAGCGAGACGAATCAATTGTCCTTTGCCCCCCGCATCTAGTTTTTCAAAGACAGCGAGCAGTTGATCGTCTGCTTTAGCAAGAAGGTTTGCCGGCGTATCCTTAGGCCATCCGTTGGTCCACCCAGAAATAATCGCCGAGCGCACCGCGACCGGGGCGTCGGCAAGTACGGCGAGAACCTTTGACACTGCACCACTATCAGCGGAGCGTGCCAAGTGCTCAGAGACGGTTGCGATGGTCGCTGCAACAGATTCATTGGCATCATCGATCCGGCAAGCGAGCACCAAAAACTCCGCACTGTTTGCCGCTGCCGCTGCAGTCGCAGCATCTAGCATCCAGCGATCTGAATGATTCTTTGCGGATCTAAGACTTCCCAAAGCAACTTCTGCGTTTCCGGCCGAACCGGGCATCTCGGTCAACGCAAGAAGGGTGGAGAGTCGTACCTGTGCATCCTTGGATGAAATCGTTTCCGATGCGAGCAAAAGGTCTCGTCCAGCTTCGCTTCGAGGCAGGACCTCAACCGCTGTGCGAACCACGCCTGATGAAGGATGCTTGAGTGATGCCTGTA
>JAKMEW010000046.1 GCA_022425745.1 Rubripirellula sp.
CAGACAGACAATGAAGGAATTGAGAGTGATTTCAGGAAGACATCTGACAACATAAATGATGCTCGGGAAAAACTTCTATCCAATGGCGACGGTGAGCCGGATCAACAATCAGGCGAGAGCGATTACACCAAGAGATTACTCGAAGCCAAGCGACGAGCCAAAAAGTGATTGCCATCGAGGCATGAATCTTGAAATGCTGCAGCACATCAAGAAAGCGATCGATGAAAAAATTGGAGCAAAGCGGACAATCATCCTAAAGATCGAGAACCGCCACGAAAGGTTGCTCTAATCCCCACAGTTTCAATAAGGGAGAACGATTAGTGAACGTCGTCTCATCAGTGGAACTTTAACGATTGATCGGTTCGCATTAGATCCCACATCTGTAGACCTATGTCCATAGAAAGAGAGCCACCCTCGGCGAATCTTAATATTACCGAGGATGACCAGTGACGAATTTTCACATTGCGGGCGAGAATCTCGTCAGATGCGTTTTTTCTTCATCTCAAATTCGCAAATGCGGGACGCCACAACGTCCTTTGTAACTCGGCGTGTCGGAACACGGTCGTATAAGGACACCACAAGGAAGTACCCCGCAGCACGATGCGGCGGGCTTTTTACGCTCCCCCAGCATGGAAGTTTTCTTATGAAATCTATTCGCCACCGAGCCCGTATGGCTCTGCTGACGGCGATCGGCGCAGCATTCACCACCGTATCGGGTGGTCTTTACTCGGTTTCTTCGGCGGATGATTATTCGACCGCCGAGATGCTCCAACTCGCAGAACTAGAGACGGAAGTCGAACAGTTTGATCAGTCAATTGAGCTAGTTGCCGCCAAGAGCGCCAAAGAACCGTCTCTTCAGGAGCGTCTTGAGGCGATCAACGCACGACTCGCTGAAATGGAAGCGTCGATTGACGAAGTCGCTGAGAAAGCTGGCGATAAGTCGATAGTGAAAAGTGGTTCGAGCAAATCAACCATGAAAGTCAGCGGTCGTGTGCACTTCGACGCATGGGGCTTCGACAACAACGATGATACCATCGCCGACTTCAACGGTGGCGACCCAGAAAATCGCCTCGGTTTCCGTCGTCTCCGTTTTGGAGTCAAGGGAAACGTCGCGGATAACATGGTCTATAAGATCGAGATGGAATTCGCGGGCGGAAACAAGTCTGAGTTCCGTGATGCGTATCTCGGCTGGACGGATCTTCCGTTCCTGCAAACGGTTTTGATTGGTAACCAGAAGCGTCCGTATGGCTTGGACCACCTGAACAGCTCGCGTTACAACGTCTTTCTAGAGCGTCCATTCGTCATCGAAGCTCACAACCAAGATGCTCGTCGCCTTGGACTCGCTTCGTACGGTGTTTCTGACAACCAGAAGTGGAATTGGCGTTATGGTGTCTACAACCAACGAAACGTTCAGGGTCTAGGAAATTACCTCGACGATCACCTACAGTTAGAGGTCACTGGCCGTTTGGCGAATACCATCTGGTACGATGAAGTCAGCGGAGGTCGTGGTTACGCCCACTGGGCCATCTCCGGGTCCCACGCCGATTCGACCGACAACGCAAACAATGAAAATGAGGCCCGCTTCCGCACTCGCCCGGAAGCTCGGTCCGAGAATCGATGGCTCGACACCGGACGCATCGCTGGCGCGGATTACTTCAACCTTCTGGGTCTTGAAGGTGTCGTGAACGTTGGTCGCGTACAAGTGGTTGGTGAATACCAACGAACGTGGGTCGATCGCCAAGACATCTACGAAGATGTCGCCTTCGACGGCGGATACGTCTACGTATCGTACTTCCTCACTGGCGAGCACATGCCTTGGGACCGTAAATCTGGGACCCTCGGTCGTATCAAGCCATTCCAGAACTTCTGGTTAGTGGATCGCTGCAATGGCGGCCGATCCGCCGGTTGGGGGGCTTGGCAGCTTGCAGCTCGCTGGTCAACGGCCGACTTTAGCGATGCAGACATCCTCGGTGGTGTCGGCGACTCCTTTACCTTCGGTCTCAACTGGTACTGGAACCCGAACGCTCGCATGCAGTTCAACTACATTGCTGGCGAAATTGCGGATCGAGACACCACCAATGGCCCTGCATCGGGCGAATATGACATCTTCGGTGCTCGTTGGATGATCGATTTCTAAGTCGAACCTTCCACGAAGGAACCCTCATGGCGGGTTGGAAGCGACGCTTGCAACCCACCCATTCTCACCCAAAAAACAACTTAGGATTCTCATGTCAAAGAAAATGATCGTAAACTCGGTCGTCTTCGTGGCGGTCGCCATGACCACTGCAACGACCGCTTCCGCCGGGAAACTCGGGTGCATCAATCCGGCAGACTGCCGGTGTGAACTTTCCTCCAAGGAAGTTGACATCGAAAAGACCTGCTTTGAAGTGGAATCCAAAACCATCTGCATTCCGAAGGTGGTTTTCCCATGGCAGACAGGAAATGGCTGTTTTGGCCTAGGCCTTTTCGGTTGCAGTAAATCAGCATGTGACTCGTGTGATTCTGCCGATGGCTGCGAAGCTGCTGGCTGCGACACCAGCGTCCACAATGGAGCTTTCACAAAAACGGTCAAGGTCCTGAGCAAGAAGAAGTACACCGAACCAGGTTGCGAATACAAATGGTCGGTCAAAGAAGATGGAAGCTGTGACGCAGGATGCGAGTCGGCTCAAGCTCTTTCAGCACCTGTGACTCCAAAAGCTTCCGTTGCAGATCGCGGGTTCAATCAGCCCATGCTGAACGTTGCTCCCGTTAGAGTCAGATAACAACATGGCCAGCTGATTCGTGAAACACTGTGGCTACTTTGTGCCACCGAATGGGTCAAAGAACATCGTCGAACGCCGCAGCATGCCACGCTGCGGCGTTTTTTTACGTAGACGCATGGACGCGTTGACTGTTCTTTAACGCTGACAAGGAAAGATCACCAGCTTCTCGAGTGACCACTTCTGTTGCAGACACCGCTTTTGCATGCACCGCAGCGAGACTGCGACGCAATTGACACAAGATCAGACAAAGCAATCAAACTGGGTGCCACACGGCTAGATTGCTTCGGCTCCTGTTTCCCCAGTGCGAATTCTCACACAGTCATCCATCGGCAGGACAAAGATTTTGCCGTCGCCGATTTCACCCTCATCTCCGCTCCGTCCGCCTTTGACGATCGCGTCGACGGTCGGTTGCACAAACTCTTCATTGACGGCGATCTGGAGCTGTACTTTCCTCAGCAAGTTCACACCTATCTCGAGCCCACGATAAAGCCCCGGATGCCCTTTCTGACGACCGAACCCCTGACAATCGAGGACAGTTAGCCGGAACACCTCCACCTCCGTCAACGCTTCTTTAACAGCCTCAAGCTTCCCTGGCTGTATGATCGCAATGATGAGTTTCACGAAGTGCCTTAAATAGTTGCGTTAAAAAAGTATTGGTGCCAATGGCATCAGTAGCAAAGCACCACCAAGGTACGCAACGAAATCTACTTCGATCCGCAATGCGTCATCGCTTTTGGAAATCGATCACTTTGGGTTCGGGTAGTGCGTCGAAATCAGGTAGTGCTTCGAATGCTAATGTAATCTTGCGTCATTGAGCCCACAACTCGCCTCGTAGCACCTCGACCGGCGGCAGACACTCGCTCGACAATGCGGGAAACGGTTTCCCGGTGAAAGTCGCAGCAAACGGACTGCCCGATACTCCACTGCCGGAATCCGAAAATAGGCGAATATTTTATAATGACGAGGGAGTCATACCACTCTAAAGAACTGCCGGTTGCTCCGCCAAATCGTCTTTCGAAAGAAATGGCGGAGCATCGGTAGGTAGACGAGATAAGCAATGCAAACGTCTGAGTTTCGCATCGCGTTCAAAAAGGTTGAGATCGCTAAGCCCTTAAACCGCATCGATGTCCTGTAATGTCTACTAGACCGATCTCAATGGCGGGTGTGTGTGATTCACGAAGAACATTTCCCGAAAGAAAGCAAACGTCATGCCACCGAGCGGAACGGGATTAGGAACCCCGCGCAAACCGATATCAAATAAGGACTTAAAACCAAATATTTCACCTAGCAAATCGAAGAAACGACCTGCGCCGCTCATCATCGCTGAAAGACTGTGCAATCGTCTCTGCTATGAGGATTTGATTGCCCACTTTTCGAGCAACGCATAGGTCATCAGGCAGATAGCACATCGCCATGGAATCATCCTCTAGCAGGTGATATTTGCTGACCACCTCATGAGCGTCAGTTGCTTGCGTACAGAACCTCCTTACTAACACAAATTGCTTGTGGACAGACCTGGAGACGCGTTTGGGACAGTGGTCACTGAGATCCCCCTTGGTAAGAAACTAGGGCGTGCATCCTCCGCTGAAAAAATTGCCAACCCGATGACGCCCCTGCTGGTAAGACCTCGGCTCACATCCGACATGGACATCCCGAAACGCTTATCGAAGACCAATGATAAGCAACGCAAGACCCTGCCCTTGATAACAGAATAAACTCGCCCACAGCACGGTTAGGCGTGGCGAACGGTCTGATGGCATATTTCCCAGGATGATTAGCCTTATCATGATGCAAGCCAACGATGCTCGCTTTGGAAGAGACCATAAAAAAACCCAGATGCCTAAATTGGCACCTGGGTTTAGATGGTATGTTCGTGCGTCTGGCGATTGAGAACGTCGGGGAGAATCGCTCGGCAACCTCCCGTGCACGAATTACTGAGACAAACTTAGAAGGTCAAGACCGCATCAATACCGAAGGTGGTGTCTTCGTCACCAAACTGGCTCCAGTCCCATCGAACTTCCGGACGGAAGACAAGGTTGGCGTTGTGACGGTAGTTAACACCCAAGGTGAGGTCGTGAAGGTGCAGACGTGGGTCGTTTCCGCCTTTGGCAGCCCACCACTCGTAGCGAATACCAGCACCGATTCGATCGTTGTATTGATGAATCAGGTATTGGTTAATTCCGTAGGTGTTACGACCAGCGTTGTCGTCAAGGTCGGTGGTGTTTAACCAGTCTGTCTGGAAGACGTAGTTCGTCTTGTCAGAGACAGCGTAGTCAGCAACGACGGACTGCATGTAGCCTTTTTCGCCACCGCCAGCCCATGGCTCGCTGAATCGACCAGCGACCGAAGCGTAAGTGACGCTCAAGCGGTCGGTAAGACCGAGAGAAACACCACCCAACCATGAGTCACCATTGTCGTCGAAGCCGCTGTCCCAACCCATGGTGTATCCACCCATGAAGGTAACGTCATCGCTGGCAGCCAAGGTTGCCAACACACCAGTGTGGGTGAATGGCTCGCTGTTGTACATGGTGTACGCGTGGCTGTAGAAGAAGTTGTCAGGAGCTCCTACAACTTCGTAGCCAATGTTGGTGTAGAAGTGACCAATTTTGACCGACAAATCTCCATATCCAGCTTCAAGATAAGCTTGTGGAAGAGCGTGACCGTATTGTGAGCCGTGATCCCACTTGTTATCCCAACCACGGTCGCCAGTTCCGAACGCCTGAGTGTCAGGTCCGTCGGTCCCGTAAACGTAATCGATACGTCCACCGAGATCCCAACCGTTCGATGAGTCGATTGCACGCTCAGCGTAGATCCAAGCCTGCTGAAGTTGCAGGTGGTCTGCGTACGAGTTGAATCGTGGACCGTTGGTGCTGCTGTGGTAGCCGAGTTGCAACCAACCGCCGACCGAGTAAGGTCCTACTTCACCGAACAGGGTGAACGGATCGTCCAGACCACCCTTGTTCAGCAACCCAAGGTTGCATCCCATGCCATCACAGCTTGAATCGCAACCCGCGTCGCAGGCACCTTCTTCAGCCACGGGCTCACAGCCGCAGATGGGCTCATCGCAATCGCAAGAAACTTGCTGAATGCCAGTTGCTTGTGCTTCGGTAACATTGCCGGCGAAGGTGCCGCAAGCGATAGCAGCAAGCAGTGCTAATTTGCTTAACTTCATCTCAGTTATTAACTCCCCTGTTTCCATTTCGGGTGGTAGTGCTCAACTGGGCAGAGCACACACGTCTTCCCGCTAATCCTCGTTGACTAGCGGAATCCCACAACAAAATGTGAGATTTTCTGAATCGGAACAACCAAATTTGCCGCACCTTCTTGGCTCAAACCATTCGCCAGAGCGAATACCCGAACCAATTCAATGCAGCTAATCTTTGTATCTGACTGTTAAATCGGCACGGTGGGTGAGCAAGTTTCCAAATTCCTCCGACGTCCTGTTACGGAAACCTGGTAAAGTTTGCGGCTTGGGCAAAACGAACAAACAAAAGTTGCTAGCATGGTCAATGGATCAATATTGTGCCCAGCGAGCTGGTTAATGGGGTATGAAGTAGAGATAGTTGCCGCGAACTCCTGCATCAAAACATCGGTGAAATCACCAAAACGCTGGATTTCGGGGATCGGGCTGCACAGAGCACCTGTTCGCCATTGGGGGGATCGGTAAAAATCGGAGAAACGTTTCCAGCCCCAGTGACCCCACAGCTTGCAAAATGGCTTTCTGGCGATCCCGAAAAAAAGAAACCCCTGCCGAGGAGACATCTTCCTCAGATGAGCACTCCTCCATACCAAATGTCGAAGGAGAGCCTCTCGCAAGTGATCACGATGCGATGGCAACCGCGTCCGACCAGCCTCATCGCGAGGAGGTCGTCAAAACCGAGCCCCAAAAAACCGGTGGTCTCTTCGCCAAAATGCGAGGAGCGTTAAGTAAAACGCGTCAAGCTCTGAGCACCGACATCCGTGACCTTTTCAAAAGCGAAGGGCGACTTGTTGATGACGAATTCCTGGGAGAATTATTCTCGCGGCTGATTCGCACCGACATGGGTGTGTCATGTGCCGAAGCAATTCGAGACGACGTCGAAAAACGTCTCAAGTCACGTGTGGTGCAGATGGACGAGGTTCTAGCGACCATCACTGAACAAACTCGCTCAATGCTCGAACAAGAGTCAACCAGCCTCAGATACTCCGAGGATGGTGTCCCAACGGTGATTCTCGTCGTCGGAGTAAATGGTAGCGGTAAAACTACTTCGATTGGAAAACTGGCCAACCACCTTCATCGCTCGGGAAAAAGAATTGTCTTGGGAGCAGGGGATACGTTCAGAGCAGCAGCGGTTGAACAGTTGACCATTTGGGCCGGTAGGATTGGATGCGAGATCGTCACCGGCAAGCCAGAAGCCGATCCAGCTAGCGTTGCATATCAAACCGTGGAGAAAGCGGTTGAGATGAACGCAGATATTGCGATCATCGATACCGCCGGCCGTCTGCAGACTCAGACGAACCTGATGCAACAACTCGAAAAAATCCGCCGAGTCGTCGGAAAGAAGATTGAAGGCGCACCCCATGAGGTAATTCTTGTTCTTGATTCCACTGCCGGCCAGAACGCAATCAGCCAAGCTCGCGGATTCAGCGAAGCAGCACAATGCACCGGAATTGTCCTCGCCAAATTGGATGGTTCCGCAAAAGGCGGAGTTATCCTGCCGATCCGAGAGCAATTCCAACTACCAGTCAAATTCGTTGGCCTAGGGGAAGGAATTGACGACATCGCTGAATTCGATGCATCTGCTTTTGCCAAAGCACTGTTCGCACAGTGAGCCGAAAAATCATTCTTTAGCCAAATACTTCTCCGCATCATTGACTCCAATTTCCCGCTGCCATGCTAAGCCTACAATCCGAATCGACGCAGCGTTGGCTCGAGCAAGTGGATCAACACCTAGACGAATTACTGATCGATCACGCGCACTGTGAACGCAAAGCTGCCTCAACGGCCATGAATTTGATGAATGCGTACACAGAAAATCGACGTTTGTGTCGGGAGATGAAACGCATTGTCGAGGAGGAGCTTGAGCACTTTGAAATGGTGCTGGAGATCCTTGATCAACGCGGCGTTACCTTTCGCCGCATCACCTCTGGCCCCTACGGAAAACAACTCACTCAACTCATTCGCCAAGATGAACCGCACCGCGGAGTGGATCGCCTGTTGGTCGCTTCACTCATTGAGGCAAGAAGCTGCGAGCGATTCCGTCTGCTAGCAGAAAGAATCAAAACTCGCGAACCACAGCTTTCCGAGTTCTATTCGAGTCTTTTCGAAAGCGAAGCGAGACATCACACAACCTATGTGCAGTTGGCTGAAGATTTCCAACCTCGTGAAGTCGTCAAAAAGCGACTGCACCAACTGTCCGAGATGGAAACTGAAATCATCTTGAAGGGATCTGAACTTCCAAGGATGCACAGTTAAGAAGCGTGCTGACACACCACCGCTCTAAATCTTTAAATGCTTGTTGCGATATCTTTAAATAAGCGTCGCGGTGGATCTTTACAGAAGCGTCGCGATAGTTTCCTTTAAAACACTCGTGGTGCTCCGCTCGAGTGCGTCCCTGCGTGTTGTTTTCCCTTGACTAGTTGGAAATGGAACTTAGCATGACTGCGAAAAACTAGGCTACCGCGAACGTTTGAGCTATCGAAAATACACTTGCCTCTGCAAAGTGACTGGCTCCTGCAAAGTGACTTGGCCGGCGACAATGTGTTCTCGATAAAACGTCGATATCCAATTCATAATCTCGATCACCTTTCCATGAAGGAAAAGGATCCCCATCGCGTTAACATCTTTTTCAAGACGTCAAAACGCGGCATGCCCCGAACAAGAAGCAACGGGTGCGAGCTAGGTCCTTCAACACTTCAATGGAAAGGTTAAATGATGCCGTGCGAACATTTTGCCCTCTCTCGATGGTCTGTCACCGCAAAAAGACTGCCAAAAAGCTCTCGGTTCTATCCGCAGGAGCCTCTCAAAACCTTGAAAGAAGCACCGACGAAGTGTCTGGTCCTCTTGCTCTCGTTTGTTCTGCTCATTCCAGTCTTCGCTACCCGATGCCCTGCCAAAGATATCAACGCCCTGACCGCTGACAGTCCAGTCACCTTTGATTTACCGAGTGTCATGACGGCGACACCCATCGCAACGAATAGCAATCAAGTCATTGTTAAATTGCGCCTCTCCTCGATGACAAATCCCGTCGGGAACGCACAAACACAACATTGGTGGATTATCGCTCGACCCGAACAGCCAACCATGCAAGTCGTGGACTACTCACCGCGAACGGAAACAGATTGTGAGCTATCAAGTGGCATCGACACTAAGAGTTCGACGGAGAAATCAACATCTCTCGGATTTGGGATTTCATTTGACTACAACCATTTTGCAAATCTGCGGGGGGCCAATGATCAAGTAACCAAGGAATTAGAAACCTTGCAATTCCAAACGAAGGCAAGACGGCAAGCCAAGATTGCATCAGGAACGATTGACCGTGGTAAGGGCGTCTACTTTAAGTGGATGCGAACGGCAGAACAGGTCCTTGACGGCGAAAAAGAGTTTCAGTTCACCCTTCAGACACCAGACCAATGGAGATGTGGCACGATCTGCTTGACAGTGATCGCATCAGGAACCGATAAGCAATTCAATTTTCAATCAGCGAGTTGGCAACAGAACACCAAGGAACTTCAGTCTCAAGAGTTTGTCATTGCGATTCACCGTGAGGATGACCCAAAAGCCGCTCAAGCCGCATTGGAGTTGACCGAACAGGAACAGAGACTTCGAAGATTAGCATCAGACAGCGAACAGTCCCGTGATCCACTGCCGTGGACAAAACCCTTTGTTGACATCGGAAAGAAAATTGAACAGGTCATCAAAGACACCCCGAGTCACTCTTGGCTTGACCAAGTGATGCATGGATCAATCGACCCTTATCATGACAGCGACATCCGGAAGCTACCCGTCGAAACTCGGGTTGCGATTCTTGAATACCTCAAACAGAAACAATACTTCCTAGCGTTGAACCAACAGCGAATGAGGGCCCCAGAAGAAAGAATAGAAAAAAGGGCAGTGCACGCACCGAGCGAGGTCAACTTCTCTAGGCTTAGCGAGCTAGAGATGGACGCATCCATCCTAATTAGTGACTAGTCTTCGACTCGATTCAGCTCTTCCGAAGGAACACGTCCTGCTGCCTCGCCTTCAGGTTCGGCACGGTGATTCATGGGAACCTTGACCTCGACCAACATTCCCGGCAAAAAATCTTCATCAAGCTCCTGGATGGTGCGATCATCCAAAATCTTGAAAACATAGCCCCGCTGTTGGCACGCGTCGCGGAGACGTTCAATCGCTGGGCGATGCCCATACGCGAGTAAACAACGCCCTCCGGGCTTAAGATGTTTTGGCAATCCATCGAGAAGGGAATCCATTAACTCAAACTGAGGATCATAAAAAGCATGATCGAGCGGCTTGCTAACTTGTCCATCCTCCCAAGGAGGATTCGACAGAATCACATCAAATTGTTCGTTGTCGCGAATCACGCTGAAGGCTTGAGGCTGATCACTGGTGACTAATCGCACATCAAAGGCTCGATCATCAGCCAACATTGCCGCGTTGTACTTGGCATTCGCCACAGCAGCAGGATTGATGTCAGTCGCAATCACTGAAACCGCATCATGCCGAAGCGAGAGAACGGATAGCAAACCCGTGCCCGTGCCAATCTCAAGCACATCGCGACCTTCAACGACAAGCCCCTCTTTAATGAGCTCTCGAAGCGATATGGTGTCATCAGGCTCCCAAAAAACCTGCTCGAATTGAACGACAACCCCATTCTCGATCTCGTCAATTTCCCACGTTTGCAGGACACGATGCGAGTAATCAAGATCGTCGCGTTGCTCGGCCCAGCATCCGAGACAGGTCACCAAGCATGTCAACAACAGAAGTATTGCACCGTGAATTTGCTTTTTCATCTGATGCTTCATCCATGTGCCAGTTTCTGGGGCAAACAGCTTCGATTTACCCTATTGGGTTGCCAAAGCATTAGCGAACTTGGCACTTGAACTGGATGGTTACACTCTCACCAACGCCGAGAGGCTCCTTGAGTTCCCATCGGAGCTGAAGCGATTGAGCTTGATTATCCACCGCTTGGAAATCGACTTCCGCTTCGCACTCGAGACTACCTTGGACGTATTCGAGGCGAGTGGTGAGATTATCAACGACAACGACCTCATTGACTTCACCGTCACCGACGTTTTCGATACGGATACCAAAGGTGACCACATCGCCAGGCCTCGCGTCTTCTCGATCTGCGAATTTACTAATCTGTAACCTGCCATGACCTTGTTCAAAGTCATAGATTGTGAATCCATCAAGCGTCTGGTCGCGAACGAGAGATGGGGTTCGGAAACTTTGCACAGCCACTTCAAGGCATTCATCCAATTGGTAGGTTACAGCAGCATTGGCATATTGATGCACCAATGCCTTCTGTTCACCCTGCAAGTCGTAAGCTTGCTGGGCTGTAAGATTCAGCAAAGCAGCCATCACGTTTGATGCAACATTGAGTTGCTGTACCGATTCCACAGGCACAGTTCTTTCACGCTCTCGCATAGCGTCGAGACCACGTGCCACGTCTGCGTGTCCAAGTTCCAACGAATCTCGCATCACGAGACCGGGAAGTGGCTGATCGACATTGACGATACCAACGGGACGATCCATCTGTGCGGGACCAACCGCTCTTCCTCCAGCCAGCGAACCCGAGATTTGTCGAACTGACCGAAACCTCGGAGCATACAAAGCAACTTGATTACTGGCCTGAATCTCTGGCTGACCGGTAGCAGTTTTGTAGTGAACAATTGTGTCTTCAGGCTGCAAGCCTCGGAAGGTTTGGTCGGATATCCGGACGGCTGTGGGCCCCGAATCTCCACCATCACGCAAGAACTCCTGTGTATCATATATCTGGACCGTCGACGTGTCCGCTGATTGCATCGCCCCAGCGGCGGATAATGCTCCTTGGCAATGTTCGCAGGGACAATGACTTCGATGCCCAACTAAATGAATGGAGCCATCGGCGGGCGAAACAGAAACACCATTAGAGAACGAATTCATCTCGATGGCATTCACGGGACGAGCGGCGACACGAGGTGTCTTGGGTTGATCCTTCCGTGAGAGATGTTGTGACGCACAACCCACAAGAAAAGTGCAGGCGACCGACAGGATGCTAACCGACTGAATCGACGACGTTCTCATAGTAGTTATTCAAGCTCGCTGGGGACTTCATCCTGGTCAGCGTTTTGTGACGCGGACGCGTGCGGAAAAGGAGCCCACTGGGGGTAGCCAAAGTAGAACTCAGGCAACAGGGAGGGCTGAGATGGAGGGGTCAAAGAACCAATTCGAACGATTGCCACCGGTCTCCCGTACTCATCCGCAACCGCCAATGGATCTTGAAACTCAGAGATCTCTAACGGAACATTGGTTTTGGGATTCTGGAGCTCTGGAATCGCAGTCTGTGGATCTTCCAGATAAATGACGCGAGTCACCATCTGGCCGCGTAAAGCCGTTTGAAAATCCTCATCATCCAATTGAATTTCGATCGGATAACGAGTCACGAGGTGCTGAGGTGGATACGTTCGATCGATCACCTCTACGGTCGGAAACAGTTCCACCCCGAGTGCACCGGGAATGTGCGTCACTTGAAATCGGTAAACCGACCCGATTAAAAAACCTGCTTCCAAACGCTGTGCTGGAACCGTCATTCCACTGGGGCTCGGGTTTCCGGCATGTGGCAATGAGAACCGAACACCCTTTGGACCGGTAATGGCCACCGGCTGATAGTAACCAACAACCGGACCACGCCCCGTCAACCTAGCCTGACCGACAACACCAGGAGGATCACTGGCCCGCAAAAGAGGTCGACTCGATCCTCGAGGAAGAAAATCTGCAGGCTCGGATCCGCTTACACGCCCCTCAAACAGAAAGGCCAATGCAATCAGCCCTGCAGCGAGACGTGTTTGAAGAGTCGTGATTTCTGACATCTTGCGTGAACCGGCAATAGGAAAGAACTCGAGAGTTTGATCGCAACGTATGGATGTGACAAAACGCGGTGAGGTAATCTAGCTCCACACCGCGTTCGTCAAGGTTTTGTACCGCTGAGAATCACGATCGAGCCGGAAGCTCTATGTCGCGTTTCAACTCGCGTAACCTACGGATTCAGGTTTTGGCTCGTGATGCGGATGCGGTCAGCGGTTGCTGGGTACCTGTACCCGGGCTGATTGCGAACATCGATTCGAATCTTCTCGGAAGGACGCGGCATTTTGACTGCGGTGTGATTTCTCATCACGTGCTTCTGCAGACCAGCAGGCTGTCCCAGTGGAAGATGCGGAGGACCAGGAATCCCAATCGGTGTTGCCGACATCGTCATTCCATATTGAGTAGCCATTGGCGCTCCCGAAGGTGCTCCAGTTTGGCAGTGACCACAACCATCGGTCATCGCTGGAGCGTAAGGAGCAGGCAGACCCGGAATGGGAGCCGTCATCATACTCGCCAAAGAGTCGGCACCCGCACCGGACATTTCAACGTCCTTATCACCCAAACGAATGATTGCGAGAATCGAGCCTCGACGATCCGCCTCAACGATTGGGTCGACGCCGGGATCGAGTCGAGTACTGACAAGTGTGTCGATACCTGCAAGTGCGGGCCCTTGGAACTCAGGATCTGGTAGGTAGATTACCTTCGTGACAAAGTTACCGGTGAGAACTTGGTCGAAATCTTCTTCAGTGAACTCAACCGGCACGGAATTGTGCGCAAGGTAAGCACCAGTTCTCGGATTGGCGTACGCCAACTCAACAGTCGGATACAGCTCAACGCCTTCCCGATTCGGGATGTTGGTAAGCTTCACACGATACAAGCCTCCCTGAGGGAAGTTCTGACGCGCTGGTGCGATGAGCGGTTCGCTATCAAAACCACCATTGCCAGTCGCATCGTAGCGAACTTGCATCCCGTCGGGGTTGCGGAAAGAAACTTGAAGAGTTGGAGGAGCGGCAATTGCGGCAGCCGGTGAGTCCGAAGGAGCACCTGGATGCATGTAGTTGACCAGTCCGATCTCGCCATCACTCACCGATCCCTGAACAGTGTCGCTCTGAGCGATCGGCATTGCTTCCGGTGCAGCGGCTGCAGCTAGGTCAGCGGCAGAGGGAGCCGACATCCCGCCGAGAACCCCGGGTCCGGGACCTCCGACGCCAGGGCCAACTTCCATCATACGTTGCTCGGGTGGCAGGTTGTGGCGAACCGGCACACACCCGGTGGCGAGGATCGCCGAGGTCGCAACTAGCGACAAATGAGTGACGATTCGTTTCATCGTTTCCCCCGTTCCTTGGGTTTGCTTACTCGGTGGGCAGGAAAACCAGCCCGAGTTTGGGTCGTTTGGTTTCTAGATCTGTGTGGACTTCGGGACGCGTCTCGAATTACTATCTCGACGCCTGACGTCCGTGGTGCATCATGCCTGCATCCAGTTGAAGCCTTTTCGTTCAACGAAAAGTAGGATGCAGCTCGTTGTCGTATGTGGTCATCGGCACGTTGAATACGGAATCTTTGAGAAAATCAGCACAACCAGTCCATGAAGATTCATCCTCACAAGCGGTGCGACACAGAACCAGGGCAGGGACCGCCTGATCAAAGTGGTCAATCCTGGGGCAAAACACGACAAAAACCGACAATCTCGGCGTCAAACTCGCTTCAAAACTCGATTCTCAATTCACCAAAAAGAAAGTTGATTCTTTTCATTCGAATGCTGTGTTGGAGCGGATTGTTCTCAATAGCTAGCATTGAGCCCGCCATCTCGGATGAAGCCAATATTGCAGCAGTGGGTACATCGGCCACCACCGATTCACTTGATCCATCAGCACTAGAGAGTCTGCCGCTACTGCCTGCGGAAAATGCGGCGAGCCAATCGAGCGACGGATCGCACTCCTTACCCGCCTCTGCGGTTGATTCGGCCTCATCGCAAGGAGGCCAAGCGACGTCTTCCGGTGATAATCCGCAAGCCATCGTGCTACTCAAGCGGGTACTTGAGCAATTAGTCCATGGCCCCGCATTTCACTGCAAAGTTCGCGAGACGGTTTGGACCAATGATCGCGAAGTGATTGGAGTGGGAACTTATGAACAGGCAGGGCAGGGCACAGGACGCTACCACTTACAGGTAACGATGCACGACGGAAGTGGAAGACATCGCCTTCAACAGATTAGTGATGGCAGACTTGCCTGGACACGAACCGAGATTGCTTCGGGGATCACGCTAAGACGAGTGGATGTAAGTCGACTCGATGAATGGGTGGGGAAATCCAATCCGAACGATCTGATTGCTCCAAGATACACCGTCGGTGCTTGGGTCGAGTTACTGTCGACCATCAAGCATGATTACGAATTAGACCTCGTGGGTGCCACACTAGAGCAGGAAACGGTATGGGTAATCAAAGGTGAACTTCGTAGTCGACGACGAGTCGACATCATGAGTCGCAGTGATCGCACCTCTTGGCCGATGCTCTTCCCAACTCGGGTTCACATCGCCATCGCATCACGACCATCAGAATCCACCGACGTGGGTACCTTGCTACCACTTCGATTTGAATTTTGGAGTGATCCAACATCACCGACGCTGGGTGGTTTGAGCAGCCAAGAAAGCTTGGAGAATCCAGATTCAGGACGTCGCTTGATCACACTCATCGAGCTCTATTCATTCCAGCCGATCATCGCACCTCCCGTGGAAAGGTTCCGTTTTGAGAACCAAGAAGCGGAAGTGAATTTCATCAACGAGACGGATCGCTACATTCAAATGCATGGCATCCAATTGACAGAACGCGAAAAACTACAATTGCGGCGTTGAACCAACGACTCGCAGAATTGACATGGCTTCGGCATGTCCCGTGTCGCATTCACAATCGCCTTCATGGGTGATTGTTCAATATCGAGATAACGGATTAGACTCCACAACTCGGAGATTAAGTATCCAGCATCTCTGCTCGATTCAGGTTCCAAGTCATGAATACAGCCGCCTCAAGTCGCCAGCCCCAACATCAATCCACATCAAAATGGATGGTTTGGGCGCAATTGGTCCGACTGCCCAACGTCTTCACGATTATTGCTGACATCACAGCAGCATTTCTGCTAACAACTGCCGGCCCGACTCCACTGCCTCGCCTCACGCTGATTGTTCTCAGCGGCATCTGCCTCTACTGGGCGGGGATGATCTTGAATGACGTTTTTGACGAAGCCGTCGATAGAGAGCAGCGTGCGAAACGCCCCATCCCTGCGGGGCTGATCACGAGGAGAGAGGCGAGTATCGGAGGTTGGTCATTGCTGTCACTTGGTATCCTGCTGGCAACATTCAGTGGATTTATTCCGAACAACGAGCTGCCGAACACCTGGTTGCCGCTGGTCATTTCCGTTGCGTTGGCAATCATGATCGTAAGTTATGACGGGCCGCTCAAATCGACGGTACTCGCACCGGCCGCGATGGGCTCGTGTCGGCTGTTGAGTTTTTTGTTGGGTGCTTCACCTGCGATTGCCTTAACCTCGCTTTCATCTCTGGCAAGCCTCGGCGAGGTCATCCCCCGCGAGACACTGGCAATCGCATCCGGATTTGGCATCTACATTATGGGGGTGACGACCATGGCGAGGCGAGAAGCGACCGGCGGTAGTAGACAACACTTGGTTGTCGGTGGCATGAGCACAACTCTCGGAGTGATTTGCTTGGCTTTATCACCGCGAGCTTCTGCCGGCGACCGAAGCTACTTCCTTGACACCCAAGCGGTATTCCCAATTTTGATTGCAATGATTGCCCTGCCAGTGCTCCTGCGGGCAGTTCGAGCAATCAGAAACCCAAGCCCGCCTGTCATCCAAGTCACCATCAAGGCTGGGATTTTAACCATCATCCCCTTGGCCGCCGCCTTTGCCTCGCTTGGAGCTGGACCGCTTTGGGGAGTGGTCATTTTCTCACTCGTGATACCCTCATTCCTGCTCTCAGGTAGGTTTCGTGTGACCTGAAAAGACCAACGGAGAAGCCGCCCAGTGGGCTTCGCACAGGCGTGAAACAAATAGGCGTGTGAAACAGGATATTTTGGGTGTTTACACAAAAATCGGTGTTCCATCGGGTGGGACAGCCGTATGATTCTGGGGATCACATGGCAGACTGTCATCGCCGATCCACCCACAACGTGGATCACTCCACGACAGACGCCCCACCTGCTGGCACGATTCCCTCGTGGAACAAGAGCTTGTTCAACAAGAAATGGACTCTACCAGCATGAGCTCCTATCACCAATTACCCTATCACTCATTAACGGTGTGGGCACAAGATGGCGCGGGCATAAGATCATGTTGAATCCTTCGAGCAAGAAGTTCGCAAGCTGTCGCCACTGAGGGTGACTGAGGAAATGCTCGTTTTTCAGGGAAAGTTGATAATGTCGGAATGGTTGAAAAGTCCGAATGTTCAGCTTGCGGTTGGACTGCTGGTTTTGTGCATCTTGATCTCCGCGGGTTTTTGGCTCGTGTCAAGATCTCGGGACTACGCGGCTCACGACCAGGATGACACGCTTGATGCGCTCGCAAACTTGGAAGAAATGCACCTCAAAGGTGACATTAGCGAGGAGGAATTCCGAAACATACAGGCGAAGGCGGAAACGCTTTCAAACCTTGTCTCGAATCCAGATGATCTGTCCCTCGAGGATGCGTCGTCAGGTTCATCACATTCGTCATAGTTTATTTCTCGGTCACCCTCCGCGAAACGAAGTCACTTGAAGCACAAGAGTTTCGATTCGTTGACCGAGATGAACGCTGTCGCTCTGCCGCATCTCAGCGGCCAGAGATGTGATGCGAACACTCGTACAAGGTTGAGACCTCCAGGTCACTGGTTCCCAAAATTTTGCCTCCCAATTCCATGTGGCACATTTCGGGACAGCACGGATCGTATTAACCCCCAACCACACTTGGCTCGAACTTTCGAGGAAACGGATGCCCTATTCCGCTTTTGCGACGTCAGTGGCAAAGAGCGGAGAAGTATTCGAGCCGTGGCCCGATAACCTAAATGACAAGTCGCTTAACCCACTGAATCCATCAACCCGATCAACGCGAGACAAATTGGTCTTGCCTCAAATCTGGTTGGAATTAAAGACGGACCGGTAGGTCAAGCGATCGAATCAGGAGTCGCGTACGCATGCCCTCGAAAGACACTTCTACACCTAGCAGCTCACGCCGTGGCACGTCGTCGAGCAAAAAGAATGCTTTCTGCTCGTTTTGCCGGAAAAGCTACCGCGATGTTGGACCGCTCGTTGAAGGTCCGGGCGACGTTTATATCTGCAGTGAGTGCATTGAGCTTTGCCAGTCGATTCTTGACCAAGAACAACGGCGACGCGGACCAGAGAAATCAGTCTTGGGAGACATCCCAACGCCACGCTCCATCGCTGAACACTTGGATCAGTATGTAATCGGTCAAAACGCGGCCAAACGCGTGCTCGCAGTGGCGGTCCATAACCATTACAAGCGTCTCAATAACAGTTGGAGCACCGACGCTGACGTTGAGATTGAGAAGAGCAATATCTTGCTAGCCGGACCAACTGGTAGTGGTAAAACGCTCCTCGCCCGCTCGCTCGCCCGAATGCTAAATGTTCCTTTCGCCATCGGCGATGCAACCACGCTAACCGAAGCCGGTTACGTGGGTGAAGACGTTGAGAACCTTCTATTGAAACTCCTTCATGCAGCAGATTTCGATGTCGAACAAGCCCAACGCGGCATTCTGTACATCGATGAAGTCGACAAAATCGGGAAGACCAGCGCGAATGTTTCCATCACGAGAGACGTATCAGGTGAAGGTGTCCAGCAAAGCTTACTAAAGATGCTCGAAGGCACCGTAGCCAACGTGCCTCCACAAGGAGGTCGGAAACATCCTGAGCAACAGTACATTCAACTCGACACCAGTAACATTCTCTTCATCGTCGGAGGAACCTTTGTTGGTATCGAGGAAATCATCCGCAAACGACTCGGCCATAAAACGCTTGGCTTTGGCGGTCAAAATATGCGAAACGAGCAAAGCGAAGCCGAACTACTTTCGCAAGTTCAAACCGAAGACATTCTACAATTCGGATTGATTCCAGAGTTGGTGGGTCGCTTACCCGTTG
>JAKMEW010000072.1 GCA_022425745.1 Rubripirellula sp.
ACCTGAGGCTCTGAATCGTCCTGAGGCTCTGGCTCCGGTGGCTCCGCATACTTGCGTGCGTAATCCCAATTGACTTTCTTTTCGTGGTCATCGGAGTGAAGCGAGTGGAGTTCATCCCGCGTGAGGGTCTCGAGCCACGCGAGATCAAACTTTTTCTTATGGGGTCCACCGGACAGGTGCGTGACCATGCCCTCTTTCTCAGGGTGTTTTTTCCCGACCGTCCACCAACTAGTACGTGTCGGGTAGCCACCCTCGCGAACACCTACGGCTGACTCGTCATCGCCATCACCCGCATCGGGAGCTTCTTTAGATTGACTGGTCGCGGCCGGCTTCTCTGAAGAAGTTGAATCGGTTTGATCCAGATCGTCGCTTAATTCACCCTCGCTCGTTCCACCACCGTTTTGCTCATCGTCTCCCGGAAGGCTCTTTGCGTACTCCGCCGCGGTACGAAGCACGGCGGCTCGAATCCCGCTGTGATAGCCGTACCAAACCTTGTAGCGATCCGCAGCGACGGGAACCAAGATCTTGGGCTGATCTTTGATACGACTACCAACCTGAATATCGACGGCAACCTGATCAAAAGCGTTTGCTTGCACATCACGCCGCAAAGCGGCCACTTCAGCATTTTCACGGCGACGGACAAGCACCTTGATCACGGGCCGGCACAGCTCATCTTCCTCGGAGACTGCTTCAGCGACACTTTCTGCAGCCGTCTCAGTCTTTATCCCATCATCGGTGTTTTCAGCAGCCGCTTCCGAGGAGATTAAACTTGTAGTCAGAGCAACATTTTGGGGCGAAGTTGCGTGCAGGTCATTCAGACAGACGAAACAACCAAAGGTGATCATTCCAATGGCGCATAAGATGTAACTCATCTTGTGCCGCAACGCGGTAGCTAATTGCATCGCCAAACTCCGCAATCTGTCTGGGGAGAATAGTACTTCACAGGACTCTCTCATTCGATGACGTAAAACAGGATAGGACTCTCGAGATCTTGACCACCGTAGCACCGACAACAAGGCTGTCACGTCGATAACGAACCGGAGCAACGATAAAGCAACAATAAATTGTGAAGGCGGATATGTAGGCCGCGACAAGGATATGTAGGCCGCGACAAAACGGTCGCCACATCAGGCCGCCATAAAAAGGGGTCAGGACTCTTTTTGCGAAGCGAAAAAAGAGTCCTGACCCCTTTTATGCAATCCCCAACCTCATCCAACTCAGCCAACCTCAACCAACCTCAACCAACGTGGATTCATTGAGTGTGACGCGGCAGGATCGGTATCGAACTTGCCGTGAGCCACTCGATTTTCGGAATTGCGATTGCGTCAATTCACTTGCAGCGTGACCCTCAAGCCAAGTTGTCAGCGAGACAGGATCTTTTCTGCCACGGCTCATGCCAAGTCAACGCTCAATGTCGCTGACCCGATCAGTGTAATTGGTGGACCCTTTGCTTGATATTCTTTTCGTCCGAAAGAGAAGTCAGTTTTAACCATGTGCGTGTTGTACCGGTCCTAAGGTCCATTCCCTCGGTGCTGCGAAGTGCTATGCTTGTCCTCAGGGATCGCGAATGACTCGGTGAATCTCATTCCTTTTAATCGACACCCTTTAATCACTGCTGCTAAGCTCGGCTTTTATGCGCCAACTCGCTAATCTCCATGACGAACAGGCGGCCATACGCCTTCTCACGCTCCTACGCGAGCGGGGACTGGAAGCGATAGTCAATCGAGACGCCGATGGGGAAATGACCACGTGGACCATCTGGATTCTCAGTGAAGACGATATGGACCGAGCAGGAGGCCTTTGGCGGGAATTCCGCGATCATCCGGAGACCTTTCCACCACTTGAGCTTGAGTCGTCAAATGTGGCTCAGGTCACGAGCAACTCTCAACCTGAGTATTCGACCTCGGAGAACGCCGATGGCCACGCTGATGAATACAACAACAGGTACCCAGAGGAATCCTCTCATCCGTATTTTGGGGAATCCGACGATCACAACGAGCTTGATCACCACACCCACTTATCTAACTCCGCTGGTAAACGACTCGACCAACCGGATCAGCTGTTAGAACTCGGATCGATTCCGGTGACCCTGTGCATCGTCGTCCTCTCGATCTTGGTGAGCCTGATCAGTCATTTTGGAACCCCGCGTGGGACGCGAGATGACAATCTGCTCAGCCTCGAGCAAGTAACCGTAAAGAACCTCGCTCTGGTCGACCCCACACTTTACAGCGAAACAAGTGATCCCCTGATTTCGATCAAGCAGCGAGAAGTGTGGCGTGTGGTCTCGAGTATGTTCCTGCACTTTGACAGTCTTCATCTCGCATTCAACATCGTTTGGCTATTCTTCTTGGGATCCGCACTTGAAAAACTGGAAGGCTCACTGGGAATTCTCAAGATCGTCGTCTTCGCCCACATTGCGGGTCTCTGCGCCCAAGTCTTTCTCCCCACTCAATCGCCTCTACCGATTCCCCTAAACGGCAACCCGCTGCTACTTGGGTCATCCGGAGTGGTATATGGACTGTTTGGCTACCTGTGGCTTCGACCGAAATTTGACCCGGGCTATCCACTGTTCCTCGTTCACTCCAACCTTCTTCTAATGATTGGTTGGCTGATCTTTTGCCTCACGCCCGTGGCTCAACCGTTTGCCAATGGGGCTCAGATCGCTGGTCTGCTAACCGGTGTCTTGTTAGCCTTTCTCTCCCCCAAGTCACAACCCTCGCGGTGATCATCGAGTCGCTTTGAGCAATCAAATCACAGTCGCCGCCGAACCATCGACGCGTCAGCCCGAAAGTGTGCTGCGTGAGGTACTAAGAATCGCTCTCCCGCTTGTGGTCAGCACGGGAACCTTTTCCGTTGTGCTTTTCATGGATCGCACCATGTTGCTTTGGTATGACGGAGCTTCGATGAGCGCTGCGATGGCGGGTGGCAATCTTTTCTGGGTCTGCCTCTGCCTCCCCATCGGCATCCTTTCGATGACCGGTGCAGTCATCAGTCAGCACGTCGGAGCCAATCAAGAGAAGCAAGTTGGCAGACTTCTTTGGCAGGGCGTCTGGTTATCACTACTGGTTTCGCCTTTCTACTTTGCCTTCGGAACCGTTGCGCAAAAACTCTTTTCGATGACGGGTCAGGCGATTGATCTGATACCGCTACAGGCCGACTACTTTCGAATCCTGATGTTTGGATCAACCGGTATGCTTATCGAGACCGCGCTGAGCGGTTTTTTTAGCGGCACCGAACGGACACGAGTCATCATGTGGGTATCACTGATGTCTGGCTTGGTGAACCTGATTCTCGATTCGGTGCTCATCTTTGGGTTTGGCCCCATCGCTGATTTTGGAATCCATGGTGCAGCGGTCGCAAGTGTCCTGTCACTTTGGTTCAAGGCATGCTGTTATGCTTGGATTTTGACACGACGCGCAATGTCGGATCGCTACCAGATCCTTGGTGGGTTTGGAATCGACGGAAAGGTGCTGCGACGCTTGCTGTACTTTGGTTTTCCCGCCGGATTGATGCACTTGGTTGAATCAGGTGGCTTCACCGCGATGATGCTTCGAATTGGAACGTTCGGTGACCTACCTCTTCGCTCCACCACCATGGCGATCAACTTCAACATGGTGGCCTTCATTCCGCTGGTTGGACTTTCCATTGCCTCGTCCGTTCTTGTTGGACGTCACCTGATTGCCAATGGCCCAGCGGCGGCAATCAAACGAGTCATGGTGGCAGTTGGGATTGGACTCGTTTACTCAAGTGCATGGCTGGTTGCTTACCTTTTCTTTGGCGAAAACCTCCTTGAATTCTATCAACTCAAGACGCCAGATTCGGATTCCATTCAAGCCGTCGTGATTGCAAAAACGCTACTGCGATTTGTGTCACTCTACATCATGTTCGATGCGGTGCAGCTCATTCTGGCGGGAGCACTTCGAGGAGCCGGGGATACCTGGTTCGTTCTCGTAGCCGGGCTGACGACATCAGCGAGTGCGATCGGAATTGGATTCACCTTTGAGCCTTCAGAGAACCAGCTTTATTGGTGGTGGTACGTGCTGAGCGGCTGGATCATGACACTCGCTCTGGTGATGATCCTGAGATTCTTGCAGGGGCGTTGGAAGTCGATGCAGATGATTGAGACGAACTAATTGAGATCGGTGAGAACGACTTCGGTGCGATACCGAGTGCCATTACGGATGATCACCATCGGAATCGACTCACCGATCGGCGTCAGCCCGACCTGAGTAACCAAGTGATCATCGTTCTCGACGCCGCTACCATTGAACTCCACGATCACATCGCCGCGTTGAAGGCGCGCAACTTCGGCTGGGGAACCTCGTCGGACACTCTTCACCATCGCTCCGCCAACAAGTCCACCGGCCCCATCGAGACTCTCCACGAGAGCGAATTCCGGATCCAACGTGACACCAAGGTAACCTCGCCTTAGTTCACCGTGCTTAACAAGTTGGTTCGCAACATTCATTGCCATCGACATAGGAATTGCGAACCCAATTCCCTCGCTCCCGCCGCTGCTGCTCGCAATCGCTGTGTTCACGCCGATCACCTCGCCGCGAAGATTCAAGAGCGGTCCTCCGCTATTGCCAGGGTTGATCGCAGCATCAGTCTGAAAGAAATCCTGCAACTCGATCTTCTGGTCACCGAGCGATAGATCTCTTCGTCCCTTTGCACTAAGGATGCCAAAGGTAACGGAATGACTCAGTCCGAACGGGCTACCAATCGCAATCACAAAATCACCAATCTCAATTGACTGGCTATCACCAATTCTTGCGGCAGGCAATTCTGGCTGATCAATTCTCAACAACGCAACATCAGAGCTTTCGTCGGAAACGATCTTGGTCGGATGAAACTCTTTACCTTGGTGACTCCGTAGAAGAATTCCTTCTGTAGACGCACCCGAAATCACATGCCGGTTGGTAAGAACCCAGGTCTCACCATCTCCGAGCTCAACGATTACACCGCTGCCCGCTTCGTCAAACGACTCCCGCACCGAACCTCGCTGCTCGACCTTGTGGGCCTCAATGTGAATCACACTCGGCTTGACCAATTGCGAGACACGTCGCACGAGATATCCCAGTCGATCAAATGCAGAAAACTCTTCAGCTAACTCGTTGTAGAGACGTTCGCGTTCTAAATTGATGGCCACCACTGGCGGTTGAACGCTTTCGAGTGAAGAACGACGCACACTGACCGGTTGCTTCGCCTCAAGTTGCTGCGCGAGAAGATTCCCATCCTGGTTGCAAAGGAACGCGACACAGAGAAGAACACCTGAGTAGATTTTAGAGGGCCTAAGCCCGCGAAGCATGGCGTTCAAAGCGAGATGAAATTCAATCGACATCGAAGGACACTTCTGGAGGAAAGAAGATCTTCGAAGTTTGGTTGCAAATCTTGAATAAGCCAAATCCGTGGCCATCCGCAACCAGACTCCTTACGAGTCATGTCATCGACTCGCAAGTTGGTTGAAATCATCAGGAACGGTGTTGCTAGTCTTCGCTGAGAAAACAGTGACAATCGAAACGCTTATCAAATTAGCTATGGAAGGCATGATCGCTCACGAAGCAAAACCTTTACTGATTAAGAGAATAAGCAGAGGCGTTACATTTTCAACCAGTCTGTGACTGTTTTCGACGCAAACCTCGATTCAAACCGGGTCAACTTCGGCGTTGTCGAACACGCGATTCCACTTTACCGCACCACCGGGAGTTGTTTTCTGTTCAGCCTCGCGGCGACAAGCAATGCAATCGGTTGCATAAGGAATTGCACCGAGACGCGTTAAAGGTATTGGCTTGCCGCAAGACTGGCAATCGCCGTATGTGCCATTAGCAATGCGTTCGAGAGCCTCATCAATTGCGGATAACTCGCGACTCTCGACCTCGACTAACTGACTATTGAGTTCATCTTGAACCGAGTCTGCCGCGGCATCGAGCACGTCACCTGTTTTCTCCTGATGGAGTTCCCTCAGTAGGCTAAGGTCACCATCGACCGCACGCTGCAATGCCTCGTGACGTCGAACGAGTTGTTCCTTCAGTTTCTTGATCGCTTCTTGTCGGGGCATCAGATCACCTCTCAAAATGCTTTCACCGACCCTGCTCTCATCGAGCCTAATCGTCGGATCCACCGTTTAATTAATGCCGCGATCGCTGATCATTGCCGTCCGGAGAACCGGTTCCAATGATCACATCGCAGCTCTATCCACTAAATCCAAGTTCAAGCTGGCACCTGTCACTTCGTTCGCCAACTTTTCAACCGGATCGCCGTGGAGCAAACTCACTATCCATATATAACGAGCAACTCCCCTGCGAAGTTCTGAGGAGCTGGACACTTTCCGCATGGAATCTTATCGTGCGGGTAAGCCTTTTTGCGAGGAAGTCGCCAAAACGAACCAAATCTCAGCCTGCACGCACCCCAAAAAATGCTCTGGAGAACCTTTACCAACCAGAGTAGCTCAAGAAAGATTTGCAAACGCCCCAGAAAACCCACCCCTTCGGGTGGCAAGGCTTCTGTTTGTGGCCAATCGCCGGATTCGACCAATTGTGCGGAAGATTTTACTAACCATGCCGAGGGGACACTTCCGATGACAGACACAGAGGGTGTATGTGCGCACCTTCCTAGGTTTTTGATAGCCCTAGGTTTTTGATAGCCCTAAGTTTTTGATAGCAAGTTAACTGCAACACAGTTAACCCATGAGGCAGCAGGTCCACGTGGTTTTCTTTGGAGGCCGCGATCCAGATCTCACCAGCAAATGACTTTCGGATCGTCCGATGTGATGGTGAAATTTGTGGGCGAAGTCTCACGCAGCAGGGAGTTGCAATGTGAATACTGAACACTCAGGCGAGTCATCATCGGAACATTCGCTTGACTCCTTCATTCGACCGATTGGGAACCCTTCTCAGCGAGATCCTAGTATTTCGGACGATGACCGGAGTTCACAATCCGGACCTGCGGGAGATTTGCGCGCCGACCAAACGCACCGAGATGACATTTCAAAGCCTTCAAGTCAAAATCCACACGCACACGCCTCCAGTTCCAGCACCGATCAATCCTCAGTCGCGTCAGACAATTCCGCTTTCGTCTTTCGTGTGGATTGCCCAGGTTCTCCGCCTCAGAGGTTACAGCTAACAGGTGAAATTTACACTTTGGGAACTGCCGACGGTTGCTCCATCCGTCTGCGAGATAGCAACGTCCTGCCGCTCCATGCCACGATCCGGCACACTGCAAACAGCGTCTTTGTTGAATCACACTCGCAACCGTTGGTCATCAACGGTCAGACGTATCAGAGTCGTGAACTCAAAAACGGCGACATCCTCAGTCTAGGTGGCTACCGATTTGAGTTGGTTTCCAACCAACGCGTTCAATCCGCGGCCAACGAATGTGCGACCCTAACAAACGTCCTCCCGCCAGATGTTGAACGAGCATTGGCAAGATCGACCAATCCGCGTGAACACGAAGAATCCACAGATCAGAACAACTTACAAGATCTCGTCACACAATCACGACTAGATGCTTGTCTTCGCCGCGAGAAACTGTGCGAGAAACGCGAAGCAAAACTCGCTGACGATATCGCGGAATTGAAGTACCGAGAAGAAGATTTACTAAAACGAATCTCACGTCTTGAGGCTGAAGAAGCGTCATCCCTTGAAATCTATGACCAACTCTCCAAGCGTCAGACTGAAATCAATTCGCTCAGGTCATCACTGCAAGAAACTCAGTCACTAAATCTAAAACGCGAAACGGAACTTCAAAAAGCCAAAGGCGAACTGGAACGGCAATTGGCCGAATGTCTCGAAGAATCGGAGGCGGTGCTTGGCAAGTATGATTCTGATTCACGAAGGATCGAGCTACTCAATAGCCAAATCGAGGAACTCAACGCGGCATTAAATGACGCCCAACAACAACGCGACCTGCTCGAATTACGCGAACAGTTGCAGAGGCGAGAGCATGAGCAACTTGTTCGCCAACTCGAGAAAGATCGTGATGAGGTAATCGCCGAAAAGGCCAGAAATCAAGCACAACTGCGCAAGATGGAAGGCAACATCCGTGATTTAGAATCATTGGTGGCGAGTGCAAATGATCTTGATCCATCGCCGCACGAAGACAATTCCACACCCGATTTAGTGGCTGATCAATCGACTACCGATGACAATCATGTCGAGTCACCATCTCAGCAAGCATCTGATGCGAATCG
The DNA here is from genome assembly GCA_022425745.1 of Rubripirellula sp. Taxonomy (GTDB): domain Bacteria; phylum Planctomycetota; class Planctomycetia; order Pirellulales; family Pirellulaceae; genus Rubripirellula. The sequence continues at coordinate 8,189 of JAKMEW010000072.1, forward strand.
CCCCACCCCGATTCCGGTATTGGATTTCAATCAATCAGCACTCGAACAACTCGACCCAAATACTCTTGAGGAGTTTACGGAGTTGAGCCAAAGGAACGCTTCACTCCTCGCAGAGTTGATGGAACTCAAACGTGACCGAGACCGAACCAAAACCGAGGTCACACCAGATCCTTCGAACCAAGTCAGTGATCTAGAGGAGGCACTCTCATCGGCATCATCTGAGTTAGCAAAGACCCGCGAAGACTACAAAGAAGCGATGTCGTTGCTGGAGAAGATGGAAAGACAAAAGGAGCTACAGCGAGAAAATCGTTCACACCGCTCCGCTCGATCTCGCGATGACCACGATGATTCGGACCCAGGTATGGGAGCGTTACAAAGCACTGGTGGGAACGACTCGAATAAGTCCGCCACCAACAGCAACTCCGAAGAATCACCGAGTGAAACGACTACATCTTGGAACTCATTACTTGGGAAACTTCGTCGATCATCGTTGGCAGATGCCACTGACCAACGAGACCAAGCGACCGAAACAACACCGTCTCCGGGAACGAACGAAGCGGCTCCTTCGACTTCACAGCATCACGCGAGTGCTGCAAAATTAGTTGAGGCCGACACAGAAGAAAGTGGCTGGTTTCAAACAAAGCGTCATGAGCGTGTAGAAACACTGCAGACAAAACAAGCGGGAGTTCAAAGCGTCGCTCCTAGTAGGTCAGGTAGCCAAATCAGTACGAGTGCAGGAACGGATGACGATCTATTCATTACCGGCAGTCATCTCGCGGTCGCAAAGTCAACGAGGGTTGATTCGTCGAATGACTCAAACGGTGAGGCGATGATCTGGAACGGAGGACGTCGTGAACCGCTCACACCGACTTCAAATTCTGAAAAAGCTGTAGAGCATAGCCCCGCTTCGGATGATGCAATCTTGTTCGAGGCAGTTGAAGAGGCCGCACAGGAGACGTGCGTCGGTGACAGTAGGGTAGAGACCAAGCAGGCTGCTGATCGAATTACCGCGAGGTTGACTCATTCGATTCGAACCCTGTTTTTCTCGGAAGGTGACGCAGCCGATCACCAGACGACCAGTGATCAAGCGATTATCACGCGTTATGCGTTCGCTTTCGCTGCTGTGATGGCCGGCCTCGTTTGCTACCGACTTGTGCCGGGGCAGGTGAGATACATTGCGGTCTTGATGGCCTTGGTGCTCGCTGCGATCTACACCACCGAGGGTGTCACGTTAGCAAAGTCTCGCGCCGCTCGCTAATTTCCAGCGGATGCGTCGGTTTGAGTGATCATTTTCGTGCGAAGTGCTTCTTTCCTCGCAGAGTCCGTCGACTCGAACCGTAGGGTCGCTCATTCGTGCTGCGCCCGATGCTGCGAGTATCGATCATGACGGCATTGCGGCCTGTAACACTCGTGCTCTCTGAAGTCACAGAGACGCATACCGCTCAATACGCGAATTCATCTTGTCGGTTCTCGTTTTGTTTGGTTCATGCGCCGAGATCTTGTCCTACAGTATTCCTAGCTGGGCACAAAAGCCTCATTCACCCGGCAGGCACTCTCACAAGATCAAACGTGACCGATGAATCAACTTTTCAAACCCCACCCCAGTACCGGGAAATGCTTCGGTGTCGAGCGATGCTCCGGCCGGACCACTCGCGCAGTACTCATAATCGCTCTTGTAAGCTGCGCAGGTTCTAACTCGCCGGCCTCATCACCGGCCGTCAAGGCATCAAAAATCGAGCCGGCATCCCAAGTCGGTGGACAATCAGAAGCCGAGTCTCATCTGAGCTCGAGTCGTACCAAGCTTTCTATATCGCAGCAGAAACGACTTGCACGCCAACAGCAACGAGAACTGCGCAAGAAAAGCCTGTCAGAAATTCACAAGCACACCACTTCCGATAGCCTTCTGAAGCGTTGGTCGTTTGGCACTCAGCCTTATGGCTACGACCACCTCGGTTTGCCCGATCCTTATTTCTGCTATCCCTACTCGCTAGACCCATGGGAACGGGGTTCATTCCGAGCTCCTGATCTTCTTGATGACCCTTATTTTTACGATCGCGTCCCCGTTTCATCGATTCAGAGACATCGCAGTTTTCGAAAACAGCGAACCGGTCCGCACGCAACAACGATCATTCCCGATCGGGCTCAAGTAAATTCGCTACCGCAGATGAACACAGCGAGCGAAGTACCCACGGAGGAACACGAGCTGACGCCAGAGAGCGCGGAGATCCTAGAGAGACTCGAGATCGCCTCATCAACACTGGCGGAGCAACTGCTGCGTTACCCAAATGGAGATCAATGGGTCAGGTACCTGCAACCCAACATGCTTCCCATCATGGCGGCCAAAGGACGATACAGCACTCTTAACCAATTGCTAACACGTTACGACCAAACGTTTGTGAAACCAGACGTGAAGACCGTTAGCGCAATCGAGGGGTTTGAACAGAGTCGAAAAGAGCTGCGTCGTTTCTTGCAATCGGTTCAGTAGTTCCGGAAAGTCCACTGACTCCCTGAGAAAGTATTTCAAGCCCAGAAGCAACCACCCTTCGTCTCCAAGTCTGATCAGCCGGGCAAAAGCACTCCATTAGTTCTCGTTTTGCATTGCAAAATGCTTGACTTGTATCAAGTGAAAAATGATGAGCCCGATTTTCTGCACGGATCGAGGCCAAAACGCGGACGGGGTGATAGGTGCCGAACTCCGCTGTAACGAAACGGTAGTCAACATCAGAGAAGCGATCTTGTAGCCATTCTCCCATCGGCCCCGAAGCTCGGTATGCTGTTCCAGCACTCTCTTGTGTGGCTTCCACAAAATCTCGTCCAAAAACACGCTCGTACCATTTGCATTTGTCCGTCCCCATTAGCTCAGCCAGCAGCAACTTGTAGTCACCAAAAGCTCCAAGACCACTATGGAAATCGACGTGCAGCACCTGCTTCGCTGGACCAATCCACTCCGCCGAGTGCTGGTTGATCACCTGAACCGCTTGTGACGGAGCAGACCCGCCGTAAAAGATTCCGCGGGGATATTCGTATTGGCCCTGAGCGATACTTTGCTTCAACGAACCCATCCCGTATCGAGCGATGTTCCATATTGCCTTTACGAGAAACGGTTCAAACCTTGAAGGTGGAGTCTGAGGATTCAGAAAATTGTTGAGTCGAACGTAACCAGCAGACGCCCCAGCGTGCTGGCAGACATCCGGTAGAAAATTGCGATTGAGGTCAACATTCAACTCATTGAATCTTCTGATTTGCGAGAATCCAAATGGATTGACGGCATGGATGAAGACCCAGCGAACGTCGTCCACGACCTGGCCTCTTAACTTTTGGAGTTGGGCCAGTTGAATTGCAGAACCGAGGAAACCCTCTACTCCGTGAACCCCGGACGAACTCACCAGCGCCGGAGCCTGTGCAGGACCAAGAATTGCAACATCAATGGTAAATTCATCTGCGGCTGCGCCGTCGATCTCTATTGAGTAGCTGCTCATTCGGGCACCGGCCCGATCTGCGGCCTCGGTGAAGCGTCGTTTCGCTTCTTCGTATGAAGATGAAAAGTGCGATTTGCTCAACGGATTGCACCATAGGTCACGCGGAGTTCGCACAGCTCTTTCAGGGAAGCGTCACTGCTTGGAGGCGAAGCGAAATGCGAAGCTGTTAATGCGAGACAATACATTAAACGACGCGCAAGAAAAAAGCCAAACACCGGTAATTACCGCGTTTGGCTTTGAGTGTCTTGGCCTGTCTGGCCCAAAGGTAGCGGCAGAGGGACTCGAACCCCCGACACGCGGATTATGATTCCGCTGCTCTAACCAGCTGAGCTATGCCGCCAGGACAGGTGATGCGTCGAACGTTTCGCTCGAGCAGCCTGACATAGGTATTTTTTCGCCCGCCCAACGACGTGCGAGAGGCGAAAAATAGCAGAAGTTGGCAAACTGATCTAGGGACCCGTCACCCAAACTTCACAACCAGACTAATTTAACGCCAAAATCGTTCAAGTGCCCTGAATACCTGTCTAGATCAAAGGTCTCCGCAACAGGCTGAAGAAACGAAGGCTCAGCAGATGAGGCTCAGGAAAATTGAGCTTGCGGAAGATGCCGACGGAGGTCGGAATTGATGACTCCGGTTAATCGAGACTGACTTCCGCACACGTTTCCTCACTCTCCCAAAGACGCACGCGGTACGCCGAGGCTCCGGTTCCCTCCAAGATCTTGGGTGCCACCTCATGCAGAAAGTGAATCGCCATGTTCTCAGCGGTGGGGTTTTTATCTAGCTCATAGATCCGGTGCGGCTCGGAGGATCGAATTGCATCAAGGCCGTTGGCATCATCTTTCCATAGAACGAAGGTGTGGTCCCAGTTCTCGTCAATCCAACCATTCACGCGCTGCTTGAGTAGCTTGAAGTCGAGAATCCTCCCGATTTCATCCTGTTTCTGCCCCGTCACGTAAAGTTCCAGCACGTAATTGTGTCCGTGCAAATTTCGGCACTTTCCTTCATGGCCAACCAAACGATGACCTGCACAAAAGGTAAAGCGACGCATGATACTAAGTGACACAATTTCATCCTTTTCTACATTACAAAGCAAAAACTGGGGCGAAGCTGACAGGAACGCCCTTTAGCCCACGCCCAACAACCTACGCCCGACTCTACACCCAATACGATAACAGCAAGCATCCTAATGGCATCTCGAGTTGTCGCTGGAAACTAAAATCACTCGCTCTTCAATCTAAAAATTGCGACTTACGAGCGTGTCTAACCCGAAGACTTGTACAGAATAGCCCTTTGACCAGTGCTGAGTTGTTGGCCGTCGCGGGGCATCCATTGGATCTGCATTAAACATGGCAATTAGGCCTATTTTCAAATCTTCGGCTGTCGATCATTAAACAATCCACGATACGCTAAAATCTGGATCTCACAGAGCCAACTTCGTTGAACCATTCCCCACCCCAAATACCTCTTGAACAAAAAAAGCGATGACCAAAATCATTCAAGCAGAGCCACTCAGCGTTCCCGACTCTGATGCCCTCCGATACCTTCCTGAAGGACCGATGGCTTTGGGTGATGGCAAGGTGTCTTGGGTGGGCATCCAGCATGGCTCCGCCAGCACGCATGGCAGCTTGAACCTGCTCGACCTAAAAAACATGACCAATCAGTCATTTGAACTTCCGGGGCGGCCTGGTTTTGCGTTTCCAACGAACCGTGACAACGTTTTTGTCGTCGGCTGCGAACGCTCACTCGGTCTTTTTGATCTCATAGATCGATCTTGGAAAGTCATCTGTGATGGTGTTGATCAAGCGGTTGAAAATACGATCATTAACGACGGATGGGCCGTTGGGAATCGCCTGATCTTCGGGACCAAGGATCTTGAATTTGCCACCAAGAAGGCTGGACTTTATCTCTATCAAGGATCAAACGGAAATTTGATCCAGCTTCGATCTGATCAGATCTGCAGCAACGGCAAAGCTTTGCTGACGGATCAAGAAGGCCAGCATCAACTACTCGATATTGACTCACCAACACGACAACTCGTTCGGTACTCAATCGACATGAACTCGGGTCAATTGGGGCAAGCCGAAGTCGTTATTGACTTCACGGGGGACCCAGCGGTTCCAGATGGCGCCGTGCTTACCCCAGACGGATCGGGAATCGTTGTGGCGATGTTCCGACCTGAGGTTGCGGAGTTTGGTGAAACTCGCCTGTATGATCTTGCCAGCGGCGAACTGAAAACCGTGTGGCAAACAGCGGGCTCACCTCAGAACACGTGCCCAGCCTTTGTGAGAATCGATGGCACACTGCGATTATTGATCACCACGGCTGTTGAACACATGAGTTCAGCTGATCAAGAGCAGTGCCCCAATGCGGGTCAACTCTTCCTCGCCGAAGCTAATATCGCAGATCCCGGTAATGACCTGACAACGCGTTTCATCCTTGATTGATGATTAGCCTGATTCGCCCGAGTTAGTGCAACGTCATTGACTCGGTTGCTTCAAGAACTTCTCGGGCCGAAGACTGACCGAGAAAAACTCGGGCATCCACGGTCTTTCACGATCACCGACACGCCGCGATCGATCGGCCCAAAACTCATCGCGGTTCATGCCCGACCCCGTGTCTTGCGGTGCCTCGAGCATCAAACGCCAGCCTGAATTGCTTAGCCTGCGCACGGCGTCCGCTCTTTCATGCAAGCTCGTCACCTCTTCATCGGTGATTCCCTCTGGCAACACCGGAACATCAACGTAGATTTGATCCGAGAGATTCATCAAACGCCGGAAAAGCTCAATACTTAAATCTCCGTCTCGCACGATCAAATGATTGAGTCGCTTTGCGTCTTTCTCGAGAACAGCGAGCAAAGCTTCATTAAACTCCCATCCGGTTAGGTTCAACACCTCGAGATGCCCATACTGCAGAAGACTCGACAGTGCCTCAGATGGTAACGGTGTGTTCTCAAGGTGAAGTTCACAGATCTGCCGCAGAGCGACAATCGCTTGCACGGTTGGTTCATCTAAGCGAATTCGGTTCAGCGATAGTCGACGCAGTGACGACATCCGGCTCAGCCAAATGATGGTTTCCGCTGAAACGCTGGTATCATCAAAATTAGCTTCCCACAAATCGTGTACGTTACGCCATGATCGCACCATATCATCATCGATCAAGGTTCCCGGCAGAGCGAGCGAGATCAATTCTTTAAGCTGCCCAATACCCGATAACGCTTCCCGGGAAATCGATGGATAGGCAAATGTTAAGCGATGCAAATGAGAACACTTAAGCACCTCTTCTGCGATCATATCGGTAAGTTCCGCTCCTCCACCGGCAAACCACTCCAAGTCGCGCAAACCGCGGAGAGAGGCTGATACCGGCCAAGGCCCCTCCAGCGATAAACCTTCAAGCCCAGGGACATTTTCAATGTGTAGTGCCGTTGGGCTAGCAACCATTGTCAAACTGGTTCGCATTCGAGGCTGATTCAACAGCGAAACTTTTTCGATCTCGCGCATTGTGGAGACACGCAGGAATTTCAACCGATCGCGATCCCGTGTGTCGAGTGAATGTATCTGCTCGCCGTTAATCAGTAGACGATCGATCTTAGGGAATTGCTCCAGTAATTCCTCAAACTCTCGTCCACGAAGCAAAGTGGTGCGTGCATCCAGTGAGTTATATTGAGGTTTAGAACCAATCTGCTTGACCTGCGAAAAGTCGACGTGGGTTCCGTTGAGATTCAACTGTTGGATTTCGATATTCTGAGCCAAGGGAGTCAGATCGATTCCTTTCAAAGGTAAGTAACCGAGATCTAATTCGTACGGGCCGCGACGCTCACCGAGGTAACGAATCCAACTTCGGCACTTTTCGGGATCGGTCTCTTGAGGAATCACATTACCTGTGAGCGTCACCAGGTAGGCACCTAGCTTTAACTTTTTCAGGTTTGCTGAATCACCCAGTCGTAACTGCTCGAGATCCGTTGCGTAACAGCCAATTTCACTCAGGCTGTCTGCACCATCGAGGTTGAGATTCCTGACCCAAGTCAATCCGGGAACAAGGTAGTTGTCGTTAAGCACGAACCTTGCATCAACGATTTCTTCTTCAAGGCTCGCCAGTCGAGGAACTTTTATCAATGACAGATCGTGCTTTTGAACGCGATCCAAACAGAGTCGTTGCAATTGCGGAAGGTTGGAAAAATGAAGCCCAAGAACTGCCTCATTCAGTTCATAGGTTCTTCGTTTGACCCATAGTGTTTTCAGGCGAATCCAATCCTCAAATGAGATGGATGCGCTAACACCATCGGGAGGTCGAGACAACCAAAGCAATTCACATGTTTTCGCCCAGCCCACCCTTTCGATCTCTTGAAAGGCAACACCCGTTGACTGCAAATCAACCGTCACTAACGGAAGCTGGTCAAATTGATGTAACTGAGCCTTGGTGAGTGGCGTACCGGCAAGCTTTAAGTGCTTAATCCACGGCATCCGAGCAATAGCGGCTACCTCATTATCGCTAAGAGAGCCGTTGGCGACCATCAACGAATTGAAATGAAGTGATTTCCCAAGAGCCTCGAAGGTACCCAGCTCATGTTCACCGCCGTAGCTGTGTAGCGAAACAAGCGTTGGAATATCCACGACTCGTCGAAGAATCTCAGGAGTCGCACCGGTCAAGCGAACTTGCCGAACTTCTAGCAGCCATCGCTTTAGGCCCTGAGGGAGCTGCGACTCAATGATTTGGGGGACCCAAGCTGAAACAAAGAAATTGCCGTTACGACTCAGCTCAGCTGCGAGTTTCTTTTGTTGGTATGGGGTCCATGCTTTCGCTGCGACAATCCCCGTGGGAACCACCAAAATGCAAAATGCGAAAAAGGTATCGAACCAGATACGGCGTCGACCCGACTCTTTCTCGTGATGAAGAGATCGGTGCCTAAACGATAGAAACCAATGGACAAAAAAACAGACTAGCAAACCGAGCAACGAATTCACGACGAGTAAGTGCGGTTCCCAGAAGCGATACACGACCTGTGTCTCCGAAGGATAGCCGACTGCGTACCGGAGCGGCCAGCCTCCCATCACCGGCATTTCAACTTGGCTGCCTTCCTGACTCGCGGGAAAGTCAAGCTGACCTAGCCAAATCGGCTCAACCTCCACGTACTGGTAAGGGAGATTGACCGCGATGAAGAAAAGGATGACGACAGCAGCGAAGAAACCACTGGTGAGTCGATGCTTCAGGCCAAGCGGGGCGTGGCCACTTGAGGAAATCAACATCGGTTTGGTTGAACTGCGAGAATACTCACTTGACGCTTGTTCATTGTCGGCAGACGTACGCATGACTGCTTGGCTCAGACGGGAGAATCGACCGTCACTGCAGAGGCAACGGATAGCGGGAAGAAACAACAACCATCGTCGAGCCGATTGATTACTCGTTTCTCTGACACACTAGCAGAATAGCAGAGCGGACAACCCCGGGGGTGCTTTGCAGCTCGCGGACCTCTTCCAGAGTAAGCCAATCGTGGATTTCTCGAGCATCATTGACCGTCCCACGTCCGATGAAAGTGCGTTGCATGGGTCAAGCACCCAAATCTCGCTTCTCAGCTCCCGTCTCGTCGTACCGATTGATGGCGAAGTAAAAGAATGGGATCGGCAAGCATGGCAAAAGCAAAAGAAAGTAGTAACCGAGCAGGAAACTAAAACCGAGTGTCAGCAGGACAAAACCGAGCCACAACCACCAAGTGTCTCGCCACAAACCGAGTAATTGTTTCACCATCTTGAAGCATCCCATTTTGAAGGTTTTGCACCGGTTCGTAGATTATGAAAACTGGTTTGATCGCGATAGGTCGCAACAAATGACTTTTGAGTTTGAATTACTCGCAACCCTTCGACATCAATCAGAACGGCTCACCTCAGGTGATGGAAATTCGAGAACAACATTGGAGGAAAAGTTCAGGATCTCAAGAAACGGTTTCCCGCAGAATAGTTAGCACGACGCGTAAGCACCTTAAGAGACAAGATGCAAGTCACCTGCGTTGATATTCACCACAAAAAATTCTTTTCAGAACATTTTCAATTCTTTGCTCTAGGGAGGTCGCCAACCGTTTTGATGATCTTTACAATGCGACCTCGCAAGTGAATGGAACGAACGATTCAAGGCGTTGAACGATGCTTGATCTTTACGACAAAATTCAAGACGCATGCAAAACCATTCGCGAACGATTTCCAGTACAACCAAAAGTCGCTATCATCTTGGGCACCGGACTGGGTGATCTCGCGGAAGAGATCGAAGTCGACGTAGCAATTGACTACGAAGACATCCCACACTTTCCCAAATCGACAGCTACAAGCCACCGAGGACGGCTGGTATGCGGGCATCTCGCCGGTGTACCGGTTGTGGCCATGGAAGGCCGTTTTCATCTTTATGAGGGTTACCCTCTAAAACTCATCACACTGCCAGTTCGGGTTTTCAAAGAACTGGGAGTCGAATTGCTTGTGGTGAGTAACGCGTGCGGAGGTCTCAATCCGTACTTCAACTCGGGCGACTTGATGGTGATTGAAGATCACATCAATCTCCTCGGCGATAACCCATTGATCGGAATCAATGACGATCGTTTGGGTCCCCGCTTTCCCGACATGTGTGAACCGTACGATCAGTCATGGGTTGATCGCACGATCAAGATTGGACGCGACCTTGACCTGACAATTCACAAAGGTGTCTTTGTTGCAGTCGCCGGACCCAACCTAGAAACTCGAGCTGAATATCGTTTTCTACGAACCATCGGTGCTGACGTGGTCGGCATGAGTACCGTACCTGAAAACATCGTGGCTGTGCATTGTGGTCTCAAGACGGTCGGCATCAGCGTGATTACCGATATGTGCCTACCGGATGCTTTAAAGCCCGCGAATGTCGAAGAAATCATTGCGGTGGCTGGTAAAGCTGCACCAAATCTTCAGGCGGTGGTTAGAGGAATTGTCCAAGAGGCGGGAAATCCTCGGATCGCTTAACCTGTGTGTGAACGAATAGAAAACGCAACCCACAACGCCGTCCAATTCATTCGCAACCAAAGCGTCGCAAAACCTCTAGTCGGTGTCATTCTCGGTAGCGGCTTAGGCGGTCTAGCACAGTGCGTTGAGAGTGCAGTTAAAATCCCCTACGACTCAATACCTGGATTTCAATGCACTCACGCGCGGGGGCACCGAGGACTACTTGTGATCGGGTCTCTTGAGAAGACTCCGATTGTGATGATGGCCGGCAGATATCATCGCTACGAAGGATTCTCAAATCAGCAGGTGACTTATCCCATCTCAGTGATGCATCAACTTGGAATTCAACAATTGATCATCACGAATGCTGCTGGTGGACTTCACCCAAAACTTCGCGTTGGTGACGTGATGATCCTTCAAGATCACATCAACTGGCTCAGTCAGTCCACCTATCAACACAAAGCGAGGCAAGCGATCTCATCGAGTCAAGAGCCGCTTGATTCGATACCCGCCAACCTCATGAGAACATCGGATTTCTACCCTAAGCATCTCATCCATTGCGTTCATTCCATAGCGAGATCTCATCAAATCACGCTTCACAGTGGCACGTACCTAGCAACGCTTGGCCCGAGTTACGAAACAAGAAGTGAGTACCGGATGATGCGTCGGATTGGTGCAGACGCAGTCGGCATGAGTTCCATCCCCGAAGCGTTGCTGGCGAAAAAACTCGGCATCGATCCGGTTACTTTATCGATCATTACCAACGTCGCTAATCCTGACCAGCGTCACCGTGCGGATCATCAAGAAGTGCTTGAACAGGGAAAGAAGACCGAATCGAATGTTGAAATCCTTATTCGTGGCCTGATCCGCTATCTAGGTAAACTGAAGTCAACCGTGAACGCCTAGATCATCTGGCACGCTTGGACGCAATTCCCCTAAGCTATTCATCAGTGTCGCTCTGGAACCACGAGCTGCCGAGCCCCGTTCTTCAATCCACAACAAAACCAATGAGCAAATCCACTGAATCCCAACCACTAAGGTTGAATCTGAACCATTTGAGCATCAATGCGGCGATGAATCAGATTCGTAAAATCGAAGTGGAAGAAGAAGCCGAAAAATTGCCCGAGGTGATAATCGATGCTGCCGCGGGACAAGAACACGCATTCATGCGACTTTCACACCCAGTCAGATTAATCCTCGAGGGCGGCCTCGGTAATTACGCGTTTGCCTTCAACGACAAGACTGACGTGCAGATGACGGGAAATGTTGGCCATGGCGTTGGCGAAGGAATGAAAAGTGGTGCGGTACGAATACGCGGCAACGCTGGAGACGGAGTGGGTTGCTCAATGACCGGCGGGACGCTCGCGATCTATGGGACTGCCGGCGATCGTTGTGGTGCCGCGATGCGTAGTGGAGGCATCTTTGTTCGGGGCGACGTAGGGCAAGAAACGGGAATTGGTGCACTCGGTGGTACGATCGTGATCGGAGGAAATGCCGGCGTGAACCTAGGGGATGCAGCAAGTAACGTGACGATCTTTATTCGTGGACGAGCTGAAAGTCTTGCTGAGGGTGTCGTTGAAGCACCACTGAGGCAAAAAGAGCAGGTTCGCCTCGGTCTACTGTTAATCAATGCCTCGATCCGCGGCGACGCGAAAGATTTTCGTCGCGTTGTTCCCAAAGCGATGCTCGAAGCGGAACAACCTAAATCAGGTGAATTGAATCCCAACTGGCGGTAAATCGCTACTCAGCAACATCCCTGATCGTAATGACACAATGTGTCTGCGAACTCTCCACCATCATGCGGCAGAGCGTTGAATACCATGCAAGCGAGATTAGAAAAACTCAAATTCACTTCCCCCAAAGCCGAATCCTCTTGGACTGGCCCCCCAGCTCCATGGCAACACCCAAGTTTTTCCACGCTAGCTCTCAATGAAGCCGCCGAGAAACGCTTCAAGGAACTTCTGCCACTGTTCTTACACGAACCAAGATGGCACGATTTTGAAAACGAGCAAGCCAACGCTATCGCTGTTGCTTTAGCTGAGATTGAAATACCTGTGACGGCATTGCGCAGTGAAGTGAGCAGCGGCAACGGTGACTCGGCACTGCATGAAGTGACCGGTCGAGATTCGACTTATCTACCGAGAATTGTCCCCTATCGACCAGAACGTTACGGTCTCATCGTTGACGATTTCGACCACGCAACGATGATCGATATTCGGCTCACAACTCATCGGGATGAAACGGGTCGCTTTGCGTACTCCGCAGATCAACTGTCGCGATGGGACGTCCTCAAAGGCGAAGTGCCGATCTCAGGTGGAAGCTGGGTTCCCTCCGCTACCTTTCCACCCGACGTCCCTTCCATGCACCAACTTGGGTCAAAGTTTTCACAGCTTCGTGCCTTGGCACCCAACGCGGCATTGTTTGTAACGCTTGAACCTTTCCATCTGGAGATTGACTTGCAAGGCGTCCTTGCGGCGCAACCCGACGGATTGATCCTGCAACTGGAATCACTTGCCTTGGATGGACTAGAGCTTGCAACCATGGTTCACAAAACACGTGAACTGATGGATCGACTCGGCAAGCAAACGACACCGCTGTGGATTTCACCCGGAGAAATTGGAGCAGATGATGCAGCCAAGCTGATTGCCCTCGGTGCATCCGGAGTTGCAATTGATTCATGGTTCGAACACCTTTGGGACGAAATCGCAGCCTCTTCCAATTCTGGTTACGCCTCACGCGGCCATCATCTAAATCAAGCTCGACGTCTTGCCAATGAAATGCAGTGGTACGCCAACCGCACCATGGGGTTATTGCACTCACTGAAACGCTTACCGAAACACGAACGACTCACCAGCCTCGACGTCACTTGGTGTGAAGCACTCAATCTGAAGCAGATGGGTTCATGGGATTGAATCGTCCATCTGGAAAGCTTCGTGGTCGCTAAGCCTTACGAAAGCGATCCGACAACGGCCTCTGCAGCAAGACGCCCCGACTGCATCGCGCCATTGATTGACCCGTTGGTTCTGTAATCGCCACAAACGTACAAATCTCCACTCAAGTGCGCTGGCTTGCTTGGCGGATCAAACGATGGGGACGATTGATTGGGTAAAGCTCTGGTTATTCGATCCGTCCTCAGGTGCCTCCACTTCTTAGCTTCGGTACCAAACATCGTCGCGGCCTCGTCGATGACAGCGGCAGGCAGTGATTCAGGATCAACACCTTGCTTGAGCACTGACACTGAAATAAGGGATTGGCCATCCGGTGCATACGCCGGTGCAACATCACTTGGCACGCACAGATGATTGATCACGCCTTGACCTGTTCCATTCAGCATCAACATGCTTTTCTGACACGGTGATTTCTCAGCAGCAAAGTAGAGAGTTGTAGCGGATCGCGCCTTACGCTGATTCGCCAACTCGGGAATAAGCTTGGCAGCGTGATGTTGATCCAAAGCTAAAATCACGCGACTGCCAGCAACGACCTCTCCTGAAAAAAGCGTCACCGCGTTGCCGTCGATCTGCTGAACCGGTGCATGAAGCCTAATCCGATCCGCAGGCAACGCGGACGCAATTTGCTTTGCAATTGCCCCCATTCCGTAGGCCGGCAAGGTGGCATCGCCATGGCTGAACATTCTGAAAAGAAAACAGAACATTCGGGACGACGTTTCGAGTTCTTGCTCAAGAAAAACGCCACCAAAAAAGGGACGTAAAAATCGATCAATCATCTTGTTCGAAAAACCCGCACGCTGCAGCATCTCGAGCGATGATTGATCGATGCCCTCGAACAAACTCTCCACACTACCCCGACTGACGCGATTCCTTAGTAAAGCAATCCTAACTTTATCCGCCAAAGTCCCCACCGGTGAGAAAGCTGTTTGAAACAATTGAGAGGGTCTTCGCCACGGATCAACCAACGAATGGAATTGGTCACCAAGCCACACCAGCGAACCCGGCTCAAAAGGACAGAGTCGCAGTTCGGAGAAATCGAGCAGACTTTTGGCTTCGGGATAGGAATTTAAGAATACTTGGAAGCCTCGGTCCAGCAAAAAACCATCCACCTCGTCGGTGCGCACCCGCCCCCCGATATCATCAGATGCCTCCAGCATCAGCACTTCGATTCCTTGCTCCTGCAGTACCTTTGCGGCGGTTAAGCCAGACAAACCAGCTCCGACAATCACCACTGGATCACACATGCAAACAAATTCCGAAATTAGGAAGAACTCAGTTCGATCTTAGGTTCGATCTTAGGTTCGAAGATCAACGGGTGAACGCCTAGACACGACGACGCTTTGTCGTACTTTGCAGACGCACCTCATGTGGCACCGCCGTTGTGGTCATGACGGCAACGCCATTACGGTTATGATAGTACCTAGGCCATCCATGCTTCGTCTATGGCTCGGAAAGATTGCGATGCACCAGAGCAAAGACAACTAAACTTCCTGAATTGAAGCACGGCGAGCGCTGCTACAATTCCCAAAGACACCGATTCGAGCGATAGGGATCAATCAACAAGACCATCACCTCACGGTAAAACATGTTGCCGTAATGGTCTTTCGTTAACGATGAGGAGGTAAACCTTTGTTTGACAATCGTTTAATGCTTCCACGCTTTTACCGAAACCTTGCAGCATTCGTTTCCCTTTTATTCCTCGGCGATGCTCAGGCTGACCTGATCCCGTCGGGTCACAAGAGCATCACACACCAGCTCGTTTTTTTAGATTCGCCTCTTCTGACGGAACATCGTTTAATTGCCGCTCCGGTTCGAGGCTTTGGTGGGTTTACTGAAGTGAAGGCGGGTCATCCGTTTTATTTCTCTTCAAAATATGGCACGAAAATCTATGCCGTCCCAAAGGATTATCAACCGCCAACTCGCTACACCCCTGGTGAGGTGCTTCCTTTTCCACAGAGTGAACCACCTACCAACTCCATTACTTCTGTCTCACTGCTGCAAAAGACGAGTCGGATCGAAACGCATTGCAGATTAGTGGCGGTCACGGAAACGTCACTTGAAATAGAAGTGATTGAGGAGATTTGGTTCGATGAACTCAACAATGTGACGACGGGTGGACTCAGTCTTTTGGGAAAAATTGCGATCTCGTTAGTTGGACTCGCTGGCTGCCTTGCATTGTGGGTATTAAAAAAAATTGGCAAGCGACAGGATTCAACAAACGACCAGATGCATTGCGTTGGCAACTCGCAGATCAGCGAATGACCCGTGAAATCAGACCCCTTCGTTTTACTGGTGACCATCAACCTTCTGATGGAGTCCCTCATCGCAACATGCTTGTTGCCATTGCTAAGAAAAATTCAACGGGAGAATTTTAGCGGCCGAAATTTTCTCGCCTGCTGCGTGATGGCCAACCTGATGACGCACCCACTTGCCTTCATCGCTATTGAAGAGCAATTAGCTTGGTTCACGGTGGTGGAAACATTCGTTTTCGTTGCGGAAACCCTATCGTACCGCTTGATTCTTGATTTTCGCTGGACAGCTGCGTGGACCGCAGCAGCCGTAACGAACGCAGTGACGTTTTTCATTGGGATACTGATGTAAAAAATCAGCTGGATTAAGGCACACGACAATTTCTCTAAACAACCTGAAACCAAAAGGGAATTCCACGGTTACCCCGAATCCCACCTCCCGAACCCCGCAAAAGTTGCTTACATTACTGTCGGTGTGCGGCGGCGAAGGCACCGCTTACCATCGAAGGCGGAAATGTCGATTTTTCTCCACTGATGGCTTGGGTTGTGTTCGCTACCGACGTCAGGGGGCTGTAGCTCAGTTGGTTAGAGCTGGGGACTCATAATCCCTAGGTCGCGGGTTCAAGTCCTGCCAGCCCTACTTTCTTCCATCCATACAATCGTTCTAAATCGCCTTCCTTCGGTACATCGGAAGACAACAATCACTCGAACCAAACGTCCCCTGTTTGGTCATTTCCATGAATTCCGACAAGAATCCTTAGTGATTTCCGCTCATATCGCGGCTAGGCTGCGTTGGATTGGAAAGCCGCAATTCCTATGGCAAACGCGGAATGAGACGGTCGTGAATGCAAGTACCGCGGCAAGGTAACTTGAAATTCACGCACGGCAGGGATGCAACGGCAGGGATGCAACGGCACGGATACAACAGCACAGGCGACGGCCTTTGAAGTCTCCGAGAGGAGGTTGATGCCAAACCCGCGTGGCAACACAAACGATTCACGTGGAACCCCGACCACTGTGTTGGCTCAATTGAAGTAGCAAGACTGGTAACAGTTCCCGCTCCCCTTGCATCTTGATCCTATGAATACGTCAGCTTTTGTTCGAATCCTTTGTGCGTCTTTAGCAATTGTGATTTCGTCCTTCCCATCATTTTCTGAAGGCAAGAATGTCTTCCTTACGATCGGTGGTGGTTATCTGCCATCAGGGAATCAAGCATCGCTAGAACGCAATGTTCTTTACTTTCAGAGAACCTTGGAATCTCAGTTTACAACAGAGATACAGCACGACATCTTTTTTGCTGATGGAAAAGATAAAGGGGCTGACTTGCAGGTGATGGATCGTGATCAGGTACCGGAGCCAAACCGCATGATGGCTGAGTTCTTCGGAACTCAACGAAACCTCGGCCTCAGCTATCGCGACCATGGCATCAGTGATGTGCGAGATTCGACGAAACCCGACAATCTTAAAAAGTGGTTTAAAGACGAGGGAGCCAAACTACAACCCGGTGACCGCTTGTTCATCTATGTCACGTCACATGGCAATGGAAGCTCCGATAAAAAGCAACCGCACAACACAACGATCGCAACTTGGGGTCGCTCATCTCTGTCGGTCAAAGAACTGGCAGAGAGTCTTGAGCTGATTAACGATCAGGTGAATGTGGTCGTTGTCATGGTGCAATGCCATGCCGGTGGTTTCGCAAGAATCATCTACAAAAATGCAGACCCAGAACAGGGTCTATCAAGTCAGCGTCGAATCGGATTCTTTGCAACCGTTCATGATCGACCCGCGGCGGGATGCACACCCGACATCAACGAAGCGAACTATGCAGAATACAGCAGCTACTTTCTTGCTGCGTTATCTGGGATCGACAGACTCGGTAATGCCCTAGAGCGACCAGACTACAACAAGGATGGAGTGACTTCACTCGAGGAAGCACATGCCTATGTCATCCTGACTGCGAACACCATCGACTTCCCAATCAAAACCTCGGATATTTACTTAGATCAATACAGTGAATTTGGTGAGGGGGAATCGGAACTCCTGCCTGACGATCTCGCTTATGACAAGGTACTGGAACTCGCAACACCCACCGAGACAGCAATCCTGGAAGGCCTCTCGCAGCAATTAGAACTTTCCGGTAACGACAGACTGGTGGATGCCTACAACGTCTTGCACCCGGAAAAAAAAGAGGGCGAAAAGAGACGACCGCGGCAGCCTCCTGAACATGAAAAACTACGAGTCAAAATTCGCGAAGACCTGCGTAAACGCTGGCCGCAACTCTCAAATCTCCTGAACCCAGTTTCCATTGAGCTCATCACAACCCGTCAGAGTGAGTTTCTCGACGCAATCAAAATGCATCCAAATTACGCTCGCTATCGAGAACTTAAACAAGCTTCAGAAAGCGAACTGAATGACGCGGAACGCAAAGTGAAATATGACCGATTCCTGCGAGTCGCAGACCACATTATCTTGCGAGAAAACCTGCATCGAAAACAACAGGATGATCGAGTCCAAGAATTCAATCGAATCATTGAACTTGAACAATCGTTTTTTTAGAGAATTGAAAAGGTTTAATTAAGCATCACCAACGGGCGATCACATTCACGATCCACTCAATCGCTCGAATGCTTCGCGATACTTCGCCGCTGTCTGCTCAATGATCTCAGCGGGTAACTCAGGTGGCTCACTGTTCTTGTCCCAACCACACTGGGATAACCATTCCCGTACAAACTGCTTATCAAACGAAGGCTGTGCCTGACCGGGCTGGTAGACATCTGCACTCCAGAATCTAGAGCTATCGGGGGTAAGCACTTCATCGATCAGAACGATTTCCTCATTCACTAAGCCGAATTCAAACTTCGTGTCAGCAATAAGAATCCCGTGAGCCGAAGCGTGGTCACAGGCGGTGTGGTAAATATGAAGACTCAACTGTTTTAGCTTCTGTGATAACTCTGAGCCTAAATCTTCAATCATACGATCAATCGATACATTCTCGTCGTGACCCTCCTCTGCCTTGGTAGCAGGAGTGAAGATCGGCTCAGGAAGTCGATCGCACTGCACAAGATTCGCCGGAAGAGAATTACCGCAAATAGCTCCGGTGCTTTGGTATTCGCGAAGCCCGCTGCCTTCCAAATAACCTCGAACCACACACTCAAATGGAACCACACTTGCTTTTTCGGTCAGCATGATACGACCGCGAAGGGGATCGGTATCAAACTGGGAAGAAAACGAAGGAAGGATCTCAGTGCTAATCAGGTGATGTCTAACTCCGAGCAATTGAAACCAAAACTCGCTCATCGCTGTCAGAAGACGCCCTTTTTCCGGAATACCGCTCGGCAGAATGTAATCAAATGCACTAATGCGATCGGTGCTAACAATCAACAGATTGTCCCCAAGATCATAGACGTCACGAACCTTTCCGCTACGCTTCGGGAACGGCAGGTTGGTACCAAGAAGCGCCCCATTTGAATCAAAACGATAAAGTTCTTGATCTGGCGACTGGGTCATTTCGGCTATTCCTAATAATTTCGTCCGATCTCACGAAGAAACCCGCGTCCGGTCGCAGGCGAATGGGAGAATGATTAGGATACGAGGCTTCAGCCATTCGCGGGAGTGCCACAAACGGTGATGAAATCACTTTTCTAGGTCAACCGACTCCATGACCCCATCTGCAAATCGTACTGACGACGCGAAAAACATGGGTCAATTCCAATTCCAAGTCAGCAAAAGTCTGCTCCAAAGTCTGCCGGACTACGTCTGGAACAGCGCACATTTTTGCGGACCAAACGGAACCCCATGGCAGTCTCTGACGTCACGCAACGATGAATCGCTCACGATTCAAACAAAGATGCCTGCGTCGGGAAAGATACAGATTCAGTGGCCAATCGACGGATTGGGCACAAGACTCCTATCAACCTGTAGCCTCTCATCATCGGGTTCAAAGCAGTATCACCTATTAATCGAGCTTGCGCGTGGAAGTTGCTATCGAGCAAGAACACTTGGTGCCGCATGGGAACAACTTGGTGCCCCGGCGAATGAAACATTTCTTCAAAGACTTGATGAAGGTACACGCTGCTTTCTTGAGGCGATCAGCAATCTGCCAAACGGACAAGCCGCAACTGACCTCGCGATTGAAGCCATCGCACTGCTTGAACAATCCCTAGATCTTATTGCTCAAGAATACGCCAGTCACTCCATCTTGCAGCGCAAGCAGCGCGACCCAAAGCTCAGCACCTTGCTAGCCGCATCCGTCCTTGTGGGTGTTGATCGCGATGCGTTTGTCAATCGACCCGAATCGCAGGTCATCTACACAGAGACTTTTAATACTGGTGCGATGCGTTTCAACTGGCGGGACGTCGAAGGTGAACGCGGACAATTCGATTTTACGCCTGCCAAGAAGACGGTGGAGCAATTTCAACAAATGGGTCTGCGAGCGATTGCGGGACCGCTGATTGATTTTGAAAAAGAATTCTTGCCGGAATGGGTTACAAACATCGCGGACGACTTCGATTCGCTACAGCAAGTCGCATTGAACTACGTTGAACAAACCATTTCACAGCTCAAAGGTTCAGTGCAACTTTGGAACTGCATTTCCGGGATGAACACCGGCGGCCCCTTCCAAATGGATGATGAACAGATAATGCGACTCAGCCTCGCTGTTCTGCAAGCTGTCCGACGAACGGATCCAGAAACACCCGCAGTGATCTCGTTTGATCAACCCTTTGGGGAATACATGCGCAAAGCGGGTGGCGGTGTACCAGCATTGAAGGTCGCAGAAACACTGGCCCGATGCGGACTCGGCATGGCCGGTATCGGACTTGATGTCAAACTTAATTATGGCGACGCTGGATCGATGCAGCGATCAGCGATGGATTTTTCACAGCAGCTTGATCGTTGGGGAACCCTCGGATTACCGCTTCTTGTGCAACTGGCTGCACCAGCAGACTCTCGCCGAGACCCATTGGCGTTGATGGATCACACTGCCGAGTTAAACCCCAACGAACACTCTTGTAATCAGCAGGAGAAGATCATTGAGCCCCTTCTGCCGATCCTGCTCGCGAAGCCCTACATCCATGGGATTGTCTGGAATGGATGGTCTGATGAGGGCGATCATCTTCTTGCAAACTCAGGATTGATCGATGCCGATCAACAACCACGCCCCCTACAAAAGTTGTTGGCGAAGATTCGCTCTGACCATTTAGCTTGACAAGCTAATGAGTGGCCCTCAACTAATCCAAATGCGATTGCATTGCCAAATGATCCTTGCTGGAATGAATCTCGCTATAATTCGGGAGCAAATTGGTTCGCACCCAGCTGAAAAACACGGATGCAGTGAATCATTAAATTCGATCCCAAACATGCCCATTTACTCCTACAACCTATTTCCCAGCAGATGAAACGATCCACATCTTTTACCGTTGCACTCTTGATTTTGATGCTTCCGTGTTTGAGCTTGGCAGAGGAGACCATTCGACCGGAAGGTGAGGTCGAAACGGTCAAAACAGGATTTACATTCACCGAGGGTCCTTCTTGGGATCCACAAGGTACTCTCTTCTTCACCGACATCCCCAACACTGCGATTCACGCGGTAGCACCGAACGGAGAGGTAACGGTATTCACCAGTGATTCCAAACACACCAATGGCACACTCGTCGATGCCAATGGAAGGCTTTTGGCTTGCCAGATGGATGGCCAGGTTGTCGCCTACAACACTCGCACAAAAAAGACGACTGTCTTAGCCGATTCCTACGAAGGCAAACGCTTCAATGCCCCCAATGATTTGGTGATCGACACCGATGGCGGGATCTATTTCACCGACCCTCTTTTCCGCGCCCCCGAGCCACTACCGCAAGAAATCCAAGCGCTTTACTACATTGCTAAATCTGGCAAAGTAACGCGAGTTACGGATCACATTGCAGCTCCCAATGGTGTCGCCCTCTCCCCAAATGGCAAGCATCTCTACGTTGCACCTAGCCACCAATCTGACATGCTGGTTTACGATGTTGAGGGTCCAGGGAAATTGACCAATGGACGAGTCTTCTGCAGCCTAACTCAGCCCGAAGGTAAAAGCGGAACGGGCGGTGACGGCATGGTGATTGATGTCGAGGGTAACCTCTATTTTACAACTCACCTCGGGGTAGAGATTTTTTCACCGAAAGGGGAGAAGGTAGGACTGGTGCAATTTCCAGAACAGCCCGCAAACGTGACGTTCGGAGGAGAGGATCGCAAAATGATGTACGTCACTGCACGCACCGGCCTCTACCGCGTCAAAATGCCAATCGCCGGACTCAAACCCAACTAACGGCGATCTGAATCTAGCTATTTGGCTGACCATCCCCGAGGCGGGTCTGGCTGTTGCCATGCGCTCATCCCGCCATCAACGTAAATGGTTTGACCATGGACATGACGTGCTGCGTCAGAGAGCAAAAAGACAGCGGTGCCGCCGCACACGTCCGGCTCAGGGACTTCGCCTGAGGGGGTGTGCAGTTTCATCCAGCCATCAAGCTCCTTGTTCTGATTCAAGATGTCAGTCAGAGGGGTTCTAACTAACCCAGGAGCCATTGAATTCACTCGTATTTTATGCGGTGCCAAGGAAACGCATAGCGATCGCACCATGGCCGCAACGGCCCCCTTGCTAGTGTCATAGGCAGTGTGGTCCGGTTCGGACAGGAGGCCGTTGATCGAGCCTGTAAACAGGACGCGTCCACTGATCCCATCAGCGATCCATCTTCGTGCAAATGCCTGAGTCAGGAAGTAGCCGGCGTACACATTCAGAGACATCGTCTTTTGGAAACATTCTTGGGTCATCTCCAAGAATGGGGGATCAATATAGGTTCCGGCGTTGTTGACCAGTAAATCAATCCCGGGCTGCAATGCATCGATACGCTCCATCAACGCATCCAAGTACTCGCACGGAGGTTGTGAAAGATCCTGAGTGATCAGATCGGCTTTCACACCCTGGGAACGACACAGCGATAAGGTGCCTTGTGCCGCATCGTCGTCTTTCAGTCCTACAATCACAACGTCCGCTCCCGCTTGGGCGAGCGAACGAGCGATTGCCGCGCCAACTCCCTGAGTTCCCCCGGTAATTAGCGCCCGATGCCCACTCAGATCAAATGGCGAACTGTTCACCTTCAACTTCTCCTCGTGGTCTGGGAAAGCTGCAGAACGATTGAATCAGGTGACCGAAAAGACCCTTCCTGCAATCCACTTTATCGGTGGATACATCTACTTCAGAGGTGGACGCGGAGTCGACGCATACTGCTTGGAATCATTGGCAGTCTTCTCGGCGTCAAATTCATCCGCTTCAATGACAACCCGGTAACTCAGACGCATCGTTTCACCATTCCTGAGTACCACTCCATCGGTTTTCTCACCTCCTACAAAATGATAAACACCAAATGGGTTTGCTGCGAACAGCCCATAGGTACGAACATGCCAACGGCATGGATACTGAAAACTTTCCGGATGATCATGAACCGTCACACCAACCGTATCACCTTTGACAGGCCCACTGTAATTCACCCACGCTGACTTTTTACCCCAAGCATCTTTATCGTGGAGACCTTCTGCGTTGGTGACCAAACCACCTTTTTTCGCATCAACCTTCATTGTGCCTGCAACGCGAAGACCGAAGGATCCTTCTTTTGTATCGCCAAAATTAACATCGCCATCACTGGCGATCAGCAAGAAGTCTGCGTCAATGATCCTGCGACCACCAGAGACCGAAAAGTGGTAGCGACGCACGTCAGAGAGAAGTCTTTTACCTTCTGGCGAGTTCCAGTCGTTTTGTGTCGTGATCACCACACTGCCATCATCCCGCATCGTCGCTTCACCGGATCGATGGACGATTTTTCCGCAATGCTCATCATCGAGCCAAAAGTCGACACCGTTCACATCACCATGCGTTAACCAAAGCGATCGATGATGATCGTGATCGTTTCGCTCGTCAGGCCCTGCATCCTTCATCGGAAAGTCACGAGTCATGCGGTGACCGGCAGGACCGACCAGCGGATAAATAATCGGCTTGCCATTGCTGTCGAGTTGGTAACCGGCGAATAACCGATCTCCTTGAGTGACCATCCAGCCTGCAGGATTCTCCATCTGAGAAACGGTGAGTGCCGGCTTTTTAGCAACTTTATCCGCTGCTTGGAGGACAGGGGTATTCGCTAGGCCGAGGGTCCCGAGCAGGACAAACGTGAGGCCAAGCCAAAGCTGTTGCCGGAAAACACTTTTCTTCATGCCGTCATTCCCCATTCTGTGAGATCAGTAAATCGTATTGAAAGGATTGATTCATTTTGGTGGAAAACATCGCCTGTAGCCACCGAAGTGTCCAGCAGGTTGTCTACCGCTTCGACCGCCCAGACGCCCCGTGCTGCTGTCATGAGTGAGATGACTAGGCCGCCTGATAGCGATTGGATGGGATATGATACCTCCTGAGGCCGGCTTGAGGGTGTCTTCTTTGCCGATCATTGCTGAACTTTGCTTAGGTTTGGCGTACAATATAAAGGTGGTGTTTCGTAACTCAGCCCCCTTCTCGTTGTCATTCGCCATGCGATTTATCTTCCTGACTCTGCTTTCTGTGTGCCTGCCAATCCTCAGCGCTGAAGCACAACGACGACCAGCCAAACCGACACCTCCTCCAAAAATCAAATTACCCGCGAGTGTTCGAAGCGTGCCGCGCAGTGTCATGGATGTGGCCAAGGTCAAACCATCGACCCGAAGTCGTTTAGTTGGGTCGGCATTTGAGATTGACCAACTCGTTGAGGATCAATTGCGAGCCAAGGACTTACGTCCCAATGAGATGGCGAGTGACGAAGTTTTCTTACGACGAATTTATCTCGACGTTGCGGGACGAATCCCGACACTCAAAGAAGCAAAGGATTTCTTGGATTCAGCTGAGGAAAACAAGCGGCAAGATCTGATCGACCGATTGCTCGAAAGCCCAGATTACGTGAGCAACATGTACAACTTTTGGGCAGACACGTTACGACTCACTGATCGCCCTCAAGCGAATATCATTGCCGACCCTTACCTCAGTTATGTCAAGGATTCAATTCGCATCAACAAACCTTATGACGAATGGGTTTTTGAGATGCTCACGGCAAACGGAAAGGTTTGGGAAGACGGGGCTGTCGGTTATCAACTCCGAGATGACGGAATGCCTCTTCCTTACATTGACAACACAGTGCGAGTCTTTTTGGGAACACAGATCGGCTGCGCGCAGTGCCACGATCATCCATTCGATGATTGGACTCAGTACCAGTTCTATCAATTAGCCGCGTTCACCAATGGAACGCGAACCCGAATGCTCAAAGGTTATCCTGGTTTTGAGAAAACTAATCCAGCCAACGCCCTAATCAACGAAGCTCGAACCAAATTTGACAAAGGACGCGTTCCCGGTAACTTCCAACGGCTCGTCCGTGCGAACACTTACGTCGTTAGCGAAGTCAAAGCGACCATGCGACTACCGCATGATTACGCCTACGCGGACCATGACCCGAAGGAAGTCGTCCAGCCAGCGGTTCTGTGGGGAGAGATCCCGACCAAAGCCGCCGACAGCACACCCCGCGAGCAGTTTGCCGCATGGCTCACGAGTGATCAGAACGAACAATTCAGCAAAACGATCGCTAACCGTCTTTGGAAACGTTTCATGGGTGTGGGACTCGTCGAACCGATCGATGACTTCCAAGATATCTATCCGCCCTCCAACGAAGCTCTGATGGATTTTCTGAGCGAAGAAATTGTACGTAACGACTTCGATCTCAAAGAATTCATGCGTTCGATCTTCTACAGCAGAACCTATCAACGCGAAGCGAGTGATTACGATCCGACTAGCAATGACAAATACCATTATCCAGGTCCAGCCGTACGTCGCATGACTGCTGAACAGGTGTGGGACTCGATCCTCACGCTAGCCGTTCAGAACCCTTGGCCATTCCAACGCCCGAACATCGGTGAACTTGCATCGGCACTCGACGTGAACTTCGCTCAAGACAATTACAACCGAGTCCTTCAAAAGTCTGAAAATTTCAAAGACACTTACTTTGCCGGAACCTACAAGCGAAACTTGAACGCTCACGCCTATCAAGGGAACATTCTTTGCCGCGCAAGTGAATTACCCTCACCGCTGCCGCCTCAACACTTCCTGAGACAATTTGGGCAGGGTGATCGCGAAACGATCAATGGATCTCAAGAAGACGCGACCGTCCCTCAGATCCTCGCCATGTTCAATGGGCCGATCACCCACGTCATGCTCGAACCAGGCTCCGCGATTGTTGACAATGTTCTCGGAATCGAGTCCACCAGGGACCGCGTGGACGCGATCTTCTTGAGTGTTCTGACTCGTGAGCCGACGGGAGCTGACCGCCGCATTGCTGCGGGTGAATTACAGAAAACTAGAGCCGATAATGTTGGTTACGGGAATATCGTCTGGGGCCTGCTTAACACTCGCGAGTTCCTGTTCATTCCGTAGTTTTTAGCGGCGAATCCGCATCAAGGTGAACGACGACTTGTGAAGGTCGTTTGCGAATCCCAACAAAGCGAACACGTTACACAACGATTCGCATTCATTAAATCTGAACTTGTACCGCCTCGTAACGAAAGTTGTTTCCATGCCCCGCATCGATTTCGATCAAAACCATCGTCGCGATTTCATGAAAACGCTGGCCAAGCAAACGCTTGGTGTGTCATTCGCCGGATCCATCTCCAGCGCCGGGCTTTTCGGAGAGGCACAGGCGGCGCCAGCCACTGGCAAGGCTAAGCATGTCATCTATCTTTTCATGGACGGAGCGATGACACACCTCGACACATTTGACCCAAAAGTTGGGGTCGAGGAAGCGGGCGAAACCAAACCAATCCAAACCCGAGTTCCCGGTATGGAATTCGGTGACCGGTTCACAAAGCTCGCTTACCTTGCAGGAGCCATCTCGGTCGTTAGGTCGCTGAGTACCGAAACAGGGGCTCACGATAAGGGAAAGTACCTGATGCGTACCTCCTACAAACAACTCAACAGTATTCAGCATCCAGCAATGGGTGCGTGGATGGTGTCTGAGGCGGGACGGTTGAATCAAGACCTTCCCGGCAACTACGTCATTGGTGGTGCCAACCGGCATCCGGGCGCTGGATTTCTCGAGCCATCCCTCGCTCCGGTTCCGATCGCAAATGCAGCAGCGGGATTGGAAAACACATCGCTACCAAAATACCTCCCATCGGAATTATTTGATCGTCGCTTGATGCTCGCAAACAAGTTCGACGAAGCATTCCAAAAGCGACGTAATAACCGGCAAGTTGAGGCTTACAACCAACTTTACATGGAAGCTCGTCGACTGATGGGTAGCGAGCATCTAAAAGTGTTCGATATCAAGGAAGAGCCTCAAAACGTTCGTGACGCTTACGGCAATAACCAATTGGGCCAAGCATGCCTGTTGGCAAGACGACTGGTTCAGAGTGGTGCAAGATTCATCGAAGTGAATTACGGTGGCTGGGACATGCACCAGGATATCTATGGGCGGCTCGACTCTAAAGCGAGCGAACTTGATAACGCCTTGGGTAACCTGATGCGCGACTTACACGCCAACGGTTTACTGAGCGAAACATTGATTGTATTGACAACTGAATTTGGTCGAAAACCAAACATCAACGTTAACGGCGGTCGCGACCATCACCCCGGCGCCTTCAGCAGTCTCTTAATCGGAGCCGGTATTCAGGGTGGCCAAGTCTACGGTGCGTCTGACAAAAAAGGCTTCAGCGTCGAAAAAGACCAC